>JAGLLA010000028.1 GCA_023140775.1 Candidatus Parcubacteria bacterium
ATTTTAGTTTTTATATTAATTGATAAGCAGGTTACTTTCATTGAAGGTTTGGTATTGCTTTTGACTTATGGCATTTATTTTTTCTATATAATTTCTTCGAATAAAGAAAGAGACATCTTGGAACATCGTGAAACCGAAGAAGAAAAAAAAGACAAAAGAAAATTTACCTTTCCGCCGACGAAAGCGAGTAGGAATCGTTTTTTGAAAAAACTTTGGAATTACAAGCCAAAAGTTGAAATTGGCGTTATTGTGACTATGGTGATCAGCGCATTTTTTATATATATTGGCGCAAAATATACTGTACAATCTTTGATTGAGATCGCCAAAAGTCTGAATATCGAAACTGGGGTAATTGCCATGAGCGCCGTGGCAATTGGAACATCTCTTCCGGAACTTGTTGTTTCTCTTCGAGCAGCGATGAAGAGGAAGTATGAGATTGCTTTGGGGAATGTTTTTGGCTCGAATATTTTCAATAGTCTAGTTGTGGTTGGTGTTCCAGCAATGATGGGAACTCTCGTTGTTGACGACAAGACCTTCTATGTCGGTGTACCGTTTCTTGTGACAGCTACCCTACTTTATCTTTTTTCAGGAATTTCTAAGAAAATTTATAATTGGGAAGGTTTGATGTATTTGGTTCTTTATATTCTGTTTATGTTGAAGATTTTTGGAATTGCGTAGTTAAAGAGTTGTTGTTTCGAATCTTTTTACACTTGTCGAATCCCCAAGGGTGAGAAATCTATAAGGTACATTTTATTTCTTTCGTTATGTTTTTTAGATTTCTCAATCACGAGAGTCTATGCTGAATTCATTTCAGTACTTATTTCGAGATGACATAAAATATTTGTCATTCTGAGGAGGTACGACGAAGAATCCCGAGTTTATGTGTATAGAGTTGTTCATAAATGCAAGATGAATTTTCTCACGGGATTCTTCGCTCCACTCAGAATGACGATGGATAAGCTCTTGACATTTTGATAGAAGTGTGATATTGTTTAGAGTTAAATGAGATTTTATTAGTCTAATATAAAAAATATGAAAAATGAGAATTTTGATAATCCAAGTGCACCAAAACAACCTGAAGATGATGTACTAAAAATAATCACAAGAGATAAAACGTTAAATAAAGCAGCTGCCGATGGTGGAAATTGGTCTAAAGAAAGATCTCAGAAGAAGAAATTGAATGTTGAAGAGAATGTTGAAGACTGGAAAAGTGAATTTGAAGAAAGGTCAGATGGAAAAACTACCCCTCTTTTTAATGAGCATAAGATTAAGAAAGTTGGTATTAAAAATCATAACGAAACAGGAGAAGTGGAGGATAATATACCGAAGCAAGAGAAAGTTGATGGGTTAGAAGTAGAATCTTCTGAGGTAAGTGGAAAATTTTATAATTTGAATGAAAATCAACTCAGTGGGTTGAAGTCACTTTTGAATCAAGAAGAGAGAATAAAAAGAGAGGGAAATTGGCAGAATGCTTTGATTGCTCTTTATAATATTATAGGGGAGGATAGTGATTTACCTGATTATTTTAATTGTAAAGGATTTAATGTGTATAAAGAATCTGAAAATTATGTTCTTATTGAAATGTATTATCAAAACGAAATTTATAAGATTGATATCGAATTCAAAGAAGATGGAATTAATGTTAATGTTCAAAAAGAAATAATGGATCAAGAAATGGATGATTTCGAGGAAACTCCAATAGCAGAAACAGAAACTCCAACAGTAGAACTAGAACCAACCACAAATGCAGAGGCGATAGAAAGATTGGAGAGAATGGACAGATTTATAAAATTAGCTGAACAGAGATTGGAAGATACGGAAAAAGAATTGTCTGAAGTCGCGGGAAATGACATATCAACGAGGGCTAGCAAAGAAGCGATGAGAAGCCTGGCGAGAGCTGAAGTAGTTAGTACTAAATTTTCAAAATTATCTCTCATAGATACTGATAAGATGACCAACGAACAATTGAGAGAGTTGCAACTTGCCAAAGCTAAAGAAGTTTTTGAACTAAAGACAAACCTTGAACTTGGTATTCATGCTATCCAAATGAAATTGGGAGATGCGCAGGCAGAAAAATTGAAGGCAGAAACAGATATATTAAAGAAAAAGAAATTAGGATTTATAGGAAGAATAAAAAATATGTTTTCAGGAGGAATATCAGGAGAAATTCATACTGATAGTGCGGATGAGAGTTCGCAAAGAGAAGGTGATAATTTGAATTATGATGATTATGAAATTATTGTGAAACCAAGCGGGGAGTTAGTAGCATGGAATCCGAAAGATGGTGATCCCGAAGTAGAAAAAGGCAAGCTAGTAAAAAAAGGTTTTCTTGATAATCCTAGTGAGATAATAAAGAAATTATTAGAAGAAGAAAAGACGATAACAATTGATGAAATAAACCAAGGTAAAGAAGGAGAAATAACTGCTAGAGAACAAGTCTTAGCAGGAAATTTTGAAAGTATTGCAGATAAAATAATTGCTGGAAGAATTGGGAGAATGAGCAATCGGCACACTATCAAGGTAGTTTTTGAAGATATAGTTAATCAGGATGAATTTAGCTTGTTTAAAGACGAAGAAAACAGAACTGAATTTGAAAACAAGGTATTGGAAAATATTAAGGCAAAAAATAATGAAGCAGTAAAAGAATATTGTGTGGAAAGTATTAATGCATTGGAAAGTGATCCTGGTACGACAAGCTCAAAAGAGGTTGGTACTCTGATCGTATTTTTTCGAAAGATTGTTGAGATTATTGAAAAACAAGAAGAGAAAGACCAAGAAAAAAGTAATAAAAAAGGAATTTTTAGAAAAATGAGTGATAGGATTTTCGGTGGAAATGACAATGGTCAACAATCGTCGAAAGAAGATGTTGAAACTAAAACTGAGTCCGAGAACGATCAAGAAAGGTCTGAAGCAGATGCGAAAAGAATATTAAATGATATTAAGGACGATATTAGTTCTGGCAAGCTTATGGAAAGATTTAATTATAAGGTGGAATCTATTAATAATATTAAAACTATCGATGAGTTCAGTGCAAAATTTGAAAGTGAAATAAAAAAAGAAATTCAACAAAGGAGCGGATATAAAAAATTGCTAAAGGAAAATAAAGGTTTGCAATGGCTTAATACAACGCTTCAAGCGGATAAAGAGACAATAGCTATATATGACAGAGGAGGATCTAAAATGTATGAAGATTTCGATAAATTATTAGAACAGGAAAAAGATGCTTTAAATCAAAATATTGATAAGCGCACCCAATTTGAAATTTATTTAAATGCTATATTTGATAAAATTGGAAAGTTAAATCTTCAAAAAAAAATTGAAATGGCCAATAAGGATGGTGAAAGCTTGGCAAGGGCTATAGAAGAAGAAAAAAATAATGGAAGCGTGAACAACAAAAAAAATGAAAGCGGAAAACTATCTAACGCCGATGGACATATATTACTTGAAAGTGTTAGTAAACTTGACGAGGTAAACAATCTTAATGAATTGAAAAAAGAACTTAAGTCGTTAGAAAAAATTAAAAATAGAGAAGCAGGTTTTGCTGAACTATTAAATATTATAAAAAATTATCCTGATCTAATTCAAAGTTCTGATAATATTAATACTTCTGGATTGTCTCGGGCTGATGAAGTTTTAGGAACTAGTGTTCTTAAAAATTATAATAAGAATTTGTCGTCAGTTTCACTCGATGCGCTTCGGAAAATAAAAGGAGAAAAAGAAAAGTATAGAGTAACTGATCCCAGACATAAATACATTGATAGTTTTTTAGACGCACTTGAAAGAATATTAAAAGGTGATAAATAAATCAAATTTTATAATCAAAATCATAAAATAAATCTTATGAAATTAATAAATGAAAAAATTATAGAAGATCTGAGAACTTCTTTGGGATTGAATTTTTTGCAAGAAGAGGATGCTCAGAAAATTTTGAATGATGTCTTGAGCTTGATTAGCGAAAGAGCAGGACTGAGAATTGTGGAAGATCTCAGTGAAGAGGAGATTGACGAGTTTGAAAAAATTCCGAAGAGCGATTTTGATGAAATGGAAAAATTTCTTTTGGCAAATAATTCAAAAACAGAAAGCATTTTTTCAGAAGAAATTGAATCGGTTAAAAAGGAAATGTTGAGTTTTAAGAAAGAAAAATAGGGGTTTTTGTAATTACAGTCATTTTGAATTATTATAGCAAGAAGTCATGCCTTTGGCAGATTCGCCAAAGAAGAAAATTCAGATCTTGTCGCTTTGAATAGTTATTCAATGGAATGTGAATTTTCTCACGAGAATCTTCGCGTCACTCAGAATGACTCGAAAGATCGTCATTCTGAACGACAGTAGGAAGTGAAGAATCCCGAGCCTATGCACACAGAATTGTTATTCAGCACAAAATATACTCTCTCACGGGATCCTTCGCTTCACTCAGGATGACGGTGTGAATGAATCTTCTCACGGGATTTTTCGTTCCATTATATGATAGAGAATAGGATTATTTACTATGCTATCGTTCCATTTAAAAATGACAATTAATCTAATTCAAAATAAATTGATCAAATGAGTCAATTAACTGATAGAGAAAAGATTGAGAAGTTGCGGGCTTTGTATGAAGTTTTTCATTCCAAAATTTTGGTTATATTGAAAAAACAATCAAAACTCCTTGAAAGTTCAATCAAACTAGTTGATGAAAAAAAACTTGAAGAAGTAAGAAATAAGATTAAAAAAAGTTAATTATAAAAATATGACAAATCCAGAGGATATTGCAAATATTGAAGATAAGGAAACGAAGCCAGAAAAAGGGCAGGAAAATAAACACGGAACACCAGAAGAAATTGTAGAGCAGGCAGAGGAACTTGTATCTGTAGTAGGTGAAAATGGTGAAGCAGTAAATGAAAATCTAAAGTCCGTAGGTCAAAGTTCAGAAAGCGATAAAATTGGTAAGGAAAATCAAGATTTAATACAAGATGCAAACAAAGAATTAAATGATTTTAAAAAAGATGTGGTTGAAATAAAAGGGTCTATTGTTAGTGAGAAAACTTTTGAAAAAAATAAAATAAATATTGAAGACACTATTATTGGTGATATTAAAAAAGTTAATAAAGTCGCGCTTGAAGCTTTTATTGAGGTTGCAGAAAAAAAGGATTCTGTTGCTGTTATAATGGCAAGAAATGAAATTAAACGTAGAAGAGAAGACTCAAATTTCCAAGAACCTGATATTAATTCAGAAGAAATGGCGGGACTTGATGCATGGAGAGAAATGCAAATGCGTAAAAGAGAGGATAGAATGAATAGTGAAGAAATGGTAACTGACTATCTTGATAAAGGTGGGAAAATTTCAGATGAATTGCTTGATCCTGAAAATGCTATTTATTTGAATATTGAAAGAATTCCAAAAGATGTATTGCAAAAATTTTTAACTGTTCTTCTTGAACAAAAGCTGGGAGAGACTCCAGTTGCAGTATTGGTTGATGATGAAATCAGAGATCGGAGTAAAACAAGAATTGAGGAGTTGCAAGCAGGAGAGGATATTGTCGAGGGAATAAGTTCGTCGAATGAAAAAAAACTTGAACAAAAATCTGGAGATAATAATGAAAAACAGGAAGATTTGATACCTGTAGAAATAAAAGATGAAACAGAAACCAAAGAAGCGGAAAATTTGAGTGTGGATGAAATAATTGAAAAAATTAATAAGGGAGAAAAGGTGAATGAAAAAGGGGAGGAAAAACTGAGAAAAGAGATTGAGAAAGTTATTTTGACAAATAAACCAAAAGAAGAGTGGACAGATAATGAAGCAAAAATGATGACGGCGTATATAATGGGAATAGATCAGGGATGGTTCAAAGAGGGAGAAATGGTTTTGATGGAGATTAATTTTGATTTAGAAAATGTCAAGTTTAATGATCTAAATACCGAAGATGAAAAAAGAGATTGGATAAAAAAGCGGAAAGAAGATGCTGTGAAAGAATTAATTGAGAGAAAAGTAATAGAAAACTCAGAAGAGATTGACAGTGATTATGAAATGTTGAAAACAAAATTGCAAGAGCAGATCATGGAAGAACACACAGCCTATGAAGAGCTGTGCAATGGTCAAAGTGCAGAAGATCTTTTCAAAGAAAAGGGTAAGGCAAAAATGAAAGATATTATCAAGCATTTGAAAAATTCTAATCAAATTAAATTAGATTTAGAAAGATTGGAATATTATAATTTTGCCTCTGATGACTCGAATATAAATGATCTGATTAATGGACATCATGTCGAAAGAGATTATGTAATTCGAATGTTAGAGCAGTCAATGGTGGCATTAGACAAAATGACGGATCTTTTTGATAAAGAAGAGCGAGGAGAATTAACTGAGGAAGAAAAAGGTGTTCTAGCAAGGATTGCTCATGCGATCAAGGAAAATCCTAAAATGTCCATTCTGGCAATTATGACACTCTTAGCAGGAATCGGATTGGTTGCAGTTTATGGACCTGGAATATATGCAGGAGTAATGGCGCTATTAGGAGAACATGCAACAGAAGAAATTGCAAAAAAGACAATTGAACAAGCAGTAAAACAAGGAGTAGGCAAGGGGCTTGCGCTTACGGGAGCAAGTATGGCTATTGGAGGAGCTGGTCTTTTGGCTGTTTTATTTACCGCACTTAATGAAGAACAAAGGGATAATTGTGTAAAATGGTTAACTAATAAACCAGTTCCTGACTGGTGTCGGGTTGGGGAAAAAAGTAGTTCATAAAATATAATCAAATAAATTTATGGTAGAAATAAATAGTGAAAATATTGATCTTCAAGAAATTGAGGATCTTGAGAAGAAGTTGGCCGAAAAAAAAGCGGCAATTGGAGAAAAAGCGCCATTACCAGAAAAAAAGGAAATTGAAGCTACAAAAGAAAATTTTTTGGAAAAATATCAAGCTCAAAATTCTGCGCAAACTCAACAAACGGTGGCGGTTGACAAGGAAGATGAAAAAAAGAATCACATCAAAAAAACCATTGAAGAATTAAAAGGTCTTGATACTCCTGGAAAAGTTTCTCGTCTTGTCGTTATTGCCTTTGAAAAGGGGATCGGTCATAGCATCAATATTGCCAGAAATCTAAAAGATGCCTATCTTTTGGACGCATTACATGATAAACTTGTGGGAGAGTTGCATGATGAACTTGTGAAAAAGGGGAAGTTGAAGGATTTGTAATTGCGA
This sequence comes from Candidatus Parcubacteria bacterium, assembly GCA_023140775.1. Lineage (GTDB taxonomy): Bacteria > Patescibacteriota > Minisyncoccia > JAHIHE01 > JAGLIN01 > JAGLLA01. The sequence goes on from JAGLLA010000028.1 coordinate 7,179, forward strand.
GATGACAATTCAGTTTGTGAATAAGAAAAGAGAATTTCTAAAAAATAAAAACAAAAAAATGGAAATACCAATAAGTAGCTATATAATCACTCTAGAAATTCTAGATCTTCTTTTTTTTCTAATTATTTTTATCGTCTTAGTGCTTTCTTATATTAAATTGCGGCTAAATATCAAGGGGAGGATTACAAGATCTCTGAACATGATCGTCCTTCAGATCTCCGTTCCTAAGAAGTCAGATGAAGATGCTCAAAATAAGGGGGAAAAAGAAAAAGAAAGTATTTCTGTGATGGAGCAGCTTTTTTCAAGTTTGAGTAATATTAGAGAAGAAATGTTCAAGAAGCTTCTTTATGGTCCTTTCTATTTGACTTTTGAAATTGCCACACCCATTGATAGTAACGAAATTTCATTTTATGTTTCTATTCCCAAAAAATTTAGACCAATTATCGAAAAACAAATCAACAGTTTTTATCCTGATGCTGAGATAAAACAAATTGAAGATTATAATATTTTTGTTCCACAGGGAGGATCAGCTGCCTCGTATATAGTGCAAAAAAGAAATTATGTTTTTCCGATCAAAACATATAAACATCTAGAGACCGATCCACTTTCAAACATTACAAATGCACTTAGTAAAATTCCACAAGGAGAAGGAGCTTCTTTGCAAATTGTGATCAAGCCAGCTGGAAATTCTTGGCAGGCAGAGAGCAAGAGTAGGATCAAAGATATGCAAAAAGGTAATGGATTTTCTGATTATGGAAAATCATCCTTTGTTGTAAAAATATTAAAATCATTTATAGACATCCTTCGTGCTGGAGGAAATTCCAAGGAAGAAGTTGAAAAGGCAGTGACGCTTACTCCCTCGCAAGAAGAGATTATAAAAGCGGTTGAAGAAAAATCGGTCAAAGTTGGATTTGAAACAAATATTAGACTTGTGACATCTGCGCCGACAAAAGAAAAAGCAGAAGACTTGCTCAAAGAACTTGAAAATTCATTCACTCAGTTTAACTCTCCGGACACGAATTCTCTCAAAGTGAACGAAGCTTTTTTAAACAAAGCTGGAAATTTAAACAAAACAATCTACAACTTTATCTTTCGAAATTTTGAAAAAAAGAGAAAATTGATTTTGAACACAGAAGAGCTGGCAAGTTTGTTTCATTTTCCAATATTCACAACTGGTACCCCCCAGGTCAAATGGCTAAAATCAAAACAAGCTGCTGTTCCATCGAACTTGCCGACAGAAGGTCTGACCCTGGGGCACAATACTTATCGGGGAGATGATCATGTTGTCAGAATCGACAGAGAGGATCGCAGAAGACATATGTACATAATTGGACAGACTGGAACTGGAAAATCTGGTTTTTTGGGAGAATTGATCAAACAAGACATCATAAACGGAGAAGGTGTTTGTGTTATTGATCCTCATGGCGATCTAGTTGAAGACGCCTTGAGCTGCGTGCCAAAAGAAAGAGCAGAAGATGTCATCGTTTTTGACCCCTCGGATACTGAAAGGCCGTTAGGACTTAATCTTTTGGAATATGACCCAAACTATCCTGAACAGAAAACTTTTGTGATCAATGAAATGATCAAAATATTTGACAAGCTCTATGACTTGAAGTCAACTGGTGGTCCGATGTTTGAACAGTATATTAGAAATGCCATGCTTTTAATTATGGATGATCCAGCTTCAGGGTCAACACTAATTGAAATTTCGAAGGTGCTTGCTGATGAAGATTTTAGAAAATACAAACTGTCTAAATGTCAAAATTTTAGTGTTAAGAATTTTTGGGAAAAAGAAGCTCAGAAGGCTGGTGGAGAAGCAGCGCTTGCCAATATGGTTCCATATATCACAAGTAAACTTACTCAATTTATTTCAAATGACACAATGCGCCCAATTATCGGTCAGCAAAAGAGTTCCATTGATTTCAGAAAGATAATGGATGAGAAAAAAATTCTCTTAGTTAATCTATCAAAGGGAAAAATTGGAGAGATGAACGCCTATTTATTAGGTCTTGTGATTGTTGGAAAAATTTTAGTTTCATCTTTAAGTAGAACCGATATACCACAAGAAGAAAGAAAAGATTTCTATTTCTATATTGATGAATTTCAAAATTTCACAACGGACAGTATTTCAACGATTCTTTCGGAGGCTAGAAAATATCGACTTTCTTTGAATATTGCGCATCAATTTCTTGGACAGCTACCAGAAGAAATTCAAAAGTCGGTTTTTGGAAATGTGGGAACAATTGTATCTTTCCGAGTTGGACCAGAAGACTCAGAGTTTCTTTCCAAACAATTTGCTCCTGTGTTTAATGAACAAGATCTAATCAATATTGAAAACTTCAATGCTTATCTAAAATTGATGATCAATGGCACAATCAGTCAGGGATTCAATATAGCAACTTATGCTCCAAAGCAGGGTGATGTGAATATTGCTAATGCCATCAAAGAGCTTTCAAGGTTGAAATATGGAAAGACCAAAGAAATCATAGAACGAGAAATTATAGAGCGATCACAAGTATAGCCCGAAATGAAAAGTAAATAACTAGGATCTGCTGAATTTGCCTCTTTTCTATAAAAAGAGGCAAATTTAGAAATTATCAAAGAAATATTCGGCTAGTTTTGGTCAGCTCTGCAGATCCTTCCTAAGCTCATCATGTCTAAAGAGGGGAATAATCGGAAAGAGTTCACAGGCTCTAACTATCAGAGAGCGTATCCCTTGCCATATTATTTCTATTTGCTATAATGCTTAAGTACTTGCGGGTGTCGTATAGTGGCTAATTATGCCAGCCTTCCAAGCTGGAGAGGTGGGTTCGATTCCCATCACCCGCTCATTGTTATTTTTCTTAAATTTTTACTGAATAAAAAATGAAAAATAATCTATATACAACAATAAGAAAAATGGCTACTTCTAAGGTAATGCTGTTTTTTTGTATGTTTTTTTTATTATTTTTCAATGTCTCCCCTGAAGCAAAAGGTGCATCTATATTCGAAAACGTAGAGTTTCTCGTTGATTCTTCTTACGATTATACTAATCGATCTCAAATACAAGCGAGTTTGCGAAAAGTAAATTTGAATGCTTATTTTTATGTCGAAAATGATTACTATAATAGTCTATCTGTTATACGGAAAAAAGAATTTGATTCCAGATTGAATTCACTAGCGAGTGATTTCGACAGTACGATTTATCCAAAGATGAGAAATATATTTGGTTCGGAATGGAGTCCAGGAATTGACAATGATAGCAAAATTACAATTCTTTTCACGAAGACCAAAGAAAATATTGGTGGATATTTTAATCCTAATGATGAATATTTAAAAGATCAGATAACGAATAAAAAAAGTAACGAGAGAGAGATGATATATTTAAATATATCATTTATTGACAATGAACGAATTAAAAGTTTTTTGGCGCATGAATTTCAACATATGATAACTTGGTATAATAAAAACAAATTAAGAAATATTTCAGATAATATCTGGCTAAATGAAGCCAGGTCTGAATATGCATCGACTGCCATTGGATATGATGATAATTACAGTGTCAGCAATCTGAAAGCAAGAATTGGAGGATTTAAAGTTAATCCAGTTGATTCAATTACAGAATGGCAAAATAAAATATATGACTACTCGTCAGTAAATTTATTTTCTCAATATCTGGTTGATCGATTTGGTGAAACAATCTTCAGGATAATGATAAGTAATGATCAAATCGGAATTAAAAGCATCAACGACGCCCTGTTAACGCTGAAGCAAGAGGAAACCTTCCAATCTGTCTTTGAAAGCTGGTCTGTGGCAAATTATTTAAACGACACGACAATCGAATCAAATGGCAAATATGGATATAAAAACATTAATATTAATTATGATAATTTTCATATTTCAACTCAGAATCAATTTGAGCTCAATAGTAGAGAGATTAGCATCTCAAATGCCATTAAAGACTGGACAAGCGAATATTATGAATTCAAATTGTCAGACAAAAAATATGGACCAAAAGATAAAATAAAAATTAGCCTCAAAGGAGAAAGCTCTGGACAATTTTCTGTTCCTTATGTTGTATTTTATAAAAATGGAAAAAAAGAAGTTTCATATTTAAACTTGGAAAGTGATCAGAATTATAT
>JAGLLA010000029.1 GCA_023140775.1 Candidatus Parcubacteria bacterium
TTTTTTGAAAGATTCTTTTTTTTGCTCAAATTCGCTCTCACAAAAAAATTTGTTGATCTGTGCAGTTTTATAAATTTCAACAAAATATAACCACAATATATGATCATCGACAGACCAATCAAAAAAATAGCTGAGAAAAAATAGGGATGATTAAAAAAAGAAAAATGATTTGTGCATCCACAAACAGATTCTAATTTATTCACCGCCGAACTTGATATTAACGAAATCTGAGAATATAAGCTGGAGAGTGAATACAAAAAAACAACAGCAAAAATAAACACAATCGCTGCGATTTGAAAAAAAATAATATTTGCTTTTCTTTGAAAAATTAACATTACTTTTATTTTATTTTTCTTAGTCTCTCTTGCCATTTTTTGATTATCTTTTTGTCCTTGCTTTCAATGAAGTCCAAGAACTGACTCACAGCTAACTCCTCACCAAAATTTTTAACCAAATTGTCTATAGCTTTTCTGGAAGATGTCATCAAAAAATCCTGCTCACTCTTGCTAATTGGAAAATAGACATAAGCGCCAGAATCATTGATCCTGCGCTCTAAGATTTTTTTATCAAACAATCGAGACATAACTGTCATAACCGTAGTATAAGCAATTTTTCTTTTCTTTTGCAAGCACTCTAAAATCTCCCGCACTGAGGCTTCTTTTGACTTCCAAATTGTTTCCATGATCTCTGCTTCAAGTTCGCCAAGCAGTTTTACCTTTTTCATAGATTTAATATTACTTACTACAAGATCATAGTACACCACCTTTTCCCGAAAAGCAAGGTTTTTCAGAAAATGATAAACCGTGTATTAACTAAAAGTCCAACTAAAATCTCTCCATAATCTCTCCCTGCCTTGCCAAACTACATTTATAATGTTATCTTGTCTAGGTAAATTATAATGTTATTAATGATTAGTTGTTAGTTGTCCAGAGAGGTGCCTAAGTGATTGCCATCCCAAGGATGGTCCCCTCCAGATGCGGGCTAGCGCCTATGGCGGAAAGGGGGCACATTAATCAGTATCATTTTGTTTTCAATATAAGAGTTAAATCATGGAGAGGTGCCTGAGTGGTTGCCATCCCAAGGATGGTCCGCCTGGGGCGGAAAAGGGGCATGCTAAATTAGTATTATTTGTTTTCAATATAAGAGTTAAATCATGGAGAGGTGCCTGAGTGGTTGAAAGGGGCACCCTGCTAAGGTGTTAGGCCTTTACGGGTCTCGAGGGTTCGAATCCCTCCCTCTCCGCCCATTGAAATTACACACTTTATAGTGTGTAGTTTTTTATTTTACCTATTTACCAAAATTTGCTAAAATAAAGACAATCATTAATCAAAACTATGTTCAAAAAAATTATAATTGCTATTCTCTTAATTCTAACAGGAGGAATTCTGATGTTAGTCGCAGCAAGCGGAATGATCAAAGTTCCTCTCTTGGCATCTCTACTAGGGACAGATAGTCCCAAAAATCTAATCGGAGATGTTGATCCGAATCTCTATAAAGAGGTACTTGTCAAAGGAAATATAACTCTGACAGATGAAATAAACAAATATTGTCTAACTTGCAATGTGACTTATGAAAATTTCAGTCCTCTAGACATCACTCTTTCCAGCTCTGAACTCAGTTCACTTCTTCAAGCGAGTAATAACGATTTTGGTCCTCTCAAGGAAATTCAAATAAAATTAAGTGACAACGACCAAGTTGAAATGTCAGCATACGCCAATCTAGAAAAGTACGGCTATAACTTTTCAGGACCAATTTATGCTTCCGGAAGCATTTTCAAAAGTGGATCTGCCAGAATTAATGTAGAGATCAAAAGAATTGAGTTTGGAATTTTGTCTGTCCCTGAAAAATATATCAAAAAAGGAGAAGATGCTCTTAATCTCCTCCTCAGCCAACAACTATCAAAAATGACGGATTTGAAAATCGACTCACTCGAAATAAGCAATAACTCTCTGTATTTTCAAGGAATCTACCCCAAGTCTGCCACAGCGAAATAAAAAATTCTTCACTACTTCTTGAACTGCTGGCATTCTTGTCATTCCCGCACTGAACTAAATTCAGCATAAACTCCAGCGGGAATCCAGAATTTAACAAGTTTCTGTCATTGTGAGGAGGCTGAACGAACGGAGTGAGAGAAACGCCAACGTGACAATCCCGAGACTATGCACATCAAGTTGTAATACACAGTTACACGAAACTTCTCACAGGTTCCTTCACTCCGCCTCACTATATTCAGGACAATGTTGTCATTTCAAATTCTGTTAAGGTGAGAAATCTGTGAACTAAATTTATTTCGTATAGTCAGAGTATTCTTCGTTAAAATTTTCTAAAACCGAAAAAACAGCTCATCGCTGTTTTTTTGTTTTATTAAATACTTTATCAGTTTATTTCTGAAATTTCTTTTGACACTCAACCGCCAGATTGATGCATTCTTCCGGATCATATCCAAGATCATCACACCACCGAATTGTAGAAAAAATGACATTGCCCAGCTCCTTTTTCAATTCATCATCAGTATGCGTATCCTTATCCTTGCTAGCATCACGCTCCCAGCGACAAATATCCCCAAACACTGTTCCAATTCGTGCAATGATTTGTGAAAGATTTAATTTTTGATTTCCCCAAATCTCACGACTTGTTTCCAATAAATTTTTGATTTCCATATGCTTTATAGATAATTATTAAATTGAATTAAATTATTTGCATATCCAAATATAAACTAGTGAATTAAATCAGAAGGATCAAATTTCGGATTAGTAATAACGACTAATTCAATTACCTTTTCAACATCCTGAATATTATGATATTCATTTTTAGGTATTGAGAATGCATCTCCCTGTTTAATTGTAAAAATTTCTTTTCCTATTTTTAAATTTGCCTTTCCTTTTATAATAAAATAAATCTCCTCTGTCTTCTTGTGCTTGTGTGGTATCGAGCTATTCGTGATTACAGAATATGACAAGCTTAAATTGTCAGAATTATACATTTCCTGTAATTTACCACAAGCATCTTCAATCGGCTTAATATTTTTTCGATTTACAATTTTCATATAAATTACAAAAGTTACAAATAAACACACTTACATTTTACTACTTTCTCGGATTTTTTCAATAATGGAAGTTATGTCTCCACTTGCTTTCCAAAGCGTTATTGAGTTTTCCTCAGACGGATTAGAATGAATGTGAAATTGAGACGGTGGAATGTCGATTGATTCCCCTTCGCTCAACATAACCTCTCGCACAGAACCATCTTCATCAAACAGTTTCATCGTACATTTCCCCTTCAATTGAAACAAAGATTCTAAAACTGGTCTGTTGTGTTTTGCCAATTCTTGCCTCGGCTCAATTTCCAAAGTCCCAACGCTTAAATTCTCATCCGAAAAAGCAATCATAATGTTTCCCTGCTCAATCTCATGTTTTTCAAAATTCATATTATTGTGAGTTAGTTTGTAATTTATTTAATTAGGAACGTTCAAAAATAGCATCAATATCGTCTCCTGAAAAATTACCCCTGTAGTCTCTAATATTATCATAAGCATAGTCTTCTCCAGAGCCTTCTAGATATTTATCTTTCATTTCATCTATATCAATTGACTGAACTATGTCAAATCTGTCTATATGAAGTTTTTTTAGTATTTCTTCATTAAAATTTGAACTTATAGTTTCAAAAATTAAATCAAGCTCTTCTTTAATTCCTGACTCATCGGTCATATATTCAATTTCTCCATCATAATCAGAAGCAGGGCGGATATATTTTTCAATTTTTATATGTTCCTTTTGATCCTCGAGCTGATCCTGTAAATAAATTTCTACTCGTTCTTTAACTTCTGATAAAATGTTTTCACCTTCTACTTTAAATTCTTGTATAACCTCTAACAAAACTTCTATTTCGTATTCATCGAGCTGTTTATTTTCTATAGCATTTAATATAAATTCATCATCTTCTATCTTTAATTTATTACTATAAAAAATTAACAAATGAAAAAACTCCCACAACCTATTTATACAAACTTTATTTGCATTAGAGTTTATGATCTTATCTAAAATTTCAATTATGTTATTTTCTACTTTTTTATTAGAAGAGTTTAAGTCGGCTAATAAAATTATATAATCCCATTTACTATCATCTAACTTATCGTTAAACAGATATTCAAAAAGATCTGTTTGAATTTCAATTATGTCTTCTTCGCTGATTTTTTCATTAATAATCAGATTCTTCAAATACTTTAATGATTCTTCTGTTTGAAGTGATTTAAAAATACTTATAATCAATTTAGTTTCATTAATATATTCTTCAAAAACAAAATCAGCGATTGAAGGATTAAATAAAGTATATTCACATTTATCTTCACTAATCTGACTTCTATTCAAGAGTGATTTTGTTGCTAACTTCATAACAGCATTAAAGCTTTTGTCAGCATGATTATTGAGTTGCAATTTTTCAATCTCCTTAAAACATGAATATGATTTTTGTAATTGCTTTTCAGAAATTCTTCCGCCGTTAAATACTGTTAAAAAGACAAGACCTCGAACAAAACCATCTGTTTGATTTTGAAAATAATCTGCCCATATATCCTTAGGATAATTCAAACTCTTCTGTATATAATCCCAATACTGAGCTGATTTTATACTCCCAACTCTTTTACTATCAGTTATAAATTCTATAATTCGTGGATTAAAATTTTGGTGTTTAATAATTTTTCTATATCTTTTCTCTTTATATATTTTATCTACATAAGAGCTTTCTAAGTCTGAATAATAAATATGATTATACAATATTCGAGCTTTATCAATTTCTGTCAAATCTTCAATTTTTAAAAGAAATTCATTTTCTCTAATGTTTCCATTTTGAAATTGATGACTTTGGCGACATGCTATATTGAGAAAATTTGTTCTCGAAGTTAATATAAATTTTTTTGTTTTATCTCTCTTAACCCTGCTTATAAATTTCACAACATGGGAATCTTTTTTATTGCTAACAGCATCATGTAAAGAACTACCCAAAAAGTCATCAAAATAAAACAATATCTTTCTTTTCTCATTCTCCCTGAATATACTTTCTGCTTCACTAATTGATTCCTCTATACAACAAAACTCATAACCCTTGGCAACATAAAATGCAGCCAAATTATTAGCCAAGGTCGATTTTCCAATCCCTGGCTCTCCAGTTATAATTAATACATTTTTTTTCTTCAATAAGCCTAACCCTTGTTTATGATTTTCTGTTACGACATATTTATGTATATACTCTTCAATTTCCTTCATATGACTTCTGCTTCGTCCTTTGATGGCATTATTAAAAAGAATATCAAATACAAGTGCGCTGGTAATCCAAAGTTTATAATTTCTTTCAACTAACTTTTTGTTTTTTAATAAAAATATATCTAAATCTTCTTTTCCCCACATATCATCTTCTCTTTTTATATATGGAGAAAATATTTTTCTAATTTCTTTTTTATTTTCCGCAGACAATTCTACAGAAGTTACAAAAACATACTTATCAGGATTCAATTTCTTTACTTTTGCAATCTCCTCATTTTTCAGTTTTCGGATTAATCCTCTGTATCCTGTTTTTAAATAATGCTTACACTGAATTATTACCTTTTCATCCTCCTTTAACCAAAAACGACCATCAATTCCACCATCTTTACCAGCTTTAAACGTTTCAACTCTCACGCCAAAATGCTCAGAAATTATATCTCCTCCTAATTTCTCGAATTCACGATCATTTAATTTTGAAAAATCGTATCCCATTATTTTTTAATAATATATTAAATATTATAGCGTAACACCCGAACTTAATTCAGGATCTTATAAATATTAAAGAAATTTCTCAATTTTCACTGACTTTCGAATCATTTCAAAGTGACATATAACCACACTTACATTTTACTACTTTCTCAGGCTTTCTTAAAATCTTCCCAGCTAATATCCCTTCCAGGATATGCCACCTTTTCAAACGGCCACTCTTCTTTTAACCATTCTTTGACAGTTGCAAGAAGAATTTCGTCTAATCCATTTTGAAACTCGCTTTGTCTCACCCACATCAAAGCCAGTGCATCATAATCTGGATTGCCTGACGGATAAATGTATACACAACCCAAACATTTGGCCTCATCTAAAGTTACAACCGAAACGGCAAACGCCGATTTTTCTTCAAATTCCCTCTGATATGACCTCAGACCAATTAGATTTTCTTCAAGGGTAAGATCAATCGGTGGCCATTTGCGATTAGATCCGAATGGATTTGATTTGTGAAGATGATCAATACTGGTCATGACAGCATCATAATCTTTTTCAACATCATCTTCACCAAGCATTCTCAATCGAAATTGATCCGTTTCCAAAATTTCAGGAATTTCAAAATCAAGTGGCTCTGTTTTTGTCATATTAGTTAATGGTAAATAAAAATGATTTAAATTTTATCATCAACCACAATCCCGCTTTTTGCCTCTTTGATTTCTTTCGGATCTTCCAAAAGTTCACCTCTATGAAGTTTGTGGAGGAGCGGGATTACGCCACAATCTTGGCAAGTTCCCCATCCACATTTGCCACCATTTTCTTGGGAAAGATTCTTGCACATTTGCAACTCTCTGGCATAGACTTCTTTGTCTATAATATTTTTCTGCAATCCAGTTTGGCAAGTGATTTCATCATTATCCATATTATTATAAATGATTAAATAAAATAAAATAATTAAACGAATGCTGAGACAGCCGTAATACCACCAAAAATACAAGCCAGGATGTTTGGAATTAGCAAGAATTTATCTTTTATACTATAAGCATACAAGCTCCAAAAAAAACCAGCAAAAACAGTGGCGATTGGTTGAATAAATATGTTACTGTCACCATTTATATTTGAAATAAAAACCTCAATCAGAGAAAAAAACATAATTATCGTCAGAATCGAAGCGATAACACCAATCTTTTTTTCATTCTTTTCTAGATATCCACGAAAATCTTTTTTCATATTTTTTTTACAAATTATTATATCTTAACTAATTTTATTATATCAACATTTCGACATTAAGAACAGTTCTCTTTAAAAGGACCGTTCTCTAATTCCCCAAAAGAACATCACAATACACAATTTATTTTCAAATAAATATCCACATTTCACCACAAAAAATTCATTGTAAGAAGAACAAATTTATGCTAGCATATCTGTACGATGTAATTAAACTAGTTATAATTTTATGAAAATCATTGGCATATCTGGAAGCCCTAGAAAACAGAACACCCATTATATGCTCAAAGCGCTATTGGAAGCGACAGGCCAGGACTTTGAGATAATCAATCTTGCAAATTTTAAGATTAACCCCTGTAATGATTGCCGGAATTGTCACAAAAGTCAGAAATGCATCATTTCAGATGACATGCAAGAAATTTACGAAAAATTAGAAAAAGCAGATATAATTGCTTTAGGTAGTCCAACTTATTTTGACAATGTCAGTGGAATAATGAAAAACTTTTTTGACAGAACGTTACCGTTTTATTTTTCCAGAAAATTAGAAAATAAAAAGGTAATCCTTTTTACCTCCGCCAACTTCAAAGAATATATTGAACTTGATGTAAACGGAAAATGCAAGTGGCACAAAGACGAAGAAAAAAGCGCCAAAAAATGTCTACAAGCAATGGAAAATTATTGCATACTAGTAGGACTTAAAATTGATAGCAAGATGTATGCACTTCATGACAACGGTGAGTCAAAAAAAGAGGAGCTCATTAAGCTAGCAGAAACATTATTTAGATAATTATAACAAATTTATTTTTCAAACCCCTCCTGGCCTCCCCTTGTCAAGGGAGGGGAAAAGAAAACCTTATATTAATAAAAAAAATTACGAAGTAATTAAACTAACCTTAAACATATGACAAAAAATAAAGACTTAAACCTCAAAATTGCGCAGAATGTGAGAAGATATCGCAATCTTAAGGGACTTTCACATGAAGAACTTGAGGAATTAACAGGAATTGAATACAAGACCATTGTGCAGATTGAAACTGGAGAGCTAGATGAAGTCTCAATTCGTGATATTGAAACAATTGCTGAAGCGCTTGATGTGAACATTGATGATATTTTGCAAATCGAACAATAGCATTCGATATAATAAAAAATAATTCAAATCCATGCCAGAACTCCCTGAAGTTGAAACGATCAGAAGAGACTTGGAAAAAAAGATTATTGGCAAAAAAATAATCAAAATCAAGGTTCTTCAAAAAAAATCCATAAAAAATGATCTGACCCGCTTCACTAAGGCTCTGGAAAATAATTCGATTGAAAGCATCAGCAGAAAAGGAAAACTTCTGATCATGAAAATCAAAGAAAATGGGAAATATCTACTCATTCACCTGAGAATGACTGGACAAATTTTGTGTTGCGCTGCGGAGAGAAAAGTTGCAAAAAATACAAGAGTCATTCTCATTTTTAATGATAGTTCAAAACTATTTTTCAACGACACGCGTCGTTTTGGATATTTGCAAATTGCAAATGAGAAAGAAAAAAAAGAAATACTTTTGAAAATGGGAATTGACCTTTTGGATAAAAACTTTACTTTCGAAAAATTGAAAGAATTGTCCAGAAATAAAAAGAGACTTTTGAAGTCGTTTTTACTTGATCAAAAAATGATTGCGGGGATTGGCAACATCTATGCCGATGAAATTTGTTTTGATACCAAATTGAGACCAGATAGAATTATCGGAGAATTAAATGACAAGGAGCTCAAAAAATTGTATAATTCAATCATTAGGATCATTGAACTCGCTCTCAAAAGCCGTGGCACAACTTTCAATGACTATGTTGATTCCCGTGGCAAAAAAGGGAATTTCTCAAAATTTCTCAAAGTATATCAAAGAGAAAAAGAAGATTGTCGATCTTGCCACCAAAGATCGATCCAGAAAATCAAAGTTGGAGGCAGGGCCACAAGATATTGCACCCATTGTCAGAAATAAAATAGAGTTATATTAAAATATTAACAAAAAAAAATGAATGTCATTGTCTACACAACCCCAACCTGCCCCTATTGCCACATGGCAATGGATTTTTTGGAAAAAAACAATATCCTTTTCGAAGAAATCGACATCTCAAAAGATGATGAAATCGCCACCGACCTCATCAAGAGAAGCGGTCACATTGGTGTTCCGATCATAGAAATTGACAACAGATTTGTCGCGGGTTTCGATGAAGAAAAAATTAAAGCTTTATTATATCTATAAAGATACTTTATGATATATGACTCCATTATAATTGGCGCAGGACCCGCAGGCATTACAGCCGCTGTTTATGCTGCTCGAAAAGGGATGAAAATTGCAGTTCTCTCAAAAAATATTGGAGGACAAGTTACACGAACGTCAATTGTTGAAAATTATACAGGCTATCAAGAAATTTCAGGAATTGAACTAGCTGAGAAATTCAATGATCACCTCAAAGAATTTAATTTCAAGTTCAAAAAAACAGAAGTTCAAAATATTGAAAAGCGTGATGATATTTTTATAATTAAGACAAGTCTCGAAAAATTTCAGAGCAGGAGTCTGATTATGGCCACTGGCGCCATGCCAAGAGAATTAAATATCCCAGGCGAGAAAGAATATAAAAACAAAGGAGTAACCTATTGCGCCACATGTGATGCTCCTCTCTTCCACGACAAAGAAGTCGCTGTCATTGGTGGCGGGAATTCTGCTCTTGAAGCGAGTCTGCAATTAACAAAAATTGCAAAAAAGATTTACATAATAAACAATACCAGCACATTTACTGGAGACAAAATACTTTCAGATAAATTAGAAAAAAACAAAAAGGTAAAGATTTTTCATAATTCAGAAACATCAAAAATATCTGGCGACCGATTTGTACAAGAATTAGAATTTTCTCTAAATAAGAAAATCAAAAAAATAGCAGTGCAGGGAGTTTTTATCGAAATTGGTTTCATTCCAAATACAAAACTTGTAGAAAATTTCATAAAATTGAATTCAAAAAATGAAATTGAAGTTAATCTAAATCAGAATTCAAGTGATTCTGGTATTTTTGCAGCTGGAGATTGCACTAATATTCCCTATAAGCAAATTGTGATAGCTGCGGGCTCTGGCGCGACAGCTGCCCTAAGCGCGTTTGAATATCTGACAAAAAGCAAAAACTAGCGATGAAATCATTCAGGCATTGACAAAACAGCCAAAAAGTACAATACTTTAGAAATGCATTTAGAATCATAAAACAATATTAAATGTCATCCCGCAATGATTCGCTAACTGGCGAAGATTGAGGGAAAATTATTATTTCATAATTCAAACTAATTTAATAAAAAAAGCTTTAAGATAAACACACTATGATTGTAGATGAAATTAGAATTCAAATTAAAGGAGGAAAAGGTGGAGATGGTCTTGTGGCTTTTAGTAAAATCAAAAATGAAAAAGGACCAAAAGGTGGCGATGGTGGACACGGCGGAAATGTTTATGTCGAGGGAGTCTCAAACCTGTCTGCGCTTAATAAATTCCGACATAAAAAAGAATTTTTTGCGGGTGATGGGGTTGATGGAAAAACAAGACTACTGGAAGGAGCAAGAGGAGAAGAACTAATCCTCAAAGTTCCCGTAGGAACAATAGCACATAACCTTGATAGTGAAAGAGACTTTGAAGTTATGGAAGTTGGAGAAAAAATATTATTAGCCAAAGGGGGAAGAAGAGGAAGAGGAAATTGGCATTTCAGATCAAGCACGAACACAACTCCAATGGAATGTGAGGACGGAAAAGAAGGGCAACTATTTAATTTTTTTCTGGAACTGAAAATGATTGCCGATGTTGGATTTATTGGACTTCCAAGCGCTGGTAAATCAAGCCTGCTGAATGCTCTGACAAAAGCCAATGCCAAGACAGCTGCCTATCATTTCACAACTCTTGAACCAAATCTTGGAGATTATTACGGAATGATACTAGCAGACATTCCTGGTCTCATCGAAGGAGCTTCTCTGGGAAAAGGTCTTGGAATGAAATTTTTACG
Organism: Candidatus Parcubacteria bacterium; assembly: GCA_023140775.1. Classification (GTDB taxonomy): domain Bacteria; phylum Patescibacteriota; class Minisyncoccia; order JAHIHE01; family JAGLIN01; genus JAGLLA01. The sequence goes on from JAGLLA010000029.1 coordinate 10,986, forward strand.
CCATATCAAAAGAACAAAGATATTGATACATTGCATTTCATCGGAGTCGCTCAATCAAAAAAAAGATTACCAGATCATCAAAAATGAATTAAAGGAATACGAGACAGCTATCGCCCAAAAAAAGGAATATATCTTTTTGACGAAAACTGATTTAATAGACGAAAAAGAGGTTACCAAAAGAGTAAGAGAACTTAAAAAAATAAGTCCCAACGTCATACCGGTCTCAATTTATGACGAAAACAGTTTAGACGAGGTTAGAAAAATATTGAATAAAATAAAAGACAAAAGATAAAATTATCAGCATATTAATAAAAAACAATTAGACACGGTTTAATTGTTTTTTATTTTTTTTTCGTGAAATTAAATAATATTATCAATGTACATAAAGATTTGTTCCAACTTCTGACCAATCAAAAACAAATTTTGCCACGCCAATGCCAAGTCTAATGCAACCGTGAGAAACTCTTATTCCCAGATGATCCTCACCTTCCCTGTATCCACTTGGCCAATATGGAAGTTCATGAATGTAATACGGACCATAAAATTGCATGCTATAAGGCATCCAAAGACCATATGAAGTTGACCAGTGATTCGTTTCCTTTCTTTTTACAGAGAATGTTCCGAGTGGAGTTGGCATTCCATACTTGCCGCTTGAAATCAAAAATTGATTAACCATCTCTCCATTTTCGAACAAAGTCATCACCTGGTCTTTAATGCTAACATCGATATACTTTCCTTCAACGAACATTGGCATAATTTCTATTTTCTTTTCAGGTCTGGAGGTTTCGGGAACAATAAATCTCTCTTTTGATAATTCAAAACTGGAATAATATTGTTGAAGATCACTATCAACTCTTAGTGTTTGATCGCTACTATCTGTTGAAGTATAAAAAATAAAAGATATATCTTCTAGCACTAAGCCACTAACACCTCTTATGTTTTTCAATTTCACTTCATATCTTGTTTCAGGCGAAAAAGATTCTACTGATTTTAATATTATTTTTGTACCGTCAGAAGATAAAGCAAAATCAATATCAACATCTGGAGTTATCTGTATATTGTCTTCAGACATAAAAACAATTCTCTGATTAAAGACAATCTCAATTTCAGAATCAAGATTAATCTCTTTTTCACTTACCGTTTTTGCATTCACACTATAAACACTTGCATATTCCCTTATTCCGATAAAAGCTAAAAAAGTGAAAAGCACTAAAATTATTAGGCGCAAAATGATTCGAAATATTTTTTTATATTTTTTTATATTCTTGTTTTCCATCAAATTAAAATAAAATAGAGCGACATTGATCACCCTATGACCATAGTATAGCATATTTTTCCACAACAATCAACAGCATGTGCTAGTCCACCTCATATT
>JAGLLA010000003.1 GCA_023140775.1 Candidatus Parcubacteria bacterium
CTCCTTGCTTCAAAATCAACAGCTTTTGCGATTTCACTTTTCGGTATGTCTGGTAATATTATAGTCGACGAAAAAGCAGAAGATGCCGGAATTGACATAATTACCTTTTTTGTATTAAAGCCTGCTTCCTTCATTATTTTTCCTAAGTCGGCAACAATCTTATTATTTGACATTTTGATATCGTTCAAGCCATCCTGATTTCCCAAAATTTCTAAATATTCTTTTGTTTCCAGATATGCATAATTTTCTAATTCTATACCTCTTTCAGTTTCTCCAAGCTGCACGATTCTTATTCCAGTCGTGCCTATATCGACACCCAAATAGCTATTATATTTTTTCTTAAAAAGACTAAACATTTGAAAATATTAAATTATAAATTTGATCTCTATCTCATATGCAAAAAGTTTCTTCAACGGTCCTCACGTTTAGGGAAAATACTTTTTTTTACAATAAAAGTCACGGAATTTCCACAAAGCTATTCCTCTCTTACCTTAATCTTCGTTAAAGAATTTTTTTCTATCTTTGGAAGTTTAAGTGTAAGAATTCCATTTTTAATTATTGCCTCAACTCCATCAGTTCTGATATCGTTTGGCAAGATGATTGAACGAGAAAAGTTTCCCCAAAAACATTCTTGATAATAATAATCATCAGTACTCACTTCATCCGAATTAACTCTTTTACCCTTGATTGTGACCATATCGCTTGTAACGGAAATATCCAAATCTTCCGAACGAACCCCTCCTATGATAGATTTAACGATAATTAGATCCTTTGTCTTATAAACATCAACTGTCAGCTGTCCTTCTTCGAAGTTCTCTTCTTCATGCCATTCCTGGTCATTATTTTTATTCTCCGCAGTTTCGCCCTTCTCTGTATCATCCGATTTATCATCGTCCAGAGCTTCAAACTTAATATTTTCTTTCATAATATCACTAATTTCATTTTCATAGTCATTATTCACCTCAATTTTCATTACCTCAGCTGATTCTTGTTCGTCTTTTTCAGATCTAACAATCTTCTCTAAAAAAGATTTTTTTTTCATTGTCATATTTTTATTTTTATTTTATATTAAGAATAATTTAAATTGTAAACTTATTGCAAAAATCAACTGACAAAATATAGTTTTGTATAACTGTTAATATTATAACATTTTTAAAAATTACAACAAGGACTTATTTATTTTGGCATATAAACGTCAATGTATATCTTCGTATATACAATTATACTGATTTCCTTTTTAGTTCTTTTAGCTTATTTTCGCTTTCCGCTAGCTTTTCTTTTTCCTTTTTCACGATGGAAGCTGGTGCATTTCGAACAAACTGTTTATTATCCAGCTTTCCTTTGATTTGCCTTATGTATTTCTCTGTTTCTTGTATTTCTTTTTCAACTCTTTCAGCTTCTTTTTCAACATCAATTAAATCTCCAACATTTACAAATCCGATAACTCGAGCTTCAAACTGAATCGAACCATCTGATTTTTCGGCTCCTGTTTCAAATTCCAGACTTTTCACTCCCGCCAGACTTTCAATAATATTCTGATTTTCTTTTATTATATCAAAATCTACTTGAGTCAGATCTTTTCTTGTTTCTGAATTTATTACAACATCCACTTTTTCTCTCAAAGGAATTCCATTTTCATTTTTCACTCTTCTGACTTCTATTACTATTCCTTTTAATAATTCAAAATCAACATTTATTTTTGTTAATTCCGTGTAATTTTTACTCTTTGGCCATTCTTCAATCATCAATAATTTTTCTTTCCCCATTTCCTGCCAAATTTGTTCTGTGACAAAAGGAATAAAAGGATGACATAATTTCAATAAATTTTCTAAAACATAGATTAAAATCGCATCGTTTTTCCCCTGTACTTTTGAAACCTCCAAATACCAATCAGCAAACTTATCCCACATAAAATCTCGGATCCCTAATTCACTTTCAAAAGCAAATGAAAAATTATAAGTTTTTAATGAATGTGTTGTATGTCTTTTCAGATTTTCCAAATGTTCCAAAATCCATTTATCTGCCAAAGTTTTTGACTCTGGCACTCCCCCCTGATAAGGGGGGTTAGGGGGGTTTGAGTTTGAGCTGAATCCATCATCAACACTCATCAAAATATACCGCGAAACATTCCAAAGCTTGTTCACAAAATTCCGATAACCTTCGATTTTCTCTTCATAAAGCTTTAAGTCATTTCCAGGACTTGAACCAATGATCATACTAAGTCGCAAGGCATCAGTTCCATACTTCTCGATCATCTCAATTGGATCAATTCCATTTCCCAGAGATTTGCTCATTTTCCGACCTTGCTTATCCCTGATCATGCCATGCAAATAGACATTTTCAAATGGAATTTCATCCATGGCATAAGTGGTCATCAAAATCATTCTCGCAATCCAAAAAAACAAAATGTCATAACCAGTTTCCATCACCGAAGTCGGATGAAACTTTTTCAAATCTGGACTGTTTGCCACCCACTCTTCAAATGTTTTATACTTCTCGTGATCTTGTTCAAGCAAGGTGGAAAAAGTCCAAAGCCCTGAAGAAAACCAAGTGTCCAGAGTGTCTAAGTCTTGAATCCATACATCGCATGCTTTCAATATTTCTTTATATTCTTCACTTGAAAAATGATCAGCGTTTTCAACGACTACCATTTCAATTCCTAATTCTTTCTCTAATTTCTCAGAAATTTCCAATTTTATATATGGATCATTACTAGAATGTAAAACAGAATATTGCTTAATATTATTTTTAATTTTTCCAAAATCAAGATTACCCATCTGTTCAAAAAAATCTGGTATTTCAGGATTTTCAAGTGGGGTACAAACCGCAACTAAATTACCAAATTTTTTACCTCTAGATGCTGCTCCAAGAGCTAAAGTTGCCCCCAAAGAACGACCAACCACAATTGTCTTTTCATTGGTTTTAATTTTCTCAAATTCCTCAAGCCACTCGGTAAAACCAGGATTTTTGGGATTTGGTAAACTTGGAACTACAACCTCAATTCCCCGAAATTCAAGTTCCTTTTTCAACCACGGAAAAAATGCCTCCTCAGGACCAGACCCCCAGGCGTGTAACAAAACCGCCTTTTCATATTTTTCTTTTGGCTTTTCTGTTCCAACATGAATTTCTTGTTTAGCAGTTGATTTTTCGTCGCTTGATACTTGATACTTGCTACTTGCTACTGTCTTATACCAAACTGGCACTCGATGACCAAACCAAATTTGCCTTGAAATACACCAATCGTGCAAATTTTCCATCCAATTGTGATATGTTTTTGCAAATCTTTCTGGGATAATTTCAATTTTCTTCTCATTTTTTTCATCAACTTTATTTACCACTTCCAAGGCAACTTCTTTCAAAGACTTGTTTTGAAAAAATTGATTACCCTCAATCGTGATTTTCTTATCAACTGCCACAAACCACTGCTTTGACGGTAGTGGCTCAATTAAAGCTCCACAGCGATAGCAAACACTCAAGGCCTGATCAACCTCCTCCACTTTTTCAATCAAGTCATTCTTCTCCAGATATTTCACAAATTTTTCTCGCGCTTCCAAAACCGTCAATCCCTCATATTTCTTTCCAGCGTTGGCATTCATTTTTCCATCTTCTCCGATAATTTTGATCTTTTCCAAATCATTTTTTTCTGCCATTTCCCAATCCGTCATAGAATGCGCTGGTGTCACGCCCAAGGCCCCTGTTCCAAATTCCATCTCCACTTCTCGATCGGCAATGATCTTGATCTTGTGGACACCATTTCCTAGATCGATCCCGAAAACCTGTCCAATATATTTTTGATACCTTTTGTCCTTTGGATTCAACGCCACCGCCGTGTCACCCAATTTGGTTTCCGGGCGCGTGGTCGCAATTGTGATTGGAAAATCTTTTTGATATTTGAAATAATATAAATTCGCTTTTTGATCTTTGTGTTCCACTTCATCATCAGCCAGAGTTGACTCGCATCTTGGACACCAATTTACAATTCGATCTCCTCGATAGATAAGATCGTCATTATACATCTTTGCAAAAACTTTTCTCACGACGCGCGAAAGCCCGTCATCAAGTGTATATCTTTCCCTTGACCAATCACAAGACGAACCCATTTTTCTGGTTTGATTTTTGATCGTGTTTTGAGAATTTTCCACAAATTCACCAACCCGCTCCAAAAACTTTTCTCGACCCAAATCATATTTTGTCTGTCCCTTTTCGGCAATGATCTTTTCCACTTTTGTCTGTGTGGCAATTGAAGCATGATCAGTTCCTGGAAGCCACAAAACATTTTTTCCTTGCATCCGATTATAACGCACCAATAAATCTTGATATGCTAGCATTGAGGCATGACCCAAATGTAAAACTCCTGTCGCATTCGGCGGTGGCATCGAAATCACAAATCGATTCTCCTTGTCATTTTTCAGATCTTCACTCCACGGCAAATTATCCGGATCAAACATTCCAGATTCTTCCCATTTTTGATATATCCCATCTTCCACTTCCTGTGGATTATACGCCTTTGGTATCTCTTTTTTCATTAAATTATTTATTATCTTTTTTTAATTTCTCAAGACTAAGTAATTTTGATACATGCCACAGAATTTTCAATGTAAAACTATTTATTTTTTACTCCAATGGTTTGGCATTTCTTCTTTCGTACATAAATACTGCGAAACCACTTTCTGCTTCATCAGGGCTAAAATGAGCCCTCGACATAGTATCAACTTGAACAAGCATATGATCTACCTTCCATTTATTTTCTTCGTATTCAAAATAAACATTAGGCATTTTAATCATAGTTCCATTTTCATATTCTTGCTCTCTAAATTCGGGCATCATAATTGCATACTTCTTATCCTTTTCAAAAATTGTATAATTAGCTTTTTCAAATTGCTTTAATTCAAATTCATAACCTTCCATGTTCTCCAATTCCGTTCTAGATTTTAAAGTAATATTATTCAAAAGTACTTCATAGTCAAGTGATGTAAATGATTTTATATAAGACTTAAAAACATTTTGTATTTCTACTTCATCTTTTTCAACAAAAATAATTTCATAAAATTTCAAGTCTTTACTCTTTATTATTTCCTTCACGGCTTCCCACTCCTCCTCTGAATATTTTTCACTATTCAGTGGATTATATCCATTTTTTATCTCATCAAAATCTCCATAAGAATCGCCGTCAGTATCTTTCTTGAGCTCAGCAGTGCCAAGAATTTTTTCCAAATAGTCAGGCAATCCATCTTGGTCGGTGTCTAGTTTCTTGTCAATTTCAATTTCAACAACTTCAATAATCTCTTCATCTTTGACAACTTCCACATTTTCTTCTGGTAGTGACTGACTATCATCCTCTTTATTAAAAAACATAGAATAAGCAAAACCAGCCACAATCAAAAGAATAACAAATAAAATCAGAATAATTACCCTTTTATTTGAACTTTTTTTAAAATCTTGATTAATTGGTTCGCCCTCATTATCCAATTGAACCTCAGTACTATTTTCGGTTGGTTGTGTATTTTGTTCCATGTATTTATTTTAGCTTATAACAAACTATAAACATATTTTAACACACTTTTTTAGATAAAAAAAGAAGGAAGAATGTTAACCTAAATACAGGGACCGACGCCAGCTCTTGACAAATACAAACTTATACTGTATAGTTAACAAAGAATATAACAGTATGCTATTTAAAAAGAGGTAATCATAAATGCCAACAAAAAGAAAAATTCTTGGTCTTATTGTATTTATTGCAATAACAATAACAATACTTGGTGGAGCAATATACTTTCTCCAACCGGGTATTATCAGCCCAATGGATATACAAATAAATATGCCATTTGGATCACCATAATATATATGAGTGGTCCACTTTTTTTATTCAAAATGAACTTTTTCGGTGAATTTTTTCAGCTTTTCGAAAAGTTTTGGATATTTCTGAAGACTACCGCTTCGTGCAATAATTTTCTCAGCTTCTTCTCTGACAACCTTGATCAATTCAAAATCGGCAAGTGATGCCATTGCCAAATCAGGAAGACCAGACTGCCTAATTCCGACCAGCTCACCAGGACCGCGAATTTTCAAATCTTGCTCGGCCAGTTCAAATCCGTTGTCGCAGCGAATCAAAGCTTTTAGTCTTTGATGAGTTTTTGATGCGGTGGAGTCTGTGAAAAGAAAACAGAATGATTGATGTTCGCCTCTGCCAACCCTTCCTCGAAACTGATGAAGCTGAGCCAGTCCAAACCTGTCAGACCCCTCAACAAGCATCACCGAGGCATTGGGAATGTCAATTCCCACTTCCACGACCGAAGTGGAGACAAGAATATCAATTTTTCCTTGAGAAAATTTTTGCATGATTTCCTCCTTCTCTTTTGGTTTCATTTTGCCATATAAAAGTCCAATTTTTAGATCTGGATATATATTTTTGCTCAATTTCTCATATTCCTCTGTCGCCGACCTCACTTCCAAAACATCCGACTCTTCAATCAAAGGACAAATGACAAAAACCTGTCTTCCTTTTTGTACTTGCCCTCCGATGAATTTATAAGCCAAATTTCGATTGGCTGGCGCAACAAGCTTGGTGATAATCTTTTGCCTACCCCTTGGCATTTCATCGAGTAGTGAGAGATCTAAATCTCCATAAACCGTCAGAGCCAGTGTTCTCGGAATCGGCGTCGCCGTCATCGAAAGCAGGTGAGGAACTGTTTTCAAGCCTTCCTGAATGCTCACAATTTCATTTTGCAACTTTCCACGTTGCTCAATCCCAAAGCGATGCTGTTCATCAATAATCGAATATGCCAGATTATAAAATTTAACTTTCTTCCCAATCAAGGCATGAGTTCCAATAATCAAACCGATTTCTCCAATTTTGATTTTTTCCATTAATTTCGACCTGCTTATTTTTTCTACTTTTTCATTTATCAAAATTTTGCTTTCACTTCCAGTCAAAAGAGCAATTTTTATATCCCTTAAATTATTAGAAAACTGGAGTTCAGGTTTTAACCTGCAAGAAGGCTTATTTTGTTTAACCTGAAATTTATTACACTCTAAAGAGTGAACTCCATTTTTCATACAGTCCAAAGAAAATCTCTCCGTTGCTTCTGCAAAATGTTGCCTTGCTAAAATTTCTGTCGGTGCCATAAAAGCAACTTGATATCCAGATTTCACCACCGCCAAAGCAGAGATCAAAGCAACTAAAGTTTTTCCAGAACCGACATCTCCCTCCAAAAGTCGATTCATTGGTCTATTTTTTTTAAAATCCTTGATAATATTCCAAGAAGAGATCTTTTGAGCATTAGTCAGTTTGAGCGGCAACTTTTCTATAAAATCTCTGATCTCTTTTTCAATATTTCTTGTAAATTTGATTTTGATCGCCTTATTTTCCTGCCACTTTTTCTTTTGCATCATCATATAGAGCTGGATCAAAAACAATTCATCAAAAGCCAGGCGTCTCTTTGCAGCCTTGGCACTCTCTTCGTTATCAGGAAAATGAATTTGCAAAATTGCCTTTGAGAGACTCAAAAGATTTTGATTTTTTATGACAGAGGGCGGCAAAAACTCTTCAACTTCATCTGCCAGCTTCAAAACGGCTTTCAAATGCACTCGAAGCCATTTTGAAGAAAGTCCTTCTGTCTCGTGATAGATTGGCACAAGCCTTGCCGTATGTAACGACTGACCACTTCCTAATAGTTCATAGGATGGATTTGAAATCTGAAAACCGTCTTGCACAAAAACAATTTTTCCGCTTAAACAAACATTAACCCCTTTTTTCAAATTTCGAGTCAAAAAAGGCTGATTGAACCAAATTGCCTTAATTGATCCTGTCTCATCTTCGATCAATGCTTCTGTGAGGCTCATTTTTTTCCTTCTTGTTCTGATGTTTTGAATATCAACTATTTTTCCCACGACACTAACGACATTGCCCAGTTCCACCTCACTAATCTTTTTTACATCCGAAAAATCATCATAACGAAATGGAAAATAAAAAAGCAAATCTCTGGCAGTTTCAATCCCCACTTTTTGAAGTTTTCTGACATAAGCAGGACCAACTGCAGGCAATTCTTCAATTTTTGATTCGAGAGTAAGCATATAGATAAATTAGATGTATCTGAATTCTAGCAAAGTTTGTTTTTATTAACAAATTTATATATCAGATACGCAAAAAGACAGTCCTTCTTAAAAGGACTGTCTTTATTTTGGATAATAGTTAATCAATAAATTTAAAAGTATCAATAATCTGATTAAATTCTTCAATTCTTTCATAACCATTCACTAGTTTATTCTTTTCAAAAGATCCATCCCTATAGTTGGGATGAGAATTAGTTGAATCGATATTTAAACTAATTATTCTATCATCTTTTGAAACAATTATCGACCTGACATTCCCCCCTCCACCAAGAATTATTCTATCAATACCTTCAATACCATCAACTATTATTTTTTGATCATCAATAGATGAAAGAATTGCATTTTTTGTACCGAATTTTTCTATCGCATTTTTTTCAAACCACTTACTTAATGACAACCTGTCAGGATTATTAATTATTTTTATATTAAAGTCATTCATACCAAAGTTTTCATCATAATCAATTTGAGTATCGAACGCCGTCATATATACATCATAATTATTTCGCAAAGACCCTATGGCAAAGTTCGTCATCTCCTCATTCTTTCTCATATAGTCTTTTGGATATTTAAACTCAAACCCAACTTCTTCATTCCGATATGTTTTCCAGTCAGTTAATTCTTCTTTTTCAATAAACTCGAAAGTAGTAAGAATTTGACTAATGACAGTATTTTTTTTATCTAAAACCGTCCCTATGATAACAACTTCTTCTTCACTTGCAATATAATAAATATTAGTACCTTTTCCATATCCTTGTTCATAAATTCTAAGTATTTCCAAATTATTAAAATTTAAATACTCCTTCTCACTTATTTCTGTTTTTTTTGTTTTTATATAATTTTCAAGTGATAAATCATTCAATGAATCTGAAGTAACCCAAAGAATAGAGTCAGTGATTTCACCGTTCTTAAAAATTGCAAACTGTTCTTTCGTCCATAAATATACATGGTTTTTAGAAACCTCTTCATCAATTAAAAGATTATCTGGATATTTAAACTCATAATTATATTCTTCATTACGATAAGTTTTCCAATCAACAGTTTCATCCTTAATATCATTTTCATCTATACAATTATCATCAAACAAATTTTTCATTTCCTGACATTCGTTTTCATCAGGATAATATTCATAATCAAAAGGCTTGTCATCACCACACCACTTGAGTGATTCTTCAAGTGACTGACAATGCCTCTCATTAGAATATACATTAGTACAAGAGTTTTTCGAGCAAGAACACTCTTCTTTATTATGTTTATATTGCCTCCAAGGATTTACTATCTCTTGAGTACACATAACATATGGTTTATTTTTCATCGCCTTATCATAATCTGATTTACTAAGGCAAGTGAACACCTTTCCACAAGGACTATATTTATAACAATCAGAATTAACTTCACAAGTTTTTTGAATTCCAATAATAGGAAACTTAATTGAATTATTTATTTTCGGTATCGAATTCAAATATCCCATCAATCCCATCACCGCCCCAATCCCAACAATAAAACTTACCACCATAATTAATTTTGCCATTGAGCTCGATAATGATTCTTTTTTCATAATTTTATTTTATGAATATCTTATATTACAAAAACCTAGATTCCCGCCGGAGTTTATACTGAATTAATTTCAGTGCGAGAATGACAGGGTTGATACTTAACAGATTAAAAAAACTCAATCCACCAAATCCACAACCCTTGATGAATAGCGATTCGAGGCATTCCAAAGGATCCAACCGACTCCACCAGCTTCATTACTGGCGTCGATTTGAGCTCGAACCATCTTCGGACCATAGACAGCTCCGATATCAAAAGCTTGTAGCCAAGGACGAATTTTCGCTAGTGGCTTTTTTTGTTCTTCGAAATTCTCTTCTTGAGCTATTCTGAATTTTTCTAATCTGTCAGTAGCGTGCTTGATCGAATATTTGACAACTTCATAGGGATATTGAGCTGGATTTTGATAGCCAATGAAACCACTGGCATAATGAGAGGGATAGACCATCGGTGAGATATAATCAAAATTCAAAAATGCATCTTCAATTGTTTGTCCAATACCCAAATCGTCTTTGTTCACTGTCGCCAAGCCAAAAAGATCTACTGATATTATCATGTCAGGCAAATTCTCTCGAAAATGTTCAAACACTTCTTGCATTGCTTCTCTCTTTGTCTGTATCTTGCTATCATAAAAAGGGAAACTCATTTGACTTAATCGTCCATCAGAAGGAAATCTAATGTAATCAAAATTGATCTCATCAAATCCTCTTGCTGAAGCGTCTTTGGCGATCTCCACGATATAGTCTCTCGCTTCGATTGAAGCAGGATCGATCCAAGCCAGTCCACTGTTATCTTTCCACAATCTCCCAGTCGTCTTATTCTTGATCGCCAGATCAGGTCTGGCAGATGCTAACATCGGATCTTGAAAAACGGTAATTCGAGCAATGACATAAATATTATTATCGTGAAATTTTTGAATCAAATTATCGAGATCTGAAATAATAACTTTTCTGGCCTGATATTTCAGAACATCTTCATTTTCTGTATCATAAGCAATATACCCAGAATAATCCTTGATATCAATGATAACCGCATTCAGCTTTTCTTTCTTGATCAAATCCATGAACCCATCAATTCTCTTCGGAAGTGTCGTGGACCAAGCAGTCACATAAAGAGCCTTCACCTCTTCTGGTGGATTTTGCAATTTTTTATCTACTTCGACAACCTCAACTATCTCTTCTTCCATTTCCGCCTTCACTTCAGTAATATTTTCTTGATTTGTAAATTCAATCTCATAATTAGATTTTTCTGAATAATACTTATAACTTAAGATAGTTGTCAAAAACCCCGCCCCAATTATAAAAACAATAACTAAAATTAACTTAGTCATTGATTTTGAAAATACTTTCTTTTCTGCAGAGCTATTTTTTTTCATAAATAAATTATTACTATGTAAATCTATAAAATAATACCAATATATGTTCAATATTCTTGAATCTTATTTTAATAGAATTATTTCTATAAAAGCGAATATTGCAGCCAAAAAAAACACCGCTACAACAATAAGAAAATATTTCCACCCTTCATTTACCATTTTTTTACTATATTATAAATTAAGCAGTGTCCTCGGAAAGAATCCGAAAGTCTCCTCCCAAGGCGGACGCAACGCTGTATGGAGGAGAACCTGCATTATGAATTGAATTTAGTTATTTCATATGATTTTTTGTGCCCTCAGCAGGAATCCGTAAGTCCGCTGTATGGAGGATAACCTACATCACAGAATCCGCAATCCTGCATTCTATCCGTTGAACTATGAGGGCTATCATCTAACAATCATTCTCTAAAAATAACACTGAGTTCTTCATTCTATTTATTTTTATCTTTCTTTTCTTCAATTTCCCTGAGAAATTTATCTAAATCGTCATCAGAAAAATATTCATCTTCTGGTTGTTTTTTTCCAAAACTAAACAAGGTTGCTTCTAGTTTTTTTTCTAGCAAAAAATTTTCCAACACTGCGCGAATATAGTATGGATCTTGATCAGATAGATTGATTTCTTTGATCGGCAAAAAAGTAATATTCAGTTCGATCTTTAAAATATTAACACCTTCCCCGATCTCAACCTCAAAAGAACGAATATCAGAATACTTATAAAGAATACTTCCAAACGATATCCCATCAAGATCAATCACATACTTAACTTCGCGAGGAGCTATGAATAACTGCAGAAAAATAACAACCAACAAAACAAAAAAGGTCATAACAACAACAAAACTACCTTGCATAATATACCAAACAGCAGCAATAAGAGACAAAATCATCGCAACGTAATAGAGAGCCTTATCTTCCCTAGAAATAATATGTTCAAGAGAGGTCCATTTAGCAAAATAAGACACACCACCATTTTTTTTCTCTTTGGTTTTTATATCCTCCTTTTTTTGCTTCTTTGCCGTGCTAATATTGTTCACGACTTTCATTTTTAGAGGAGCTTTTTTCTTTGTTTTTACTGCACCAGGTTTCTTCTTTACAGTTTTTACTGTAAGACTTTTCGTGCTTTTTCTGGCACTAGTTTTTTTTGTTTTAATTACTTTCTTTTTTACCATATATTTATCAATTTATTTTGTTTTCCAATAAACTATATAATTCATAATAGCAAAAATAGCAAAATTAAACAAATAAATCAAAATTTCAATCTTTCTAAAATCATCCCTGCTTCCAAGCCTTCAATTGCAATTGGTTGAGAATAATCATAACTTTTTATTGGAATGAATTTCAAACTTTTAACTTTCTTGTCTTGAAAAATAATCTCCGCCATCACGCCAAGCCTTGTCTCCTTGGACCACATTTGATCGAACACAAAATTGCCAAGACTATAAACGATATACTTATCTCTATATTTTTCAACGGTCTGTACGACATGAGGATGATGACCAATTACCAGATCAGCTCCTGCATCAACTGCGTTTCGCGCAAAGTTTTTCTGAAACGAGCTTGGAGAAATTTGATACTCAACCCCAGCATGCATAGATACAACCACAATGTCAGCATTTAAATTTGCCAATTTTACAACTTCCTTCATTTTTTCAACATCCATATTTGCCACTCCATAAACATCACCAGTCTTTGCTTTTCGTTGATCTGAGTTATATGTAAATGATAGAAATGCAAATTTAGTTCCATTTATATTTTTTAAAGCTGGCTTATATATTTCGTCCCCTCCTATTCCAGCTCCGATATGCAGAATTTCATTTTCATCCAAAATTTTGATTGTGCTTTCAAGCCCAACTTTACCAAAATTCATTGAATGATTGTTTGCCAAAGACAAAACATCAAATCCCGCAAAATTCAAACCAACCACAGACTTTGGATCAGTCTTGAAAACCATCTCATAATCTTGTATTTTTCTGCCAACAATTATAGTCGTTTCCAAATTTCCAATTGCAATATCAGCGCTTCTTGTTATGTCGGCAGTATTCAAGAAAGGATATTTATAGTCATTTTTGGCAATCATCTTTCCTTCAACCCCTCTGGAAAGCATGATATCCCCCACAGCGATCATTTTAATTTCTTTTTGATTCTGCATATAATCAGTGACTTCTTCTGCTCTATTAAAAAATGAATTTCCACTAGACATAAAAAACATCCCGAATAATATCAGAAGAAAGTTTACTTGAAATATAATTGTTTGTTTAGCTTTTTTCATTTTTTTATTCTTGTTTATTCTCTCTATCTTCTGATTCCTGACTAGTGTATAGATCTCTTTCATTTTTTATCGATCTTAACTGAACAGAATAACCATTAACCAATTCCATAATAGTCATTCTATCAATTTCGGGATATGATTTGTCAAGTTCATTTATAACTGTCAACGAACGGATGTCTTCCTCAAATCTTTCAATAATATAATCAAAGATTTTATTGAAATAATTTTCTCTTTCTTTTTCATCTAGCTCTTTATCCTTAAATTCTGTCGCTTCAATAACCCTCTCGATGAATTCTTGATTATATTTTTTAATCCTTTCAGTATCAATCCCGAAGTGTTTTTCTATTTGCGCGTCAGTTTCAAAATGACTCGAATCCTTTTTTCTTTTATCAGGATTTACATTTTCATCTAATGGTTTGTCAAAATTAGTATTCATAATATTAGTTTTAATTATTAGTAATTTTTATATCTAAGTTTATTGTAATTTTATTATTTACTGTCTTTCCCTTTTAGAGTCTGAAAAGAAATTCAATTTATTAGAATTATAAGAAACAAAAAAAAGAAGTTCATATAAATAAAGATAATCAGCAAACCCCAACTATCAGATTCCTCAAAATCAACCAATAATCACTATTAACAAAATACCACAGAGGTTGCTTCTTGCCAAATAATTAATTTAATGCTATCTTGTTTAAGTAGCATTTTGAACAAATTTAGTCTATAATATTGCAAATTACATATTTGGAGAGTTGACAGAGCGGTCGAATGTACCGGTCTTGCCAGCCCAAGGCTGGTCCGCCTGGGGCGGAAAAACCTACATCCATTTAAATTCTTTTATGTATTATGTTTATATACTAAAAAGTAAAACAACGAATTGGAAATATACAGGATCTTGTTCTGATCTTAAAAAAAGATTGAAGGAACATATTACTGGAAAAGTTAGATCGACAAAACATTACAGACCACTCAAAATGATTTATTATGAATGTTTCAATAATAAAAAAGATGCGACAATAGAAGAACATTTTTTAAAAACAGGAAAGGGCAAGGAAAGACTAAAATTTCTTTTAAAAAATTCGGAAAATTAATCATTTGGAGAGTTGACAGAGCGGTCGAATGTACCGGTCTTGAAAACCGGAGGGCCCT
>JAGLLA010000030.1 GCA_023140775.1 Candidatus Parcubacteria bacterium
ACAAGTTACCTACCTTTATACCCATAATGACAAACTAAGATTTTCTTTTTTTTACTACACCCATTACAACTAACATTGTAATGGTCATTAGTACTGAAAATCCTGGAGCCGCAGCTGATGGCTTAACGGCTATAATTCCATCTTTGATGGTAAAGTACCTGACAAGCTTAATAGTGTCATTTTCTTTGAGAGTTATTACTCCTTTATCTTCATTTACTTCAATAGTGATATCTGTGATTGTGACATCATCCTTAAGGGAAACAACCGTCATCTTGTTGAGTTTAAGGTAGCTCATTTGTACTTCTTTGTCTATGGAAATATTCAATTTTTCTGTAACAAAGATAATGTCATTTTCATTAAAATACAGTTGTATTCTGTCAGTCTGCCCATTGTTTATGACAGTTATATTTCCCTCGTCAATCCAAGATATTTCAATTTCTTGAATTACCTCATTTTCCTGTCCTTGTGTCATTGCACAAGACGTTTACAGGATCATTAGTATAAATAATATCTTTCCTATATTTTTCATATTCGTGTACCTCCGTACAATTTTGCTATATAAAAATAAAATTCTTATACAACTTATTTCTTTACACTAAAATGGTAAAAGTGTCAAGTAATTCATATTGGAACAATTAGCAGTTTAATGATATAATGAAAGTATAAAAAAATTGGAAAAAATTAATAAAATAATTTTTTAAGATATGAAATACGAAGCAGTTATTGGAATGGAAGTTCATGTTGAATTGAAGACGGCATCAAAAATGTTTTGTACTTGCGCGAACGATCCAGATGAAATTAAGCCGAATAAGAATGTATGCCCAATTTGTATGGGTTATCCAGGAACATTGCCAGTGGCGAATAAAAAAGCAGTTGAATATGTTATCAAAACTGGTTTAGCTATGGAGTGTCAGATAGCTGAATTTTCCAAGTTTGATCGAAAGAATTATTTTTATCCTGATCTTCCCAAAGGCTATCAGATCTCGCAATACGATCAGCCGCTTTGTGAAAATGGAAATATTGTTATAAATGAGAAAAAAATTGGTATAACAAGAATTCATCTGGAGGAAGATACGGGAAAACTACTTCATCCAAAAGGAGCTGATTATTCTCTCGTTGACCTAAATCGTGCTGGAACGCCACTGATGGAACTGGTTACAGAACCAGAAATTAGATCATCAGTAGAGGCAAAAGAATTTTGCAAACAATTTCAGCTAATTGTGAGGTATATTGGTGTATCGGATGCTGACATGGAAAAAGGTCATATGCGATGTGAAGTGAATATTAGTTTGAGACCGATCGGACGGAAAGAATTTGGAACAAAAGTTGAAATTAAAAATCTAAATTCATTCAGGGCGGTGGAAAGATCAATTGAATATGAGATCAAGAGGCAGTCTGAGGTTTTGGACGACGGTGGAAAAATAATCCAGGAAACAAGGGGCTGGAATGCAGACAAACAAGAAACATATTCTCAGAGAAAAAAAGAAGAGGCTCATGATTATCGATATTTTCCTGAACCTGATCTGCCACCATTGGATCTTACAAAAGAGGCAGGAGTTTTTGATGTTGAAAAAATAAAAAACAGTATTCCTGAATTACCCCTTTTGAAGAAATATCGTTTTATAAATCAATATAAATTGACCAAAGAAAATGCAAAAATATTTTCCGAAGATAGGGAATTGGCAAACTTTTTTGAGGATATTGTTTCAGAATTAAGGGCATGGGTTGATGTAAAAGGGATTGATGGTGGACTGATTGATAAACTTACAAAATTGACAGCAAATTACATTTTAACCGAACTACAAAGATTATTATATGTGGAAAATCATTCGGTTCATTGCTGTAAAATTTCAGCTGAAAATTTTGCAGAGTTCATTACAATGATTCAAGAGGGAAAAGTTTCCAGTAGTGGAGCACAAGCATTACTTGAAGAAATGTACAAAACAGGAGGGGACCCGTCAAATATTCTCGAGGAAAAAGGTTTGACTCAAGTTAGCGATGAAGGGGTGATTGAAAAAATTGTGGAAGAGGTTATTGCGACTAATGAAAAATCAGTTAATGATTATAAAAACGGAAAAGAAAATGCCATCAAGTTTTTAGTGGGTCAAACAATGAAGCAAAGTAAAGGCAAGGCAAATCCGCAAATGGCAGAAGAGATTTTGAAGAGGAAATTAGGTTAATATAAAAAAATGGAACAAATTGATATATTGGGTTATTTTGCGGGCGTTTTAATTGTCATGTCTTTATTACCTCAAACAGTTAAAAGCTGGAGAACAAAATCTACAAGAGATTTATCTGTTTGGAGATATATAATCTATGTAGTTGGTTTAATTCTTTGGATAGTATATGCTTTGCTTATAGACAATGGACCTGTTGCAATAATGAACGGAATTGGTTTAATCCTAGCAACTATAATTTTATATTTAAAAATAAAATATAAATGAGCAACTTTACGGATTAAAGTCTGAACTCTTAGAATAGTATTTTGTTATTTAAAGTAATTAATAGATGATATATTAAAGATTCTGAAATAAATTCAGAATGACATATTGGAATTAAATGTAAATATTAGTTTAAATTAAAAAATATGAAAAAAGAAAATTTAAGCGAATCTCTGAAAAAGCTTGAAGATATTGTTGAATGGTTTGAATCTCAAGAAGAAATTGATATTGAAAAAGGACTTGAAAAAGTAAAAAATGGCGCGAAACTAATCAAGACCAGCAAGAGACAGTTAAAAGAAACCGAGAATGAATTTGAAGAGATTAAAAAAGAATTAAATAATGAAAATATTAAGTAATAATAAAGAAACTTATTAATAATCACTAGCTTTGGTTGATATTGTTTTATTGAAAATTAGTGTATAATAAGCGTATTATAATTGTAGTACATTATGTCTCAAAAAATTAGAAAATTTCCAAAAGATTTTTTATGGGGAGCAGCTGTTTCTTCATATCAAGTAGAGGGCGGGATTGACCATTGTGACTGGTCGGAGAAATTTCCCGCTGGAAGAGCTTGTGATTATTATCATAAATATGAAGAGTACTTTGATCTAGCAAAAGAACTTAATCAAAATGTTCACCGATTTTCATTAGAATGGTCACGTATTCAGCCCAATGAAGGAAAATTTGACCGGAAAGAAATTGAACACTATCGAAAAATTTTGAGAGCCCTCAAGAAGAGAAGGATTAAATCGATGGTTACAATTTTACATTTTACACTGCCAATTTGGTTATCTGAAAAAGGAGGTCTACATAATGCTAGATTCCCTGACTATTTTGAAAGTTTTACTAGGTTTGTCACAGAGGAACTTGATGATCTCGTTGATTTTTGGGTCACTATAAATGAACCAATGGTATATCTTTCTCTTGGTTATATTGAAGGTAGATTCCCGCCGCAAAAAAAGAATCTTTTCCTTACTCCTCTAGTATTTATTAATTTCGTCAAAGCTCATAAAAAAGCATACAAAGCGATACACAGTATTAATTCAAATGCAAAAGTAGGAACAGCTCAAAATTATTGTTTTTCAGAAGCGTATAATAAAAGATCATTTGTAAACATGATTCTGGTAAAAATTTCAAATTTCATAACCAATAATTTTTTTTCAAAATTTGTAATCAAGTATTCTGACTTTATTGGAGTTAATTATTATTTTCATAATAGAATAAAATTTACTCCATTTTCCTTCCCTTTTGTGAAAATTGATAATGAGAATAAAAAAGTTTCAGATATGAATTGGGAGATCTTTCCAAAAGGGTTATATTTTGTCTTAAAGGATATGAAAAAATATAATAAACCAGTTTATATTACGGAAAATGGAATTGCTGATACCAAAGACGAAAAGAGATTTGAGTTCATCAAGGATCACCTGACATGGATGCACAAAGCAATCAAAGAAGGTGTGGATGTAAGAGGGTATATGTATTGGTCTTTGTTTGATAATTTTGAATGGGATAGTGGTTTCGCAAAAAAATTTGGACTTATCGAAATTGATTATAAAAATAATTTAAAGGCGGAAATTCGTCGAAGTGCATATGACTATGCAGAAATTTGTAAAAATAACTCACTATAATCTATAAATAAATGACTTGGATTGCCATAACTATCGTTGCTCACTTTTTCAATGCGATCGTTAGTACCACTGACAAGTACCTTGTTTCCAACACCGTACTAAAGCCCGTGACATATACATTTTATTCTGGAGTTTTCCAGGTGTTATTTTTGTTTCTGATTCCGTTTGTCGGATTTAGTTTTCCAGGTAATAGATTGTTTTTAATTGGTGTCGGAACCGGCGCTTTGTTTATTTTGACATTATTGATTTTTTATAAAGCTTTGAAAATAAGTGAAGCCTCTAGGGTTGTGCCCGTTATAGGCGCAACTGTTCCAATCTTTACTGTTTTTCTTTCTTATCTTATTTTGGAAGAATTTCTGACATCTATTCAAATTTTGGCTTTTGCTTTTTTTGTTATTGGTGGTTTTTTATTGTCTCTCAAACAAACTTGGGGAGTTTTCTCTCTTTTTCCAGGATTTAGATTGGCAGTTTTGGCTGGATTTTTGTTCGCTCTATATTATACACTGATAAAGTTTTTATATTTAGATTTGGAATTTTTTGATGGATTTATTCTTTTGCAGGCTGGAGGATTTGTTGGATCTCTTTTTCTCCTCATTTCAAAAAGCAATCGAGAAAAAATATTTTCTACTCCCGATACGATCAAAAAAGGTACTGCTTATCTATTCATTCCCAATAAAATTTTGGCGGCAGTAGCTGCAATTATGATCTTTTACGCAATTTCAATTGAAGGAAGTAAGATATCGATCATAAATTCTCTCCAGGCATTTCAATATGTTTTTGTTTTGTTTTTTGCAATCATTCTTTCAAGGAGAGTTCCAAGTCTTTTTCATGAACAAATGAATAGAAAAATTATTAGAAGGAAAGTTGTAGCGATTATTGTGATTGGAATAGGATTATTTTTATTGACGATTAGGTAGTAAAAAAACAGTAGAGAGATTATATTCTTTTCTACTGAATGACATTTTTTTTCTAATTTTTCGAATTAATCATTGAATAATACTAATATAATTATGAACAGTATTATTATAGCTATAAAAAGTCCAGCACCTCCGAAGAGCATTATTCCACCAATAGATTTTACAGTGAGCTCAGTGGTAAATAATGTCAACATTAAGTTTAAATAAATAGTTATTTCATTCGAAAGAATGATAATTAGTATTCCAAATGCTATAATGATTAAAATTATTTTAATCCCAATAATACTTAATTTTACTATGTCCATTATTTATCTACTCCTTGTTTTTTTGTTTGATTTTCATATGCATTGTAGGTATAGTAGCTATTAATTTTTATTTCGTCAATATTATCGGTATATAACAATATTTAAACTAACAATTTAAAATACATAAGTAAATAAGAATTATGAAATTTAATTTTTTAGAAAACAACAACAAGGTTAAAAGAAAATTATTTACGAAAAAAAATATAGTGATATTTTTTATATTTTTTTCTATGGCTTTTACTATTGTTGTTCTGGCAATGCCAAGGCAAAATATGAAAGTTGCTTATGGCGTCACTTTTAGTAAGGCTTTTGCGCAGCATCTTGGACTTGATTGGAAGGAGACATATCTTGCGCTTCTTGATGATGCAGGAGCGAAAAAAGTTAGATTGCCATCTTATTGGAGTGAAATTGAAAACGAAAGAGGGACTTATTTTTTCCAAGATTTAGATTGGCAAATTTCAGAAGCAGAAAAAAGGGGAGTGGCGGTCGTTTTAGCGTTAGGACAAAAACAGCCAAGATGGCCTGAATGTCATATACCAGTATGGGCTGAAAATTTAAGTGAGGCGGAAAGACAAGACGAGCTTATAAAATCAATTGTAAAAATTGTAAATCGCTATAAAGATAAAAAAAATATTACTGCTTGGCAGATTGAGAACGAACCATTCTTGCCATATGGGGAATGTCCAAAATTTGATAAAAAGTTTCTAGATAGGGAAATTGCCGAGGTCAAGAAAATTGATGATCGTTTGATCATAATTTCAGATAGCGGAGAATTGGGAACTTGGTATAGCGCAGGGAAAAGAGCAGATATCCTAGGAACTACCCTATATAGAATTGTTTGGAACGATCGCATGGGATATATACATTACCCAACGCCTTCTGTGGTTTATCGGTTAAAAGCGGCAATCATTATGTTCGTAACGGGAGTTGAAAAGATTATTATTGTTGAATTGCAGGGAGAGCCATGGGGGCCAAAGATGATCATTGAGACTACCTTGGAAGATCAATATAAATCAATGGGTCCAGAACAATTTCAGAAAAATATTGATTATGTAAAAGGGATTGAATTCTCCGAAGCTTATCTTTGGGGAGGAGAATGGTGGTATTGGCTGAAAACTGAGAAAAATGATGATCGAATTTGGAATATTGCAAAGAAGGCTTTTCGGGAATCTCCTAATTTGAATAATTTTTAAGAATTTTATCATTTTAAGCTATAATAATTTTATAAATCTATGATTAGCATATATAAGAAAACATTAAAAGATGCCAAGCTGAAAAGAATCAAAGACTTTGAGAAAGGGAGTTGGATATCTGTGATTAATCCAAATATTGAAGAGATTGAAAGATTGGAAGAAGAATTGAAATTAGACTTGACTATCATTGAGGATGCATTAGATGAAAATGAGATTTCTAGGGTGGAAAAAAATGATGGAATATTTTATATGATCATTCGTTTTCCAACTCAAAATAAAACAGACACAATTACCTTGCCATTGCTTGTCGTGATTACTGAAGATAATATAGTCACTCTTTCGAGAGAAGAAAATAATATGATAGACAATATGGTAAAAAAATTTCCACTTTTTTACACAACACACAAGACAAGTTTTTTGTTAAAAATTATAATTGAAGTATTTAATAGCTACGATAAATATCTTAACAGAATATTGAAAGATATTAAAATCAAAAAAATCAAAATTGATAATTTAAGTAATAGGGATATTCTGTTTTTTGTGCAAGAAGAGGAAACCTTGAATGATTTTGAATCTTCAATCGTACCGATTATCAGTAATTTGGATCGAATATTGAGTGGTCGATACATTCAGATATACGACAAAGATAAAGACGCAATTGAAGACCTGTTTATGGACAGCAAGCAAACACTAGAAATGTCACGAGTGGCTCTTAAGTCGATTAAAAATATTAGAGAAGCATATTCAACGATTTTAACAAACGATCTAAATAAGGTTATAAAAATTTTGACAATTGCAACAATTGTTCTCACGATACCTACGATAGTCTCTAGTATATACGGAATGAATGTTTTGCTGCCGTTTGACGGTAGTCCTTTTGCGTTTTTATATATTATGTTAATAATATTCTCTCTCTCCCTTGCCTTTTTATGGCTTTTGGTTAAAAGAAAGTGGATTTAATTCAACGCAATCGATTTAATGCTTGCCAGAGAGTGAATTGTAACACGTAGTGTCGCTCGAGTAATATTTGATATTTTTTCAAAAAAATAATCACCTAGGAATGAATTATAGTTTTAATTTGCGCACTCTTGACTAATATTCAGTTTAATAGTAGTATTAATATATAATTTATAGTTTTAAAATCAAAAATAGCCTCAAAGGGCTGTTTTAAAATCAAAAAAATGAATATATTCAAAAAGTTGAAAAAATACATGAGTGAAGTAAGATCTGAAATAAAAAAGGTTAGTTGGCCTTCTCGAAAGGTTGCCGTAAAGGATTCGACTATAATTGTTGTTGTTAGTTTAGCAACTGCTGCATTTTTAGGAGGTATGGATTATGCTTTAAACGGGATAATTGAAAATTTATTATAAAATAAAATTTCCTCTTAAATTTTATTAATTATTAAAAGAATAATATGCCAAAACAAACAGCTGATTTTGGAAGGAGTTGGTATGTTTTACATACATATTCTGGTTATGAGGATAATGTTTGTAGAAACTTGAAGCAAAGAATTGAGTCAATGGGAATGGAAGAAAAAATATTTGATGTATTGGTTCCCAAGGAAAAGAAAATAAAAATTAAAAACGGAAAGAGAAAGGTCTTGGAGGAGAGAATATTTCCTGGATATGTAATGGTGGAAATGATCGTAAATGATGATTCATGGTATGTTGTTCGAAATACTCCAAATGTGACCGGTTTCGTTGGATCAGGAACTACTCCAACTCCAATATCAGAAGAAGAAATGTCTGCCCTGAAAAGAAGAATGGGTGTCAAAGAGCCAAAATATAAAATTGATGTTTTGAAAGGAGATATTGTAAAAATAGTTGACGGTCCTTTCAAAGAGTTCGATGGGAAAGTTGAAGAAGTCGATGAAGAAAAGGGAAAGGTGAGGGTTCTCGTTCAAATGTTTGGCAGGGAAACTCCCTTAGAGTTAGATTTTTTACAGATTAAAAAAATATAATTGTCAATTGTCATTTTGAAAAAAGTGATAGCGGAAGAAACCATGTACACGGCAGGTTCGCCGAAGGAGGAGATCTCGCGCTAAGTTTCATCTGACAACAAAATTTAATAGAAATAATCTAAGAGCTAGGCATAATACTTAATATCTAATACTTATAATCATGGCAAAAAAAATAGAAAAACTAGTAAAACTTCAAATACCAGCAGGCAAGGCTAATCCGGCCCCTCCTATTGGTCCTGCATTGGGTCAGGCTGGAATTAATATACAAGAGTTTTGTACGAGATTTAATAACGACACTAAAGACATGGGCGGGGATATTGTGCCTGTGGAAATTTCTGTATATGAAGATAAATCGTATACTTTTATAATGAAAACTCCTCCAGCTTCAGCTCTCATAAAAAAGTTTGCTGGCGTTAAAAAAGGTTCAAAAGAGCCACAAAAAGACAAGGTTGGAAAACTCACAAAAGCCCAGTTGAAAGAAATTGCAGAAATTAAAATGAAAGATTTGAACGCAAATGATATTGAGGGTGCAATGAAAATTATTGGTGGCACTGCAAAGAATATGGGAATAACAATCGAAGACTAATTAAACTTATTTTATAGAAATGAGTGATCAACTTATAGAAAAAAAGAGCTCATGGAAGTATAACTCAGTTTTGGTTGTTTTCGTTTTGATATTATTAGTTTCCATTGTTTTTGTCTTAAGAACGGAAACTGCTTCTAAGAGTGAAACAGTAAACAATATAACAGATAGTTCGAGTGAGAGCATATCTGTTTCCTTGAAGGTCTCAAATGGGACTGAAAAGACGTATACACTAAATGATATTTCAATTAAGTCAACCGTATTTGATATTACAAAGGAAAATACCGAGCTGGAATATAATAATAATTATAACTTTGGAGTATTTATAGAAAGTATTAATGGGGTCAAAAATGGCGATGAAGGAAAGTATTGGCAATATTATATTAATGGTATGTTGGGTGAAGTTGCAGCCGATAAAAAGGATTTGAAGAGTGGAGATGAAATTGAATGGAAATTTGAAGATGTTTCTGGTTTTAATTAAAAATATGGATCAAAGATTAAAAATATTCATAGCACTAATGTTGATTACTTTAGGGGTTGTCGGCAGATTTGTGTTTATTGAATATATTTCTATACCGAATTTTGAAATTATCACGACTATCTCATTGATCGCTGGAATCTATCTTGGGGGAATGTTTATTGCCATTATACCGCTATCTGTTATTTTTATCAGTGATTTAATGATCGGTAATAATTTTATATTATTGTTTACTTGGTCAGCGTTTGTATTTATTTCTCTTGTAGGGTATTTCTTTAGAAATAGAGTTAAGAAAAATATAATCATTGGCTCAATGGGTGTTTCACTAATTAGTTCTGTGTTCTTTTATTTATATACAAATTTTGGTTGGTGGTTGATGTCTGGGATGTACGAATATAGCCTAGCAGGACTTTTGCGATGTTACTACATGGCAATTCCATTTTTCAGAAATAGTCTTGTTGGCAATCTGATTTTGGTGCCATTGGGGGTTTATAGTTTTTCAAAAATTTTAGCCTATTTAAAAATCAAAAATAATATTTTTTCATCTTTGTCATTTCTGGGATTCGCCAGTTGGCGAAGACGAGAAAAGAGTCCGCCAAAGGCAGGTCTGTAAATTTTATTAAACGAACATAGACATATTTATAGGTCATAAAAATGACTTTTCTAGGAGTATTAGAGAATTTTAATATATAATTTAATAACTAACCGTGGGAGCGTTAATTACAAAAAACGCGCTCGAACCACAGAAGGAAAAAACAATGAAAAGATCAAAACGATACCAAGGCATAAAGAAGAAAATTGACAGAACTAAGGCTTACAAAATCGATGAAGCAATGAAGATGTTAATTGATGGCGCAAATGCTAAATTTGATGAAAGTGTGGAGGTTCATTTCAGAACAAATATCAATCCAAAGCAAGCTGACCAACAAATTAGGGGTTCAATAGTTTTGCCTCATGGAACTGGAAAAGAGAAAAAAATCGCAGTTTTTGCAGAAGGTGAGCAAGCACAGGAAGCAAAAGACGCTGGAGCTTCCATTGTTGGCGGAGAAGAACTTGTGGCTCAGATTAAAAAGACAAAAGTAGTTGATTTTGATGTGGCAGTTGCGACACCAGATATGATGAGAAAATTGGCAATGGTGGCCAAAATTCTTGGACCAAAAGGGCTGATGCCGTCGCCAAAGACAGAGACTGTGACAACTGATGTCAAAAAGACAGTAGAACAATTGAAAAAAGGAAAACTTAATTTCAAAAATGATGAGACAGGAAATATTCATCAATTAGTTGGAAAAATTTCATTTGGAGAAGATAAATTAAGAGAAAATATCACAGCTTTCGTGCAAAATATGAGAGATTCCAGGCCATCTGGAGCAAAAGGTGATTATATTAAAAATGTCACAATCACTTCTTCGATGGGAGCTGGAATTAAAATTGATTTATAATCTTTTAAATAACCGAATTTTTCGGTTATTTTTTTTACCCTATTTAGGAAGTAATATTTGTAGTTTTCTTTCTTTTATGATTTGTTAGATGGAAATTAATAGACTGTGCATATTATTTTAAATATGCGAACTTTAATCTAAAAAGCAATGACAGAAAAAAAAATCGGCGCTCTTCCAGCACAATATATCAGAAAAATGTTCTCTGAAGGTGAAATACTTAATTCTGATGAAAAAAATATTCAACCCGCCAGTATAGACTTAAGTGTTTCTGAAGAGGGCTACAGAATGAAGGGTACTTTTTTGCCAAAGAAATCGGAGTCAATTCGTGATATAATCAAATCAGAATCTATTTATAAAATAGACTTGAATAATCCGCTTGAAAAAAATGGAGTCTATTTGATTAGATTAAATGAAAAACTAAATCTTTCCAAAGGAAAATTTGCATTTACATCTTCAAAAAGCTCAATTGGAAGAATTGATTTGCAAACAAGATTGGTTGTAGATGGCTATTCTCGGTTCGATGGAGTTCCTTGTGGGTATAAAGGCGAACTTTGGCTTCAAATTATTCCAAAGTCTTTTCTCATTAAGCTCAATGCGGGAGATAAATTAAATCAGATTAGATTTTTTAATGGTGAAGCAAAGATTGGTAGTGCGGATATTAGAGAAGTTTATGAAAAATATAAATTAATTTTTGATAAATCTCAAAATTTTATTCCAGTAGAAGAGGAGCTGACTCGAAATAACAGAAATAATATTGTAATGACAATTGAATTGAGTGGTCAAGATGATAATCAAATTGTTGGTTATAAGAATTTACTAGTAGATCAGGTCGTCGATTTATCGAAAATAAACTATTACGATGCTGACGAATTTTTTGAACCAATAATTTCCCCAAAAAACGGAAAACTAGTGCTAGAAAAAGATTCATTTTATATTTTTTATACAAAGGAATTCATTAGAATTCCGAAAGAATTTTCATCAGAAATGATTGCTTATGATATATCAAACGGAGAATTTCGTTCTCATTATGCTGGTTTTTTTGATCCTGGATTTGGTTATGGTCAAGACGGTGAAATAAAAGGAAGACAAGCTGTTTTAGAGGTTAGATCATATGACAGTAATTTTGTTTTTCGTGATGGACAGCCGATATGTCAAATGAGTTTTGAAAATTTAATCGAGCCAGCTGAATTCGTTTATGGTCAGAAAATTGGTTCTAATTATGTAAATCAAGATGGACCGAAATTAAGCAAATATTTTAAATCTGAAATTAAGTAATAATTTCATTTTATTATTAACATAAAAAAGATGGAAGAAGTCAAAAATTTAAACTGGCCCGTCTATAAAGATAAAATGTTAATAGTTGGAAACAAGAGCAGTCAGGTTGCTGTGTGTACTCTATGGACGAAAAAAGAAGTGGTAGGTCAAATGTTAGATTTAGAAACAGTGGCAGTGATTGGAAATTTATATTCTCCTAAAAAGGGAATAAGCTTTTTGGTTAGAAATATTTTAGCAAATCCTAATATTAGATATTTAATTGTATGTGGTTTAGATAACTCAAAAAGTGGTCAAGTTTTGATTGATTTTTCTAATAATGGATTCAGAGAGGTTAAAAATAAAGAAAATAAATTTTTATATTGGCAGATAGTTAGTAAAACTGAAAGCAGAATTGATTCTGAGATTAGCAAAGAAGCCTTGGAACTTTTTAGAAAAAAAGTAAAAATAATTGATCTTAGAAACGAAAGAAGTTTTAAAAAGATTCAAGAAGTTATCAATAGCTTAGATCAAAATCTTCCACTATTATCTTGTGAACCTTTGATCTTTCCAGAAGCCAAAAAAGAAGAGGTAAATAGTTTTCCAGCAGAGGATTCAGTTCACACTATTCGTGGCGAAAAAATTGCTGAAACATGGTTAAAAATCCTTGATCATATTTTGAGATTTGGGAAAACGGATCAAACTTCTTATCAAAACCAACAAAAAGAAATTATAGATATAGTCTCTGTAATAACTGGTGAAGATCCAGAGAACCTTTTTATCCCCGAATGGCTACCAAACGATTCTGAACACATGAAAGAATATGCGCCAACGGTCTTGTCTGCATTTTGTCCTGAGGGAGCTGCGTATACATATGGCTCCAGAATGAGAAGTCATTTTGGAGTTGATCAGGTACAAGTTATAATTGATGAAATCAAGAGAGAAAAATATAGTCGCAGAGCAGTAATAAGCCTATTGGATCCGAAAATTGATGCATGTAGTAAAAATCCTCCATGTTTGAATCATTGTTGGTTTAGGGTACAGGAAAACAAATTACATCTGATTGCCACATTAAGAAGCAATGATATGTTTGATGCTTGGCCAGAAAATGCTCTTGTTTTACGACTTTTACAAAATATCGTTTTTAAGGAGATAGTTCAATCTTATCCTGAAATTAAACTTGGAAATCTTGTAATTCATTCATTATCAGCTCATATTTATGATGACTCTTGGGAAGAAGCTAAGAATATTGTAGAAAAACATCATAATTCTGTTTTTCCGCGAGCTAATCTAGAACATGATACTAGGGGAAATTTCATAATTAAAGTTGAGAATGATAAAATAGTGGTGGAACATTATTCTTCTGATGAAATTCTTCTTAATTCATATAATTCCAAAAAGGCAAGGTCGATTTATCTAGAAATGAGCAGGAATGGAGCAGTATCAATCATATCACATGCTATGTATATTGGGACAGAGCTTCAAAAAGCAGAAATGGCATTGGAAAATAACTTAATTTATACGCAAGATGAATCTATAATTTTAAAATAATATGAAAAATAAAAAAGGGAAATTTATTGTTTTGTATGGCATAAATAATTTGGGAAAAACTACGCAGGCTAAAATGTTGGTGGATTATTTGAATAAGAAAAATGTGAAGGCGGAGTATCTTAAGTATCCGATCTATGATCAGGAGCCAGCTGGAAAATTGATAAATGAGTATTTAAGAGGTGGTAATCCAAATAATCTTAGTCCACGCGAATTGCAGTTGTTGCATTATACGGATCGCATTGCATTTGAGCCTATTCTAAAAAGTAAATTAAACAGTGGGGTTAATATTATTGCCGAAGATTATTTCGGAACGGCAGTAGCTTGGGGAGTTGGAGCGGGAGTTGACAAAGCTTTTTTGGAATACCTGTACTCTTTCGTTTACAAAGAGGATCTGGTGATTTTGTTTGACGGGGAAAGGTTTTCCGATTCCATTGAAAAAAATCATAAACATGAAAATGACAGTGTTCTGATCGAAAAAGTCAGACATGTTCATTTAGAGCTCGCAGAGAAGCATAATTGGAAAAAAATTGATGCTAACCAGACAATTGATGAAATTCATTGCAATATTTTAAAAATTATAGATGAAATAATAACCAAAAGCTAATCATCGTTGTGATTGTAATGATTATGACTTTTTTGATAATTATTGAAAAAGTGAGAAAATTATTGCAGAAAGAAATTGAGATATTAATTAAAAAATGATAAGCAAGTTTTATGATTAAAATTAGAATTCAAAAAATCGGTGATGTAAAAACTCCGAATTATGCTCATAAGGGAGATGCGGGGCTCGATATTTATTCAGCTGAAGAGGATTATATTTTGAAAGTTGGAGAACGAAAGGGGTTTAAGACTGGGATCAAGATGGAAATCCCAGAAGGATATGCTGCGCTTTTTTGGGACAAGAGTGGCTTGGCTATCAAACATGGAATCAAAACGATGGGTGGAGTTATCGATTCAACTTATCGAGGAGAATTTGTTATAATTCTAATAAACCTTGGAGAAGAAAATTATAAAATTGAAAAAAATTCAAAATTGACTCAAATCTTGATCCAAAAAGTAGAAGAAGTTGAATTTGAAGAAGTTGATTTCTTGGAGGAAACCGCAAGAAACGAAGGTGGATTTGGGAGCACGGGGAAATAGAATGTCATTGTGAGTGACGAAAAGAAGAGTTTTTGTGATAAAGCTTCTTTTTTTTGACTAATTACGAATTAAATAGTATATTTAAAGATAGTTAAAGACTAAATATAACCAAATGATAGACAAACTAAAACAAGCGAGACTCGACAAACTAGATAATATTTATAAATCAGGTATTGATCCATATCCTGCCAAATCAGCAAGATCACATCAGATCAAGGAAGCTTTGGCGGATTTCGATAAACTTGCAAAATCAGAAGAAAATATCACTCTTGCAGGAAGAATTAGAACGATCAGGGTTCATGGCGCCCTCACCTTTATTGATCTTGAAGATCAAAGTGGACAAATCCAATTGTTTATTCGAAAAAATGATATCGACGATGAAAAATATGAGATGCTTGATAATCTGGATATGGGAGATTTCTTGCAAGCTGAAGGAGTTTTGTTTACCACAAAAAGAGGTGAGCAGACTTTGGGTTTGAAGGATTACAAAATTCTAACCAAGTCTTTATTGCCTTTACCTGAAAAATGGCATGGACTTCAAGATGAGGAATTACGATATCGAAAAAGATATTTGGACTTGATTATGAATAAAGAGACAAAAGAGCTTTTTACAAAAAGGACAGAGTTTACAAACCATATTAGAAACTTTTTGAACAGCAACGGATACTTGGAGGTTGAGACTCCGGTTCTAGAAGCAATCCCTGGAGGAGCTGACGCGGAGCCATTTACGACGCATCATAATAAGCTTGATATAGATCTGTATCTTCGAATTTCATTGGAGTTACATTTGAAAAGATTGTTGGTTGGTGGATTTGAAAAGATCTATGAAATTGGAAAAGTATTTCGAAACGAAGGAATGAGTACTCAGCATTTGCAAGAATTTACAATGCTGGAATTCTATTGGGCTTATGCTGATTATGAAGATTTGATGACCTTCGTGGAAAATTTCTATATGGATATCATCGAAAAAACATTTGGAACTTTGGAAATTCCATATCAAGACACAGTTTTGAATTTCAAGGCTCCTTGGCCAAGAATTGATTATCGCGAAATTGTTTTGCAGGAATCTGGAGTTGATATTGATTTGTATCCGACCAAAGAAGATATGCAGAAGATTGTCAAAGAAAAGGGAATAAAAGTTGACCCAAAAGCAGGCAGAGGAAGGCTGATTGATCAGCTCTACAAAAAACTGGTTAGACCGAAATTGATTCAACCGTCTTTTCTGATCAATCAACCGCTTGATATTTCGCCACTGGCCAAAAAGAAAGTTGACGACAAGACAAAAGTTCAAAGAATGCAAGTGCTCATTGCCACTGCCGAAGTTGGAAATGGATTCTCAGAACTCAATGATCCAATTGATCAGAGAGAGAGGTTTGAAGCGCAAGACAAATTGCGAGCAGAAGGTGATGACGAAGCTCAGATGATGGATGAAGATTTTGTGGTAGCTTTGGAATATGGCATGCCACCAACGGCTGGATTCGGTGTTGGAATCGACAGATTGTTTATGATTCTGGCAAATCAGGAGAGTATTAGAGATGTTGTCTTCTTCCCAACAATGAGACCGAAAGAATCTAAAAAATTGTCAGCAAAAGAATTGAAACAAACTCAAATTGCTGTAGCTATAGTGAATAAAGAATTTGATTTAGAACCTTGGGAAGAAATGAATACAATAGCTCATCTTAATGCTGCCTTTGGAGCTAGAAAAGGTAAAAATCTTCTAACTAAAGACAGTATTGTCACAAAAGATCACCAGCAAATAAAACTTAACATGCGACATGCTGAAATAATTAAAAGTGCTCAAACAAACAAAGAAATATTAAATTTAATTCAAGATGCGAAAAATAGTAAATTAACTATCGCTGAATTTACAAGAGAAATGATAGAAACTACAAACGATAGAAAAATTACTGAACAAACGGCTAGTAAAAAAATAGTAGATATTGAATATCTTGGTGTTTTGATTTTTGGCAAAAAAGAGATAGTTGAAGATTTGACGGGCAAGTTTGATTTATATTCTTGATTCTTAATATGAAAATAAAAAAAATAATGGTATTTGGGACATTTGATATTTTTCACAAAGGTCATGAAGATTTTTTCAGACAAGCGCGAAAATTTAGAGGGTATCTAATTGTCGTGGTAGCACGAGATGAAAATGTTTTGAAAGTTAAGGGGGGATTACCGAGAAATAATGAAAATATTAGACAAGGAAAAATAATCGAAAGTGACCTAGCAGATGAAGTTGTTTTAGGAAATTTTAACGATAAGTATAAAGTTATTCAAGATAAAAAACCAGATATAATTTGCTTGGGATATGATCAAAGAGTTTCAAAAGATGAATTGAAAATAAAGTTGGTTGAATTTGGTCTTGAGAAAACAAAAATAATCAGATTAAATTCATTTTTTCCTGAAAAATATAAATCTTCGAAATTGAAATAGTTGGAAAGTTGAAGTAAATACTTCTCATAGTGGAGTTCAAGTTTTAACCTGTAGAGTCGTGTTTTTTGCAATTTATTTACACTCTAAAGAGTGAACTCCAAATCAAGTTCAAAATGACAATTAAAAATAAGTAAAAATCATGTTAGATATAAAATTTATTCGTGAAAATGCCGAAGAAGTAAAGATGGCGGCAAAAAATAAGAATATCAAAATTGATATTGACAAACTTCTTGAAATTGACAAACGAAGAAGAGAATTAATTACGGATATGGACGAACTTCAAGCAAAGAGAAATCAAATTGCCAAAGATAGCAAGGGAGGAAGACCAACAACAGAGCAGATTGCAGAAGGAAAAAAACTGAAAGATAAGTTCTTGAAGACTGAAGAAGAATTCAAAAAGATAGACAAGGAATATCTGAATCTGATGGTCAAGGTTCCGACAATTCCATCAGTTGACACTCCTATTGGAAAAAGCGAGAAAGAAAATGTGGAAGTTTTCAAGTGGGGAGAGCCGACCAAGTTTGATTTTGAGCCAAAAAGCTACATTGAACTTGCCGAAAATCTCAATCTTCTAGATATGGAAAAGGGGGCAAAAGTGGCAGGATATAGAGGTTATTATGTAAAAAATGAAGCTGTCATGCTGCAGATGGGCTTGATGATGTTCGCGCTTGAGAAATTGATTGCAAAAGGTTTTACGCCAATGATCCCACCAACGCTTGTGCGTGAATTTGCTCTTTTTGGAAGTGGATATTTTGCGGGCAAGGAATATGATCCCGAAGTTGATGAGATCTACAAAATTGACAATGATGAAAAACTTTCAGATGGTAGTGTGAAAAAAGAGGATAAATTTCTAGTTGGAACTGCGGAGCCTTCACTTCTTGCCTATTATGCAAATGAGGTTATAGATGAAAAAGATCTACCTCTGAAAATGTGCGGTTTTTCACAATGTTATAGAAGTGAAATTGGAAGTTATGGAAAAGATACAAAAGGAATTTATCGGGTACATGAATTTATGAAAGTTGAGCAAGTTTGCATTACAAGAACAGACACTGAGGAGTCAGACAAAATGCAAGAAGAGATGGTGGAGATTTCGAAGGAAATACATCAAGATTTGGGATTGCCATACCGAGTGCTTCAGATTTGCACAGGGGATATGAGCGCGGGAAAATATAAGATGTTTGATATTGAAGCTTGGATGCCAAGCAGGAATGATTATGGCGAAACGGGATCAGCTTCGAATTTCCTTGATTGGCAATCAAGAAGATTGAATGTGAAGTATAAAGACAAAAACGGAAAGAAAAAATTTGTTCACATGCTCAACAATACCGCTCTCCCAAGCGTTCGTCCTATGATCGCGATTATGGAAAATTTTCAACAAAAAGACGGTTCGATTATTGTGCCAGAGGTTTTAAGAAAGTGGGTTGGGAAAGATGTGATTGGATAAAAAAGATATTGATCCTTGTGCTAAGAATTAATCATGAAAGAAAAACAAATAAAAATTGATAATTTGAATATAAACTATAAAGAAATTGGAAATGGAGACATGCCAATTGTTTTGTTGCATGGATGGGGAATTGATTCGGATAAATATGTGGAATTAGCAAGTATTTTAGCAAAAGATATAGAATTTGAAAATTTAACCCACAAGTTCCCCCATTCGGCTATCGCTCAGGGCAGGCTCTTGTCAGGGGTGACTATTGGAACTTATAGGGTAATTCTCCTAGATCTTCCAGGGTTTGGAAAAAGTGATGAGCCAAATGAGAATTGGAATTTGGATGATTATGTCGAATTTACAGATCTGTTTATTAAGAATGTGACTCAAGTTAGGGGGTTTGAATTGCTAAAAAGCATTCTCAGTAAGTCAAATATAAAGAATATGATTAGTGGCGGACTTAGCTCAATTTCAAATTCGGAAACAAAAAAGAATAAACAAATAATTTTGATAGGACATTCTTTTGGTGGAAGGATTGCTATCAAATATGCAGTAAAATATCCAGAGAAAATTGAGAAACTGATTTTGACTGGCGCAGCCGGAATTAAGCATTCGCTTTCGAAAAAGCAACGGTTGTTTTCATTTTTCATAAAAATTGGAAAAAGAATATTTTCTTTTCCTTTCATGGACAGATTTCAAAATTTTGCAGAAAAGATTCTTTATAAATTTGTAAGCAAAAAAGATTATCACAAAGCAAATCCGACAATGAAAGAGGTAATGAAAAATGTTATTGCCGAGGATTTGACCTCAATCCTCGAAAAAATAAAAACCCCAACACTTTTAGCTTGGGGAAAGCTTGATAATTCAACTCCACTCTCTGATGGAAATCTTATGAATGAAGAAATTGAAAATTCTAAGATTATTGTCTTTGATGAAGCAAATCATTCCTTGCCATATCAGAGGTCAGAGGAGTTTGCGAAAAACATTTTAGAATTTATAGAGAAGTCTAGAATAGAGTAAAAAAATATGTTTAAGTAATTTTTCTGTAATATTCATTAGTATCTTAATAATAGTATTTGGTTAAAATGACAAAAAAAGAGACAGTTCGGTTTAACTGTCATCTATTAAAGAAAGAACATCAACGAAAGAAGAACTGTAAAACCAAAAGTTGCTATTAGAAATTCTATCGTATATGATTTTTCCTTAATAATATCACCTTCCTATATTTAATTTATTTTTTACTTAATGTTAATCTAACATATATAATACAAAATGTCAACTATCCTAATTGTAATCTTAATATTGTTCTTTACAAAAATTGTTCGAGACAGTTTGTTTTTTGTTTGGCTGTGGCAAGCAAAAGAATATAGAATTGACAGGATGAGAGCTCATTTAAAAAAGAATAAAAATTTACTAATAGATAATCTGATTTATTTTTTTGCGATTGTTATCTCGATCTCGTATTTTATTTTTTTGAAAAATGACTTATTGTTTCAATATTTGGTTTTATTTCTGTTTGCTTTTTCTTTCGTGCAAATTATAAAAGAAGTAAAAAATAAATTTTTCAGAAGACCTAGGCTGACTTTCAAGATTGTGTCGATTTTTTCTATGATGATTGTTTTTTATAGTTTATTTTTTGTAATTTACTTGATTTCTGCTTTTGCAGAAATGATAATTTCAGAGATAGTGATATTACTGCTAACTGTTTATCTTATAAATCCGTTAATAATTTTTTTGAGTGTTTTGGCAGTAAATCCATTTTTTAATTATAAAAAGCAAAAAATATTAAGGACGGCTACGGAAAAAATGAGCAAACAACAAAGAGTAAAAGTGATTGGAATAACTGGAAGCTATGGCAAGACAAGTACAAAGGAATTTCTTTTTACAATTTTGTCTAAGAGATATAAAGTTATCAAGACTGAGGGCAATAATAATACTAACATTGGTGTGGCTTATACTGTTTTGAAGAAAGTGAGTGACGAATTTGATTATTTTATATGTGAGATGGGAGCATATAAGATCGGTGATATTGCTGAAATTTGTGACATTGTTAATCCTGAAATTGGAATTCTGACTGGAATTAATGAGCAACATCTTGAGCTGTTTGGATCAATCGAGAATACCAGGAAAACAAAATTTGAACTAATTGAGGCTTTGCCAGAAGATGGAGTGGCAATTGTAAACCAAGGAATAAAAGATTATAAACCCAAAACAAAGGTTCAAGATGTCCGATATTTTTCTTTTGAGCATGTAAAAAATATAAAATTGTTTCAAGAATATATGGAGTTTGATTTTCAAATCGTTTCAAATCGTCATTCTGAATTGAGCAATAGCGAAATGAAGAATCTCGAAATAATGAGGGAAAGTGCGGGATCCTTCACTAAGACTCAGGATGACAGAGGGAGTACAAAGTTTAGATTAAACCTTCTTGGTAAACATTATATTGAAAACATAATTTCTGCTATAATGGTAGCAGAGCATCTGGGAATGGATTTAGATGAAATTTCGAAAGCAGTGGAAAAAATCAAGCCAACTGAGTATATGATGAGAAGATTAAATGGACTGAATGATTCTGTTTTTATTGATGACAGTTATAGCGCAAATCCTGATGGAGTGCTGGCGGCGCTTGATTATCTGAGCGAAGCTTATGATGGTTATCAGAAAATCATTGTTTTTCCAGGGATCATTGAATTGGGGAATAAGTCGGAAGAAGTGCACCGGAAATTATTTACCAGAATTTCAGAAGTTTGCGATACAGCCTATATCTTGAACGATGATTTAAAAAACACACCCCTAACCCCTCTCAAGAGGGGAATCAAAAAGGATAGTTGTAAATTCATTTTTGAAAAAGATTTTGATAAAGTGGCAGAGGTTGTGAAAAATGATTTAGATGAAAAAACAGTTGTTCTTTTTGAAAGCAGGGGGGCGGGAGTTGTGATCGGGAAGTTGAGGAAGTGATTAAATTCTTTGAATTACAAAATATAAATGAAGCCGTCACTTTGAACAAAACGGTAGTGACAAAATAGGTGTCATTGTGAGGAGACTGAACAAACAAAGCGAGAGAAATGTCGACGTGACAATCCCGAGCCTATGTACGCATAATTATCAATCAAAACAATACGATACTTCTCACGGGATTCTATCGCTATCGCTCCAGAATGACAGGTGGTTTAGGAAGATTTCTCAAAGGACCGGATTACAAACCCGTTCCCGCAATATAGTAAAAGTTGTGATGAAAAAAAGAAAAAAAGAACGATGAATTTTTACACCGCACTTAAATAAGGTTGATTTGTAATCCGAAGTGCTAAGCTAATTCAATCTTTCAATAATTCAGATTTTATTCGAGAAACCCCTTCTTTTGAAAGATCAAACATTAAATTACATTTTGGGCATCGTCCTTGTAAAGATTCATTTCTTTCAAAATAGGGTATTTCTTGACCTTTTGTGTTAATGTTCTGTAAAGCAACAAGGACATACTATTAGCATCTTTTTTCCCCATAATTAATTATATTATTAAAATATAATAAAAAATTATCTTATGTCAATATTCAAAAAATTTCAACCAATAGCATCTGCCTTTGCGCCCAATTATATGATTTGGGATTGTTTTTTGGCGGGAAAATATTTACTACCGTGGAATTGGGATAAACTGCAAAAAGGAAAAAATTATAGAAAGTTGGAGAGAAAATTCTGCGAATATATGGATTCTCGCTGGGCGATCAGCTTCGATAGCGGTCGGAGTGGATTTTATGCAGCTTTGAAGTGTCTGGAGATCAAAGATTATGACGAAGTGATCCTGCAGGCGTTTACAACTGTTGCCCTTCCAAATGCAATCAAGTGGTGCGGTGCCAAGCCTGTTTTTGTGGATATTGAGGAAAATGCTTTGAATATTGATCCAGTCAAAATTGAAGAAAAAATTACAGGCAAAACAAGGGCGATTATCGTTCAGCACACTTTTGGAAATCCAGCCAAAATTTATGAGATTATGAAAATAGCCAAAAAACATAATTTATATATCATTGAAGATTGCGCGCATTCCCTGGGAGCAGAATATCAAGGTAAAAAAACTGGAATATTTGGCGATGTATCTTTTTTTAGTTTTGGAAGAGATAAGGTTATCTCATCAGTTGCCGGAGGAATGGTTGTGACGAATGATAGAAAATTAGGCGAGAAAATCAAAACATTTCGAGATCAAATGCCATATCCCAAAAAATCTTTGATTGTTAGACAGCTTTTGCATCCCATAATTACTTTTAAGGCTTTAAGACTTTATTATTTTTTTAATTTAGGGAAAACGATGATGTTTGTGGTGAATAAGTTCAAGTTATTGCCAAAGGCCTATACAAAAAAAGAAAAGAAAAATATGAAAAGTGAAAATTATCCTGCCAAAATGCCAAATGCGTTGGTAGTAATTGCCTTACATCAAATGAAGCTGATTGAGAAGTTTAATAATCACCGCATTGCAATTGCAAATTTATATCATGAAAAATTGCAAAATAGTCCAGCAATAATTCTGCCAAACTCGACAGAACAATCAAAGAATATATATCTATGGTATACTGTGCTAGTAGACAATAAAAAAGAACTTATCGAGAAGGCTCAAAAAAAGCATATTATTTTGGGTGACTGGTTCCCACAAGTAATTGGACCAGCCGAAGTGAATTTAGAAAAATCTGGATATAAAAAAGGTGATTGTCCAATTGCCGAAAAAATAAGTTCGCAG
>JAGLLA010000031.1 GCA_023140775.1 Candidatus Parcubacteria bacterium
ACTCATGGCATTGATTTAATTTATAGAATATGTGAATCAAATTCTATCAGTAACAAGAAAATATTTTTACTTGGAGCAGAAGAGATGGTGGCAAACAAAGCCGCTCTGAATTTGAAGAAAAAATATCCTAACATTGATATAGTAGGAGCGGAAGAAGGAATAAAAAAAAATCAAAAGTCAGAATCGATAGATCAGGATTTAATTGAACGTATAAACAAAGCCAAGACCAATATTTTGTTGGTTGCTTTTGGATCTCCAAAACAGGAAATCTGGATATATGAAAATCTGAAAAAAATGCCAAGTGTGAAGCTGGCAATTGGGATTGGAGGATCTTTTGATTTTATATCTGGGAAAGTGAAACGAGCACCTCTATATTTTCAAAAAATGGGTCTAGAGTGGCTTTGGAGATTTCTATTGGAGCCAAAAAGGATTAAGAGAATTTACAAAGCAACGGTAAAATTCCCAATGCTTATCCTAAAAGATAGAATAAATAAACTTTGATTATTCGATATGCTTATGTTAAAATATAAAAAAGATAAAGACTAGATATATTAGCTATATAAAAACATTAAAAGATATATTTCAAATAAAAATAAATCAAATAAATAAAAAATATGACAACTGAAAATAAAAGAAAAAAAATCTTCTCTCAATTGCGAAAAGACCTTGTGAGTGGAACCTGGGTTTTGTTTTCAACGAAAAGAAGCAAGAGACCGGATTTTTCAGTGAAAGAAAAAAAGAAAAAAATATACAAGGAAGATATCGAGAAATGTCCGTTTTGCAAGGATAATGTGCAAGAACAAGAAAAAGATGTCTTGATCTATGCGAAAAATAATGGAGATTGGAGTTTGAAAGTTTTTCCAAACAAGTTCCCAGCCCTTTCATCTGAATATAAAGATGTAAACATCAGAGAACATGGGCCTTTTGAGGTTATGGATGGTGTAGGATATCATGAAGTTCTTGTAACTGAAGATCATCGCAAAGATATAGCTGATCTGAAAATTCTGCAAATTGCTGAGATTTTAGACGCCTATCAAGAAAGATATATTGCCTTGATGAACAAGAAACACATAAAATATATTTCTATATTCAAAAATTATGGTCATAGTGCTGGAGCTTCGATTGATCATCCACACAGTCAGGTCATTGCTATGCCAATTGTTGATCCAGATGTTTTTCGTTCTTTGGCTGGAAGTGAAAAATTTTTTAGTTCTCACAATGAATGTGTTCACTGTGTTATGATTGATCGGGAACAAGAAAGTAAAAAAAGATTGTTGTTTGAAAATGATGAATTTATTGTTATTTGTCCATTTGTATCAAGAGTTTCATTTGAGATGAGAATTTATCCCAAAAAACATTTGTCATATTTTGAAAGAATTACGGATAATCAAAAGATCAAGCTAGCAGAGGCAATGAAATTTTGCCTTTCAAAGCTGAAAAAGAACCTTAAAGATCCTT
This sequence comes from Candidatus Parcubacteria bacterium, assembly GCA_023140775.1. Lineage (GTDB taxonomy): Bacteria > Patescibacteriota > Minisyncoccia > JAHIHE01 > JAGLIN01 > JAGLLA01. The sequence goes on from JAGLLA010000031.1 coordinate 1,459, forward strand.
CTTATAATATGTTTTTGCACACTTCTCCTTGTAATGGTCAGGATTATAATCACTATCATTGGCATTTTGAAATATTTCCTAAAACAAACACTTGGGCTGGACTTGAACTTAGCACTGGGATTGAAGTGTGTTCTATAATTCCCGAGCAAGCAGCTGAAATTTTGAAAAAATAATCAAATTTTAATGGATTTATCAATATATTTTACAAATCTTTCACCAGAAATCGCAACATTCATAATCTCAATGCTTCCTGTTGCTGAGCTCAGAGGAGCGATTCCTGTGGCCATTGGAATATATCATCTTCCTCCCGTGACTGCCTACTTTATCGCAGTAGTGGGAAATATAATCCCTGTATTTTTTATTTTGAAATATATCGAGCCAATTTCAAAATTTTTGATGTCTAAATCGAAATTATTTGACGGGTTTTTTTCTTGGCTTTTTGCTAGAACGAGAAGAAAATATAATGGAAGATTCGAAAAATGGGGAGCGCTTGCCCTTGTTGCCTTCGTCGCCATTCCACTTCCAATCACTGGTGGATGGACTGGGGCAATGGCCGCTTTTGTCTTTGGAATACCGATGAAAAAAGCCTTGCCTTTGATAGCTCTTGGTGTTATGATTGCGGGAGTAATCGTGACAGGATTGAGTTTGGGGGTTTGGGGATTTTAATATTGTCATTCCAGAAGATGTTTATCAATTCACTGACAGAATTTATTTGAATTCTGTCATCCTGAACTTGATTCAGGATCTTTCGTTAATTATTGAAAATATTCCCATAAATCATTGAATATTTGCTAGGTTGGAAAACAAACAATAATCCTATGAAATATAAAACATTAATTTCATTAAAGACAAAAGAATATAAGCATCATATACAAGAAGATAATTTTCTTTATCATTTTAAAGACAAGAATATTTATATAATGGATAATCATCGACTATCTTTATGGTGTTGGATTAACGAAATCGATAAAAAAGATTATAATAAATATACTTTTGTTCAGATAGATGATCATTTTGATTGTGGTGCTACGAAGGGTAGGGTGTTGAGAATGATGAGTGATCTTAAAAAGAACGGAGTTAGTTACTATAAAAATTTAGATCATTTCAGATTTAATGAAACTGACGAGAAGATTCAAGATGGAACTGATGATAACTATAAAATATTTTCCTACGGTTCATATTTAATTCCTGCAATTTATTTGAAAATTTTTAATGAGAATAAATTGAATTTTTTCACAAAAAACGATATTACACATTATACAAGGGGAGGAATAAATGACGAATGTGCTATGAATGGCAATGCTCCAGAGATTAATCATTTTCAAAAGAGCAATAAAGATGACCCTGATAATTCGGGGGAAGGATTAAGAAAATTAGAAGTGATTCTTGGAAATGAGAAAAATATTATATTCAATAATGTTTTTTCCACAATTCACAAATATCTCGAGTGCAAATGAATTCGTTAAATGGGGAGTTAGTCCTGATATAGAAACTCCTTCAATGAGTAGCGCTGATAAATTTTACACTGCAACTCACAATATTATTTTATATATTTATGATGCTTTGTTTGTCATTATTATTCCGTTATTCGTCTTAATTTGGCTTTTTTGTAAAATAGTTTTAGGATATAATATAGATAATAATAAAAGAAATAAATTAAGAAAGATTAAGAAATTATCATTTAAAATAACACTATTATCTGTAATATTATTTGTTATATTAGTACTTTATATTCTTGCGTCTTATTCAATTCCAATAATTTCATAAAATAATAAACATGAAAAGAATCATAGGGTTCTCATTAATTATATTTTCACAACTCACAAATATTGCCATTGCTCAAAATAATGGAATCTCGAATATATCTCAATCTCCGCCAAGGACAGATTGGGAATATCCAAATATCGCTTTAAGTCTTTTCTTAGCCACAATTTCTTATTTAATAATAATTGCATTAAGCTACATAATTGTATGGAATTGCTATAAATTTATCAAAAACAAATATTTTAATAAACCTCCTTTACAAAAATAGTTTTAAATTAATAAAATTTAAGTTATTAAATTTATGAAAAAAATATATTTAGATTATGCGGCGACAACGCCCGTTGATAAAAAAGTTTTAGATGAAATGCTGCCATACTTTTCGGAAAAGTTTGGCAATCCATCGAGCATTCATCAGTTTGGACAAGAGGCGATGGAGGGTGTTGATAGGGCGCGAGCTCAAGTTGCTGAATTTTTGAATTGTGGTACTAATGAGATAATTTTCACCAGTGGGGCAACGGAGAGTAACAATTTGACGATCAAGGGTCTGATCAAGGCAACTCAAATTGAAAATCCGCATATCATTACTTCGACAATTGAGCATCACTGTGTTTTGAGTTCATGTGAAACTGTACAAAAAGATAAGATAGCAGAAGTATCATTTGTGAAAGTGAATCAAGATGGCATAATAGATCCAGAAGATATCAGGAAGACGATCAAAGAAAGCACAATTTTAATTTCTGTAATGTATGGGAATAATGAAGTTGGAACAATTCAACCAATCGCTGAAATTGGAAAAATGATCGAAGAGATTAATCAAGAAAGGGAAGATCGAAAATTGCCAAAAATATATTTTCATACTGATGCTGTGCAAGCAGTGAATTATCTTGATTGTGATGTGGAGTCTCTTGGAGTTGATTTTCTTTCTTTGTCGGGACACAAAATTCATGGTCCAAAAGGAATTGGAGTTCTCTATATCAAGAGAGGGTCGAAGATCAAGTCAGTTCAGCAAGGAGGAGAACAAGAGTATAATCTTCGCGCTGGTACGCATAATGTTCCTGGAATTGTGGGGATTGGAAAGGCAATTTCTCTTGTCCCAGAGAACAGAAAATTGGCAGATGAAGTAAAAAAGTTAAGAGACTACTTCATTGATGAAGTCTCAAAAAATATTCCTGATGCTCAATTAAACGGATCAAACGAATTTAGATTGCCTCACAATGCGAATTTTTCATTCAAAGGTATTGAAGGGGAAAGTCTTTTAATGATGCTTGATCAAGAAGGAATTGCGATTTCAACTGGTTCTGCTTGTTCTTCTGCTTCTCTTGAACCATCACATGTACTCTTGGCTATGGGAATTCCGCCAGAAATTGCGCATGCCAGCATCAGATTTACTCTTGGAAAAGAAACCACCAAACACGAAATTGATTATACGTTGAAAATTTTGATTGAAAAGATTAAAAGATTGAGAGAAATTTCAGGGATGTAACTTTGTGTCATTCTGAATTAAATTCAGAATCTTTTCAGGTCTTGTGATTAAATGTTTATAAAAAATAACTTATGACACAAAAGGAAAAGGCTGATATAATCTTGTATAATGGGACTGTTTTGACAGTTAATGATAGTGATGAAATTATTGATAATGGGGCTGTTATTATCAAGGGAAATCGAATTATTGATGTGGGAAAATCCGAAGATTTAAAAAGCAAATATAATGCGAAAAAAGAAATCAATGCAGATCATGGACTGATTATGCCAGGACTTGTGAACACACATACACATTTGGCGATGAGTATTTTCAGAGGACTAGCTGATGATCTGCCGTTGGACAAATGGCTCAATGAACACATCTTTCCGGCAGAAGAAAATTTCATTGACAAAGATTCGGCCTATTGGGGAAGTTTACTATCTTGCGCAGAACTTATCCTTTCAGGAACGACAACTTTTTGTAATATGTATTTTCTTGAAAAAGAAACTGGTTATGCCGCAGAAAAAGCTGGCATGAGAGGCGTGATCGGGGAGGGAATTGTCAGTGAATTTGGTGATGAAGATGAAATATTTTCCAATAAAATGGAATTGACGGCAGAACTTTTGGATAAATTTGAGAACAGCTCTCTTGTCACAATTGCCATCGAACCTCATAGTTGCTATACCTGCAGTCAGGAAATTCTGATAAAATCCAAGAGATTTGCCAAGGAGAATAATTTGCTTTTTGTTACTCATCTTTCGGAAACAAAAAAAGAAATTGAAGAAAGTAAAAAGAAATATGGAACGTCGCCAGTTGAATATTTGGATAAGATCGGAGTTTTAGACGAAAAAACTCTGGTGGCGCATTGTGTTTGGCTTGCTGACAATGACATAGAAATTTTGAAAAACAGAAATGTAAAAATCTCTCATTGTCCAAATAGTAATATGAAACTTGCCTCGGGAATTGCGCCCATTGGAAAATTACTTGAAAATCAAATAACTGTAAGTTTAGGATCAGACGGATCTGCAAGTAATAATAATCTTGATTTGTTTTCTGAAATGAGTAGCGCTACAAAGTTAGCAAAAGTTGCAACCCTGGATCCAGAAATTCTAACGGCTAAAGAAACTGTGAGAATGGCAACAATTAACGGAGCCAAGGCTTTAGGGATGGAAAAGGAAATTGGAAGCATAGAAATTGGAAAAAAGGCTGATATTATTATTCTTGATTTTAATAAGCCTCATTTGGTTCCAGTTTATGACTATTATTCAAATCTCGTTTATGCTGCTTCTGGAAGCGATGTTCAGACTTGCATCATTGATGGAAAAATTATCATGGAAGACAGGAATATAATATCATTTAATATTAGCGAAACCATGCAAAAGGTGCAAGAAATTTCCAATGAGATAAAAGCTTCGTAGTTTCATACTAACAATATTAATCAGATATGCTGTCAAACCAATATAGAAATGTC
>JAGLLA010000032.1 GCA_023140775.1 Candidatus Parcubacteria bacterium
GCCTACATCAGGTCGGGTTAATGTTCATGGAAGAATTAATGCCATTTTAGAACTGGGCTCAGGTCTAAAACCAGAAATGACAGGTAAAGACAATATCAAGCTTAACCTGTTAATCAACGGGGTAGAGCAAGACCAAAAAAGAATCACACAAGAGATTATAGACTTTGCGGATATTGGCGAGCATATCAACCAACCTGTAAAAACCTACAGTAGTGGTATGAAGGCAAGATTAGGCTTTGGCCTTGCCACAGTAACCGACCCGGATATATTAATTGTGGACGAGGTACTGGCAGTTGGAGATGATCTGTTTAAAAGAAAATGCTATGCACGTATAGAAAAGTTCTTTAAAGAGGGTAAAACCGTCATATTTGTTTCGCACTCAGCCCAATCCGTAATAGAGTTTTGTTCGCGTGCCGTACTGTTGTACGACAGAGAAATTATTATGGATGATATGCCTAAAAAAGTAACCGATTTTTATCAAAAGATTATTTTTAGTAGTAATAACGACAAGATACTAAACGAAGTGAGGCGGCAAGAAGTGCCTGTAGTAAAAACAGCAAAGAAAGTAAGTCTAAAAAAAGAAATTGAAATAGATGACAAATTTTACATAGAGGGTTTAAATATAAAACCTACGGAATATATGAATTATGATGTTGATATTTTTGACGTGATGATTTTGAATGAAGATGGTAATAAGGTTAACATCTTAGAAACAGGAAAAAAATATGTCTATACCTATAAGGCGAGGTTTTTAATAAATGCAATAGATGTTGGGTTCGGTATGCAAATCAAAACTGAAAAAGGACTGAAGATAACAAGCTCAGGAAGTGTTAATCACGGGTGTACTATTAAAAAAGCCAAAATAGGTGATGTATTTGATATAAAGTGGAGCTTTGTTTGTGTAATGCTGGAGGGGATGTATTTTACTAATGTAGGTATAACATCAATTATTGAAAATGAAAGAGTAATCATTAACCGGCTAGTGGATGCCTATGTATTTAAAGTCAAAGAAAATTTTAATAAATATAGTGGACTTGTTAGTTTGTCACAACAAATTAAGATAAATACTATTAATGATTAACTCCACTGAAAAAAGAAATGTGTTTATTATTGGTTTACATAGGAGCGGAACAACTTTATTGTCTGATATGATTTCAAAGTTTAGAGGTGTTAGCTTTTTTCATGACACTGGTTTTCCACAGAACGAAGGGCAGTTTTTACAAACAGTGTATCCGATTGGAAGTACGCATGGGGGGCCTGGTAAATTTGGATTTAATAACAAGGCACATATGGATGAAAAGTCACAATTATTGACCAATGAAAATATAGTAAAATTACAAAAAGAGTGGCTAATGCATTGGAATAAAGATAATAATATTTTTCTTGAAAAGTCACCGCCAAATATGTTGAAAACAAGATTTCTGCAATGCGTATTTCCTAACTCCTATTTTATTTTAATTAAAAGAAATCCTATTGCTGTTTCATATGCAACTCAGAAATGGAGTAAAACATCCATATCCTCATTATTTAAACATTGGATTGTGTGTCATGAGATTTTTTTTGAAGATATGAAATATTTAAAAAATATTAATGTAATTTCATATGAAGATCTCGTAGATAATCCCCAAACCACATTAAATAGTGTTTTGAATTTTATAGGAATTGAAGATGCTGTTAATGAAAAATTGATAGACCCTCCTAAAAACAATATTAATGAAGAGTATATTAAATTATGGGAATATGAATATTTGAACTCCTCTTTTTTTAAAAGAGTTGAATTTAAATTTTTAAATAAAAAAATTAAAAAATATGGGTATTCAATAATTCCACTAAAAAAAACAGAGGATAAAGAAATTGATGGTTTGTTGTAACTGTTCAGACCCCTACTGATTTTGAACCCTCACCCTAGCCCTCTCCCAGGAGGAGAGGGGACACATGAGAGGGACCTGAACAGTTACAAGGGACCAGCCAACTTGATATTATTTTCTGTTTTTTAGCGCCCGCCAGTGTATGGACGGACATTTATTAAATTCAATACAGCAATAATGCACTCCAGCCCAGAAAGATGATT
>JAGLLA010000033.1 GCA_023140775.1 Candidatus Parcubacteria bacterium
TTACGGACAATAAAATTGGCATTGACCTATACAACTCATCGGCCTTGATCAATTATAATATCATAAGTTATAACAACCATTACAAAACATATCTCGGAGCAACATATGGCATTTATACGATTAATTCGTCTGCCAAGATTAGCAATAATATAATTTCAGATAACGGCATTTGTGAACTTTGTGCCGGAATTAATATCGACGGCAAAAGCAAAGATATTTTAATCAGTTATAATAATATTTGGAATAATAGAAACAATTTTGTTTGCTACGGACAGTGCGAAATGCAAGACAATAATCTTTCCGAAGATCCTCAATTTGCCAATTCAATTGAAGGTAACTACTTCCTTCAGATAGATTCAAGCTTAGTCGGGAAATCAGAAGATGAATTGAACATGGGAGTAAGGTGGTAAAAATCATTGTAGCATTTTAAGACATTAACATTCTAATAATACTCAATATGACCCTTAAAGAACTTAACGAAAAAATATCTCAATGCCAAAAATGCGAGCTTTGCAAGACTCGCACGAATGTTGTCTGTGGGTCAGGAAATAACCAAGCCGAGATTATGTTTGTAGGAGAAGCGCCAGGGAAAAAAGAGGATGAAGCTGGACTTCCTTTTATCGGTAGCGCAGGAAAGATCTTAGACGAGATGCTCGAGTCTATCAAATTAAAAAGAGAAGATGTTTACATCGCTAATATTGTCAAATGCCGACCGCCAGAAAATCGCGATCCGAAGCCAGAGGAGGTTATAATGTGTCGAGATTGGCTTAACAGACAAATTGAGATCATCAAACCAAAACTCATCGTTCTTCTTGGAAGACATTCTATGGATAGATTTCTTCCTGGACAAAAAATTTCAATTGATCACGGAAAACCAAAGAGGTATAACGGCAAAATATATTATCCAGTTTATCATCCAGCTGCAACTTTATATAGAAGGTCATTACTTAAAGATCTCCAAAATGATTTTCAAAGAATTCCAACAATAATAGAAGAAATAAAAAAAGCAGGCAAAGATGAAATTACCGAGGGCTGATTTGACCACTACCGCATTTTATGCTAACTTTAACTATGTTTAAAGGACACACTTGTCCCTAGAATAAATATATTAGGCCTGGTGACCGAGTGGTTAGGTAGCGGTCTGCAAAACCGCGTACGCCGGTTCAAATCCGACCCAGGCCTCAAATTAGTATCTAGTATAAAGTATTAAGCTCGATATTTATTTTGCTTGATGCTTAAATATTAGATACTAAATGTTTGATACATATTTGCCGGGGTGGCGGAATTGGTAGACGCGACGGACTTAAAATCCGTTGAACTTATACTTCGTGAGGGTTCGAGTCCCTCCCTCGGCACAAACTTTAAAATAATCATCAAATTTTCACGTAATAAAAATGAAAAGACTTCTTTTTTTATTATCTTTGCTGCTAGGACTGTTTCTTTTTATAGGAGCAATACAACAAGCTGGAATTGATAATGTCACACAAACCATTAAAATTTTCCCACTACCAGCTATCTTGGCTGTTTTTTTGATAAACTTTGTGGCAATTTTTGTTCTTGGAACGCTTCGCTGGAAAATAATCATAGAAGCCCAAAATAGCCACAAAATAGCCTTTAGGAAACTACTACGGGCAAAACTGGCAGGATTCGCTGTAAGCTATATTACGCCGTCTGTATTGATTGGAGGAGAACCAGTAAGAGCTTATATGATCAAAGAAGAATCCGGATATAGCTGGGAAAAATCATTCGCCTCAGTGATCATTGATCAGGCAATCTATTTTTTCTCAATTTTCCTCTTCATGATCTCTGGATTTCTATTCCTCGCTCAATATTTTTCTCTTCCAATCAGCGTTTTTTATGGCTTTGGTCTTATTATTACTTCAGCGTTTTTTATTTTTTATCTGTTTTATTCTCGTATTATGAATAAGAACTCTGACGGTCATGGATTTTTTATGTTTATTATCAAAGCGACAAGATTAAACAAAATTAAGTTTATCAAAAGAAAAGAAGAAAATATCGAAAAAACGGAAAGAATTATTGCTCAATTTTTTAATAAAAAGACAACAGCCTTTGTTAAAGCTTTTACGCTTGCCCTTGTTGAAGTATTATTATATTTAGTGACAGTCTGGATAATCATCTTTTCTTTGGGTAAAACAATCGATTTAGCATACTCCTCTGCCATATTTTTTATTTTTACCTTAGCTAACTTCGTACCAATCCCAGGATCATTAGGAACGTTTGAAGCATCTTTGACCTTTATTTTTGACCTCTTGGAACTCGAAAAAAGTAACGGCTTTGCCTTTAGCCTAGTTTTTAGACTAATTAATATCATACTAGTTCTATTTGGATTCATAGCCTTAATCTATTTTAGTGTCAAAACACTCTCCAACGATTTTAGTGTCAAAACGCCAAGACAACTTCTCAAGCTTCACAAATTCTTCCTAAAATTTCTTCATAGAAAATAAAGCTTAATGAAGCTCCCCGCCGCAAG
>JAGLLA010000034.1 GCA_023140775.1 Candidatus Parcubacteria bacterium
TGGTGGGCGGAGAGGGACTCGAACCCCCGACCCCCTCGGTGTAAACGAGGTGCTCTAGCCAACTGAGCTAATCGCCCTTAATCAATTATATTAATTTTAGTCTGTGCCGAGAGAGGGACTTGAACCCTCACGCCCGATTGGACACAGGCCCTCAACCTGCTGCGTATACCAATTCCGCCACCTCGGCTGATAAAATCAATGCATTGTAAATCTACTCTTTTTCTTCTTTGATTGCCTCTTTCTTGTCATCAACAGCTTTTTCTTCTTTTTTAGCAACGACTTCTTTTTTATCTTCCTCTACTGCCTTAACTTCTTTGCTGTCAGTCTTGATTTCTGTTTCAGCTTCATCTTTTGTCTCTGCAATCTCCTCAGAAACTTTTTCTTCCATTCCAACCATATTTTCTTTTGGATCAACGAGTTCACCTTTCGGCTTAGTGGCTTTTCCAATTCTATCTCTCATATAATTTAATTTTGCTCTTCTTGTTTTTGTAATCTTTACCAATTCGATTTTTTCAATTGTCGGAGCATTGATTGGAAAGATTCTTTCAACTCCAATTCCACCAGAGATCTTTCGAACTGTGATTGTCGCGTTGATTCCAGTGCCACCTTTTCTGCCTAGGACAAGACCTTCAAAGATCTGGATTCTTTCCTTTGTTTCTGCTTTTTTTCCAACACCTTTTATCTCCACGATTTTCTGATAAACCTTTACAACATGTCCAGGTTTAATATTCGGCATATCCGTACGAGTACGACTATGATTAAATTCTTGTAGTGTTACTGTCATATATTTAATTATTTTATAAATTTCTTGTATACCGCAATGGTCATTCAAATCTATTATTTAGACTACTTCATACTACTTTATAAACCTAGATTAGTCAAGGCTTTGTATTTAGATCGATCAAAACAATCATCAAATAAATATACAGTCACATAAAAAGAAAAAAGACGACAATGTCACCAGACTTTAAATTCAAGGCTTAACCCAAAATTAAAGAATTCTCAATTGCATCTAACCTCCAATCTTCAAAAACACCTCCGAACTGTCTGTCCTTGTAGCGCTTTTTAAGTTTATTCAACATTTTAAAACTAATATACAAAATATTGTCTGCCAACTAAGTATGCAATTAATAATTATTTTCTATTTTAAATAGAAACTCTTGCAGATCACCGGCCAGATCCGTCCTGAAAGTAGTTTCCTTTCCACTTGGCAATTTAATGTTCAGTTCACTGGCGTGCAAAAATTGTCGGCTAAGCTTAGGCTCTTTGTCAGCATATTTTTTATAATAATACTTTAAATCTCCCACTATCGGATATCCGATAGCCTTGAGATGAACCCGAATTTGATGCATTCTTCCAGTTTTTGGAAACACCTCTAACAGTGTGTAGTCCGAAAAAGTTTTTTCAACTTTATATAAGGTCAACGCTTCCCTTGATTTGATTTCTTCTTTTCTCTTACTGTCGATCACAGTTTGCATATTTGGCTTTGATTTTGATCTGCCAATTTTTAATTCAACTTTGCCTTCTTTTTCTTTAACATTGCCATAAACAAGCGCAATGTATATCTTTTGCACTTTTCTGTCTTGAAATTGTTTTTTCAAAAACAAAAAGCTTTTCTCATTTTTTGCAACAATAATCACTCCTGATGTGTCTTTGTCTAATCTGTGGACAATCCCACAACGATTTTCACTTTCTCCCACATTTTGAATTTGCGGATAGTAATCCAAAAGAAATGCGGTGAGACTCGGACTCGGACTTGAAGGCGCATCTTGAGAAAGTACGCCGGCTGGCTTATCCAACACGATCACATCAGCATCCTCATAAAGAATTTTGACATCAGGAATTTCTTTTTTCTCTTCTTTTTTCTTCTTTGCTGGCAAAATTCGAATCAGATCGTCTTCCTTTAGGTTGTAATCTGTCTTTATCTCCTTGTTATTAGCTAATATTCGCCCCTCCTTGATGATTTTTTGCCACTTTGACCGAGAAACCGCAGAATCGAAAACTGACAAGAATTTATCAATTCTTTGTCCTTTTTGCTCTGATTTTATTATAATCTCGGTTTTTTTTGTCATATTTATGCATTTTTTAAGCTGTCTTATCCACAGTTTATTAAGAACAGGAAACTTAGTTGTCCTAGAAATGACAATGAAAACAAATTATATCTCAAGTCCATTTGCCAATCAACCATATTATATATACAATATAGTAAAATGAGCATTTAGACAATCAAATTAAATTACTATGAATATCTTCGCCCTACACATTCTTGCAATAATATTTCTGGACATCGCAGGCACTCTGTCTGCTAAGCTTTACAGCATTAATCGAAACCCGTTGCTTCTCTTGGCAACGTCTTTACTTTTTGGTGCAACTGGTTATGTATTTGCTCGCTCTCTTAGATATGAAGGAATGGCAATTACAAACATCCTGTGGATCTCACTTTCAATTATTCTGATGACGATCGTCGGTTATTTTATCTTCAAAGAAGATATAACACATATCCAATTTATCGGCATCGGAGCAATCGCCATAGGACTGATTTTAGTAAATTTAGAATAATTAATATAAAATGATTTTTGAAGAATGAACAATACAAATTATTCTAGTACCCAAAGAGAGAGAAAAAACAAACAGTGATTGCGGTTTGCAATAAATACAATTATATTCTTTCCATACTGGTGACCCCACCGTAAGCGGATAGGGAATTGTGAAGTTAGATAAAACTCAGATATATCGAAAATAATATTCTGTGACAAACAACGAGATTCTATCGCTATCACTCCAGAATGACATATACATTGTAATTCAAAGTATCTTTAAAATCCAGGATAGAAGATTAACAACTAAGCAAATTATTTTTTTACTTTTACTAACATTTCTTTTGATCGCAAGTAAATTCCCATAATCCCCCTTATTAACAGGAAATACATTTAATAATTATTATAATATATCACTATGACAGTCTATCAACTTGGAAAATATAGGCATCACAAAGGAAAACTGTATGAAGTTATCGGTTTTGCAAGACATAGCGAGACATTAGAAGAATTAGTGATCTACAGAGCGCTTTATGATGCAAAGGAGTTTGTAAATAATGCTTTGTGGGCAAGACCAAAAAGAATGTTTTTTGAAACAATTAATATAAATGACAAAGAAATTCCTCGTTTTGAGTTTATTGAATAAAGGGATCCAGAAACCTTGTTTGTTGTTCTGACCCTAGTACAAAAATCTTTTGCATAGTATTATTTATAACAAAAACCAGAACCATTTAATACAAAATAAATATTATAATTAGCTATTTTAAGTAATTATATATTATTTATCCATAGTACAATGAGTACTAAGGAATACCGCTTTCATTAGCCAATAGACAGGTATTTGTGACTACTTATATCCATAGTATAATATGTACTAGAGATTATAGTTTGTCTTAGCCATTACATTGACATTGACAAAGCATTCTTTCTATAGTACAATACGTAATATGGAACATACAAACGAACAGCATAAAATAATCATAAATAAGTTGGTAAAAACCGGCATATTTTCTATTTCTGATATCAAAAATGTTAGCACTCTTTCTCGTGAAGGTATTGGAAAGATATTACGAAAACTTGTTGATAATAGTATTTTGAAAAAAACCTCAAAAAAAGGTTCGAATGTAAAATATAAACTTGCTACGAATGATGAATCCCTTGCTTTTCTTTTCAAATACAATGAACAAGCGACGATAGATGATTTAGCGCGCGCATGGGATGTGGGTCTAAGCTCAGCAAAAAAATATGTGAAAAAATTTGTTGACGAAGATGTTCTCAATAAGTTTGGATCACCACCAAAAAAAATTATTTACACCTATATATCACGAAAGGATGATTATCTTTTTTCACCAGAGCAAAAAAAAATAATTGAAAAATACTATGTTTACACAACACCAGAAGGACGACTACTAGAAGGTACTCGAGGTTTTTTATATTGGGCAAAAAATAAATCTGGCAGAAAAGATATCGGAAATCTGGCAGAAGAATATCTCAATACGAGAAAAAAAATTTACAATAATAAGACCGAGGTGTTAATGATTGATGCTACCGAAAAATTACATCATATTTTCGACAATGACGTATACATCACAAAACTATTTCATCGTGATTTTGACGCCTTGCCAGTTTTTGGAAAAACAGCCTTAAGTCAAATGATTCGAACGGCAAAATCAGGTCACACAAATCAAGTGTTGATGAAGAAAATCGTTGAAAAATTACAAGAAAGTCTAGATTTGATTGTTTCTCAATATGACATTGACTGTGTAGCATTTATTCCTCCAACTGTTGCGCGAAAAACTCAGCTTATGACGTCTATTGCCCGACAATTAAGGATTTCTTGCGATAAAATTGCTTTTTCAAAAGAGAAGACTCTCATTCCCATTCAACAAAAAAGTTTAAAAAAAATGGAAGATAGAATATTAAATGCCAAAAAGACGATTGTTGTGTCTAGCAAGAAGCAATATAAAAGCATTCTACTTATAGATGATGTAACTGGATCAGGATCAACACTCAACGAGACAGCGAAAAAGATTATTTCCCAAAACATAGCACAAAAAGTATATGCTTTAACAATTACAGGAAGTGCAAAGGCTGGGGTATTCGACATAATTTCCGAAGCATAAATAATTTATTAATATTAAATAAAAAAAATGAATGAATTTATCTATGCTGTTGTGGCAGTTTTTGCAGTTAGCGCAATTTCGTTGATTGGAATCTTTACAATTTCTGTCAAAAAAGAAATACTTAATAAGCTAATCCCGCTACTTGTTGCTTTTGCGACTGGATCTCTTTTAGGGGCGGCTTTTTTCAACATTCTTCCTGAAGCAATTGAAGAGGCAGGAGGTGGCGTGATGATCTATGTACTGGTGGGTATTATGATCTTTTTTATTTTGGAATCATATATCAATTGGCATCATTGCCATAATGAAAGCTGTCAAACACACTATCAACCTGTTACCTATTTAAATTTGATTGGAGATGCTTTTCACAACTTTATTGATGGAACTTTGATCGCAGCTGCATTTTTGATCAGCATCCCTACCGGATTTATGACTGCTTTTGCTATTGCCATGCATGAGATCCCTCAAGAAATTGGAGATTTTGCCATCTTGATTCATGGTGGGTTTTCACACAAAAAAGCGCTTATTTTCAATTTTCTTTCTTCGATAACTTCTTTTCTGGGAGTGCTCGCGATTTTTCTTTTTGCCAAAAAGATTGAAGGGCTTGTACCGATTATCTTGGCAATTGCTGGCGGTGGTTTCATTTACATTGCCACAGCCGACCTCATTCCCGAAATTCACAAAGAGAAAAACAAAAAAGTCATCGTCATCCAATCCTTGACATTATTACTCGGTGTGTTTATTATTGTATTACTATCTAGCCTAATTCCAGAATAAAAAAGGATTTGATCTATATCAACAAGCAAGAAGCACAAGCAAGAGAAGCAATTACAGATATTATAAATAAAACCAATAAACAATATCCAGACATAGATGAAATGCTGGAAATTATAGAAATTCTGTCAAACAATTCAGAAATGACAATTTCGGAAATAACCAAGCTAAGAAAGGTTGGTATTACCTATCAAACAAAATTGGAATCAATAAAACGTAATAGAGCAGGGAATCAAAATTCCCAAAAATCTACTAAAAAAGAAAGAGTAGCACGAGCAAAAAAGACAACAAAGAAAATATTAGAGGACCTTAAAAGGCTTGGACTGCTAACAGCAGAACTAAAACAATCTCCAACTGACTTCAAAGGGAATCGAAGGCTATACCACTCATCACTAACCGAAAGTGGTAGATTGATTTTTTCCTAAAAACCGCTTTTTCCAATAAGCGGTATTATTTTCAATCTTTTGACTAATTAAATTTCAAGTAAGCTAATATTAGCTATTATTCAGTCCTTGACATTATTTCTCAAAACGATTATCATAATATTACTTTTAAATTTGATACATAAACAACTAGAAGGATGTGACAATATTAGCGATATTAATCTAGAAGAATCACAATTGGAAGATCTTAAAACCTCGGCAAAAACAAGAAAGCCAAAAAGATTACTATTAGTTCTTCAAATTATTAGTGAGAGAGGAAAGATGTCAACTCAACAAATAACAATACAGCGAATTACTAAGGAAAAAATAGAATTTTCAGAAGATCAACAAAAAGAAAGCACTAAAAGAACAACGGAGTTGATATTAAAAGGACTGATTAGAGCAGGATACATAGAAGTAGAAAAAGGAATAGGTGAAATAGAATGTAAAATAAATAAAAACTTTGCAATTTTAAAAATAAAAAAAGGAGTTCCAATTAAAAAGAAGACCAAAAAAAGTACAGAAATATACATGTATACAATTACCCAAGAAGGAAGATGTTTCCTTAATCCAAAAACCGCCCCAAAATAGGCGGAATTTTTTTGATTTAATTTGTGGACCCGAGAAGATTCGAACTTCTGACCCCTACCGTGTCGATCCCGCTTCTTCTGGGTGGGTATATCCTGATTCGAACAGGAGACCTCTACCGTGTCGAGGTAGCGCTCTAACCAACTGAGCTATACACCCAAAAGAAGTGGGACAACTGAGCTACGAGTCCAAATATGCTGTCAAAAAGTCTAAAATACACGGAATTTATCCTTTAGGATTTCAAAAATATCTTTCGTACGCTAGGCTTTATAAAACCCTAAAGGGTAAATTCCAATTATTAGGCAATCTGCAAAATAACTCATATCATATAAGATTAGTTTAAACTTTTTGAAATTTTTGTCAATTCAGTGAAGTAAACATTCAATAAAATAAAGTTTTTTCATTTATAAACAAACAGCTCAGTACTCTTGAGCTGTTTCAAATAAAATGACAATTCAACAATATAGCAATTTAATTTTTAATTCATATAAATGTAACCTTTGATCACAGCACTGTTTCGAGGTATAACTCTGACACTCTTTCTGTTCCAAGCAACATAATTCATCTCTGACACAGTGATGCTTGTCGCAGAGACTGATTCAACAAAAGCAACATGCCCATACCGTCTATTTTCGCTTGTTGCAACGATTGACCCTACAACTGGAGTATTTCCTGTTCTATATCCATAAGCCCTCGCATTGGCAAGCCAAGACTTGGCATGACCGCTCCAAGGAACATAAACCTTACTTGCCACATAATAAGTACAATGACCATAAGCAAATCGATGACTATCAAATGGATTATAGAACTTAGAAGAAGAATATTTTGAAGAAGAAACAACTTGACCGCTGACTCTGCGAGGAGTAGGTTTTGGAGCATAAAGAGGCGCAGCTAGTTCGCCATTAGGTATGATTAGAACTTTGTCTTCTGATCCTTCTGGAAAAATACCGTCGGCTGGCAAGCTATTAAAAATGATAATTTCCTCTGAGTCAGCTTTATATTTTATAGCAATAGTTTCCACGCTATCTCCAGCTTTCACAATATGCTTAACTCCAACTACTGGCAAAATTTCCAAATTTTGTCCTGGTCTAATATAATCTCCAACTTTCAAATTATTTGCCCAAAGAACGGTATAAGTCGAAACTCCAAAGGCAGTAGCAATTGAACTTGCACTATCTCCTGAAACAACTTCATAAAAAACGATGCCATATTTTGAATCTTCCAAAGATTCATCATAATAAACAGCAGGAGCAAGAAATGAATTTCCGCCTAAAAGAGTAAAAGAAATTGGCTCTGAAACATTTCCAACGTTTCTAATGTCTTCTTCTATTTCTTCGAGATTTTGACTAAAATCCATTAAAATACTGTTATCAGCACTAGCGATCTTAACTATTGGTACATTTTCCTGCACAATTTGAACATCTTTAGAATATTCCACGCTTTTCACAATTATAACTTCATTATCCTCATTTCCTCCCTTTCCATCCAAATAGTTAAACAAAAGACTTCCCTTTTGAGAATTATTATTTGAAGAAGAGCTTGCCAACACAGAAAAACTCAATAAAAAAATCACTGCAAAAACAGTAATATAACTCCTAAAAAACGTAAAAAGCCCACAAAAAGGCTTCAATATGTTTTTTTGAATAATCCTGACAAGTTCTTTGTAATACTTTGAACTATATTTTATAATACTAATACATTTTTTCCTTCAAATTTCATGCCTTATAATCTAAACCCCACAAGAACCTCTGTAACTTAAGCTTAAATCAAAGACTAGTCAGCAAAAAATCCAAAATTAAGAATTAATACTCTACATTTACAAAGTTAACATGAACACAGCTTAGTGTCAATAGTTAACTACTTATTTATATTATACACCTAATGCATAATCCTGTCAACGATTTTTATTAGAACTTACAATTCTTTGACCCGAGAATTAAATCGTTTTCTACAAATAAATTTTATTCCGACTAAGATCCAAAACATCAAAGCGAGGTCATTTTTCCAATAAGTCGTATCAACAAATCCATGAACTATTATATAAATCATTATGGCATTTATAATGTATACTATTTCCAGTTCACTTCTAGGGTAAGTTGATTTTATATCTTTATCAAGAAAAAACCAAATCAAAATCAAAAGAAATCCAACGAAGCCAATTAATCCTGTCTGTAAATAAAAAGCCAAAAAAATATTATGTGGTTGAGGAACGGCCCATTCCAAATATGGTTCATCAAACTTTTCAGAATATCCAAGATAGGTTTCTTGAAATGTTCCAGGACCAATTCCCAAAAATAAATTATCTTTTATGATTTCTTCAGTAGCATTCCAGATCATAACGCGAGAATGAAACGAAGAACGATTTTCAGAATTCATTATTTGACCGAATTTACCAGATGAAGCAAGCATCATCCCCAGCGTCAACAGAACGACAAAACCTAACAAATAAACATTCCTGATTTTTAATCCTTTGCTTTTTATAACTAAATATAATATTCCAGCAAAAATTCCGAGAAATGCGCCATAAGAATAGGTGAAATAGAAAGAGCTGAGAACTACAGCAAAAACAGCGAGGCTAAACAAATTACTATTTTTCTTTCTGTTTAATAAAAAACTAAATATAATCAAAAATGCTGGCGCCAAATACATTGCCAAGTGGTTCGGTGAAAGAAAAAATGCCCTCAACCGTCCGTCAAAGGTAATATCATTATTTAAGAGATAGTAAGCACCAACCAAAGAAACAACTGTGCCAGATACCAACCAACTCTTCAAAGACAGAATAATATGTTCTCTTTTTTTAATTACATTAACAAAAACAAAAGCAAATAAAAAAGGACTAACGAACCATCCTTTGAAAATTCCCAGACTTGCTCTCAGGTCAGCAGAAAGCGTAGTTGAAATTATCACACCAAGGAATAGAAATATAATTCCAACTAGTAAGATGAAGTCATTTTTATATAGAGATTTCAATTTCTTGGCCAAAACTAAACAGAAATTACCTTTTCTAGCTTTATTGAAAATCCAAATCAAAAGTAGGATATATATCATTAATTCTAAGATATTCATTGGCATACCAAAAACAGAAAACCGCCAGAAATAAAGTGGCATCAAAAAGATAATTAAGTATATTCCATGTCGAAGATTAAGCATAATTATTGTGAAGTTATCGCTATAAATCAATTTTTTTGTAATATGCACTCTCGCTTATGATCTTTGACGCCAAAGAAAGAATAATTACAAATACCGCTAAAATCGTTGGAGAATAAATTGAGGTGTCGAAAAATGAATGGGCGGAAAACCATACCAGCGAGCCAATTAAACCTAAAGCTAAAGCTCGCTGAAGCTCATTTTTTGCTTTTCTGCTCACTCTATACAATTGCCATATCGTCACCACAATCAACAAAAGCCAAACGACCAATGCGAAAACTCCCATTTCCGCCCCAATATCCAGATATAAATTGTGGGCATAAACAGGTGTGCGATATTCAATGGTAGGATAGAGATAGATTGAGTAATTTCCAATACCAACTCCCGTCAAAAGATTATCAGAAAAAACTTCCCAGCCTTGATTCCAATTTTTTATTCTTTCTACATTCGAGCCTTCTGAAAAATTAAACGCAGAGATAAATCTATGTACAATAGATTGATTAGTAAAAAGTATAACAAATAAAAATAATGAAAATATTAATCCAATAGTAATTTTTTTGAGACTATTTAGATATTTCCAACTTAGAACTATCAAAATGCCAATTCCTGCAATCATTCCAATGTATCCTCCACGAGAGAAAGTAAAAAATTCTGCTAGAAACATTACAAATAAAACAATATATAAAAATTTATGATTGAAAATTACACATTTGTCATCCTGAACTTGATTCAGGATCTTTTTTCTAAAACCACAGTGTCTTACTATTTTCCACATATTTTGCTTAAAGAGTTGAAAATTATTTAAACCCTTGTCAGTATCAGATTCTGAATTCAATTCAGAATGACATTTTTTATTATTAAATAGCACTAACGAAAAAGCAATCGGAATTATAAGCCCCAAGTAAAATGAAAACATATGTGGATCAGGGAACAAGGAAATTGCGCGAAGAACTGTTGCTCCTGAAACATTAACCAACCAGCTTGGATTGGAAAGTACCTCAGCTCCGAATGTTTGTCCATAAAATAGAAATGCGATATATTTACTCCAAAATTCCATCACTAGATCAATGCCAAAGATGAATTGGCATACAAATTGGACAATTCCGATAAGGGAAATTGCGAAACCACCGAATAATAACATTTTGACTATTTTGTAGATATAACTGTCCTTGCTAACGGCCGCCACTTGCCCCTCCTTGCATAAGGAGGCTTGTGACTTTTCTTTCTCAACCACCCCTAACCCCTCCTTGCATAAGGAGGGGAGAGAAAAGGAGGTTAAGATGAAATAAAGCGGAAAAATAGACAGAAATACAAGAATTTTTCGAATTGCTCGTTCGGCATCTCCGGCTTGCAACATTGAAAAGACTGCCAGAACCAAAAACAAACTAATCAAAAGTGTTTGTAAATTTAATTTAATCACAAACCTCTTTTCGGATAGAGATTTGAGAACCCAAACCGCAAAAAGATACAAAATCAACACCCTTCCCGAAGCAAGATCAATTCCAGCCGTCACATTCAACGCAACTTGAAAGGGAACATAAAAAATCAACAAAAGCAAAATTTGATTAAAATATTTAAACGACGCGAGAATAAACAAAATTGAAGCCAAAATAAATAAAACCGACAAATTAGAGACAGAAATCAAAAATCCCGCAAAAACTGCCATCGTAAAGATAGTGAGGTATTCAAGTTTTATTTTTTTAAATGTTTGCAACATATTTAAAATCAGTTAATTTCCCCCTGATAAGGGGGGGGTTTTACCATAAAAAATATCTCTTGTCATAATTCCGTCAAATTTGTCATTTCGAATCCCTTTAGGATGAGAAATATCTTCAACACTATTCATTGTGATAAATCTATTTATTCTGGTTATTGTCATTAAAGAGATCTCTCAATCGCTCCACTCATTTCGAGATGACAAAAAATAAAATTAACCACAACCTTTTTCTAACTCTATTATGAAATATTATTCAATTTCAGGCAAATAAAAAATGATTTGAAATTAACAAATCATTTTACCTCGAAACGTAGAATCTTCAGAAGATCTTCTCTTGAAAAAGGAAATCCCAGACTAACGGACTTATTGATTGATTCCATAGCAAGAGAAGGAACTTATTTGCCCCTTCCCACTAATTTCCTGATCTCCTCCTTAGAAATACCGCCTAAAATATAAATCACTGGTAAATAAACAACCACACCGATGAAAACTAAAATGAAGATATTCAAGAAATTGAAGTAGCTTAATGCCAATGCCATCAAGATCGACGCCAGAATTGCCTTGAAAATAATCGCAAACGATGGGATAAATTTCAAGGATCTATAGATTACTGCGATCATCAGAGAAGTAACCAAAAGTTCAGTGGCGACGGTCGTAGCTGCAGCGCCAAAATAGGAATACTGAGGAATAAAAATGAAATTTGTAACAACATTAAAAATCATACCCACAAAATATATTTGAGCAAGCCTTTTTTGTAAGTTGGCAGCGATAATGATGTTCGAAAACAGCGCGCCAAGAAAGATAAATCCTAAGGCAATCATCAAAATATTCAAAACAGCAGGCGAGTCCACAAAACCCTCCTTCCCTCCGATTAATTGCACAATTTTATCAGATATAAAGAAAACACCAACGATCATCGGCACCACGGCAATAATCAACAAATTCAAGGTTCTCTGCACGATCGATCGAAATCTCATCCGATCAGTAAAAATCGAACGACTCATAATTGGCATGGTCAATCCAACAAGCATGGCAGGGAAAAAAATCAAATTTTCCATAATCTTATAAGACAGCCCATAGACTCCTACAGCCTCATTGGTTTTTATCACCGAAAGAAAGATCGTATCAAGCTTAAAATAGATCAAAACCAATATTGCTGAAATTGCCAGAGGGAAGCCCTGTTTGAGTAATTTTTTCCATAGACTAAAATCAAAACTAAGCCTGATCTTGACATATTGAGAAGCAAAAAACAGAACTAGCAAAAAGCTAACAAGAGCTCCTGCAATAATCGATGCGATAATAGATAAAAAACCTAAATCAAGACTAATCACTATCCACACAAACAAAAATTGGATAACTCTCCCACAAATTTCTGCCACAGAAACCCTATCCATCACAAGATGTTTTTGGAATAGTCCCATCAAAACCTGCGTACTTGAAAGAAACCAAAACCCTGTCGCCGCTACTGCAATACCCATCCTCACATCCCACGAATAAGGAAAGAGTAGGGAAATAAAAAAAGCAGAACTTAGAAATAATAGTCCTGCAAAGGCTCGAAGTGTAAAAGCATTATTCACAATTTTTTCCTCATCCGCGCCGTCGCGCGATATCTCTCGAACCACAATGGAATACAAGCCTAAATCAGCCAAAACAGAAAAAATATAAATAAATGTGACGACAATAATATAATCTCCAAAACCACCTTCTCCCAAATATCTTGTTGTCAGCCCGATAATAATTAAAGCAAGGGCCACTTCGATGACGCGAGCCCCTGCGGAAAAAACAGCATTATAAGCAATTTTTTGAGTCAGATTAAATTTCATTTTAATTTACTAAGTTTACTATACAGTCAATTCTGCATACTTTATAATAACTCGTCTATTCAAGTCATCTCCCACACTTTCTGTTTCTAGTTTTTCTCTGTTTGAAATTTCCATATGGATCACTTTTCTCTCATATGAGGACATCGGTCTGAGAGCAACTGAATTTTTATTATACAGAACCTGACTAGCAATTGTGTCGGCTAACTTTATAAGAGACTCTCTTTTTTGCTTCTTATAATTATTCACATCGATATTAAACTTAATCTCATCATCATCGATAATATTTTCAATAATTCTCTTTTTTCTGACTATCATACCCGTAAGATGTTGCAATGATTGTAAATTTGAACCATATTGTCCAATTAACAAGTTTGGCTGATCTGATTGTAAATTAATTGTATAAGATTCTTTTCCGTCTCCCATATCCTCAATTCTTTCCTCTTCAATTTCCATGGTGATATCCATGACTCGCAATAACTCGGATAACGCTTCTTTTACAAGTTTTTGGTTTTTATCATTCATATATATTAATTTATCTAATTAATAACTGTGCTTTGCGAACTTTCTCTATCCTGCTTCTTTATTATAAGGAATTGTTGAATAATTGCAAATAATGTTGTCACCACCCAATACAGAGCAAGTCCCGAAGGAAAAGTCATCGCAAAGAAAAAAGTCATAACTGGTAAAATATACATCATTTGCTTGGTCATAGATTGAGCAAAATCTTGCGTTTTCTCCTCTTTTGTTTTTTCTTTATTATCTTCTTCAGTCTTTTTATCCTTAGATTTATTACCCATCAGCATTTTCGTTTGAAAAAATTGCAAGATACCAGCCATGAGAGCTAAAGGAAGATTTGTTTCTGAAAGATTTACAAGTCCCATGAACATTGGATCAAGGTGACCAGGATTTGTAATGAAAGGATAAACAATTGCCAGACTCTCATCCTTGAATCCATTCAGAAAAACCCTATAAAGAGCAATTAAAATCGGAAGTTGGATCAAAATAGGCAAACATCCGGAAAGAGGATTAATTTTGTGCTTTTGATACAGCTCCATTAACTTCTTGGCTTGTTTTTCCTTATTGTCTTTATATTTGGTTTGAATTTCCTTCATCAATGGCTGAATTTCCTGTAATTTTTTTTGACTTTTAATTGACTTACTGTTCATCGGATATAAAACAAACCGCACAAGAAGAGTAAGCAAGATTATTGCAATCCCAATATCATTCCCTGGAACAATATTATAAAAAAATATCATTAAGTTAAAAAGTGGATAATAGATCAAGTTAAAGATTTCAACAAACATATTAGTTAAAGTTATATATTAATAAAATGATTATTTTACGGGATCATAACCGCCCCTCGACATCGGATGACATCTTGAAATGCGCTTTACGCCCATAAAAATCCCTTTAAAAGCTCCATATTTTTCGATTGCCTGATAGGTATATTCACTGCATGTTGGCTGAAATCTGCAACCCAAGCCCAAAGTTCTGTGAAAATAATAAAATAAACCATGATCAATAGACAAGGTTTTTTGATAAAACTTAATAAATTTTAGACTGATTTTTTTTAACACGATATATCAAAATAAAAGTAGAAAATGAGTCTATTTTTGAAGTAATCCAGACCTTCTCAACAGTTTTTCCACACAAGCATTCACTTCTTCGAAGTCTTTACCTATAATATCTTTCTTCGCTATAAAAACAAAATCAGTTTGCGGCCCTATTTTATCCTGCAACAACCGAATCGACTCTCTTAAAAGTCTCTTGGATCGATTCCTTTCAACAGCTTTTTTGGAGACTTTATTGCTTATAATAAAGCCAAATCTAGAAATATCCAAATCATTACCTACAATCTTCAAAGACAAAAACTTCTCAGAAATATATCTCCCCTTGCTGAACACGTTTTCAAAATCCTTCTGCTTTCTTATTCTAAATTGTTTTTTGAGCATTTTTGTTGTTTATACAGCTAAATCACAATCAGCCGCATTAAACAGTTAGGCTTTTTCTTCCCTTTTTTCTTCGAGCCGCCAACACACTTCTTCCGCCAACAGTTTGCATCCTGGCCATAAATCCATGAGTTCGCGCTCTTTTCTTTTTCTTCGGTATATACGTTCTTTTCATGATATAAGAATAATATTTAATTACTTTTT
>JAGLLA010000035.1 GCA_023140775.1 Candidatus Parcubacteria bacterium
GGAATTATACCCTAAAAAGATTAAAGTCTAATTGTAAAGATCACTCAAATCAAAACTCTCACAAAATTCAGAGTTGTCTTTTGCTTCCTCTGTGTCTGAAAATTTATAAATTCACAAAACTTGCTTTTAAAATTTCAATTCTTTGATTGATTGCAAATCAATTCCATATTTTCTATAAACTTCAATTGTATTAATTGAAGTTGCTTGAGATTTTTCAAAGCCAAGTTTTTCAATCATCATTTCAACCTTTGCCACTGACTTGGCTTCAATCTCCATGTAGGGAGGAATCTGAGGCCAAAAATCAATTTCAATTTCGACATCGTCCAGCAAATAACTTATCCTTCTGTTCTCCTGATATCCACTGGCGACATATCCCAATTTTTCTAAAAAGAGGTTTGTTTTTTCAAAACTATCAACGCTAATTTCAAGCTCTTTTGTGCCATTAATATCGTCACTATGAATTTCTTTGATGGTCATGGTAGTTTTTTCTCCATCAGTTCGGAGTCTCACCCAGGAATTTTCCCTTACTGGGGCGAAACTGTAAACAAATCTTTTTTGAAGTTTTTCACCAATTTTTATAGCTCCCAAAAGATTTAGTTCAGAAATAATTTTCTCAACATCAATCTCTAAAATCTTAGCTTCAAATTCTGTTTGCATAGTTCTTTTAAAATATTTTGATTATATGACTCCTATTCTTAACCCGTATTAAATTAGAAATTAAATAAAACAAAAATATACAACCCATTAACCTACTACTTTTTCTGGTTTAACATAATATCCTCAATAGCTTGAATTATTTCCTCAGAGTTATGTTGATTATACTTTAAAACAAAATCAGCTTCAGTATTTTCAACAGGTTCATATCTTTCTTTCCTAATCTCCTTGTAGTTATTAATCCATCGAAATTGTTTCTTTTTATTATCCCTCTTTTTCAACCTAGTTAATAATTCATTTTCATCTAAAACTGCTTCAATTATTACTGTTTTAATTTTTTTCCTATGTTCTTTAGCCAGTAAAAAATATTTATTTCTGCCATGTTTTGTAATTCCAGCTCCATCAACAATGATTGATTGATTTTGCGACAACAACTCTTTTACAAGTTGTCTTCTAAAAACAAAAACTATTTTACCTGCAGACTCATTTTTTTTATTTGGATATGAATAGTGCATATCTGAATAAAATTTAACGCTAGATATCAGCAAATCTCTAATTACATCTCCATTCACTCGATTAAGATCAAATTGCGATATAATTTTTTTAGTTAGGGTTGATTTTCCTGATGCATTATGACCTATAACCAGTATTAATATTTGCATGTTTTGATGATAAGTTATTAGATTCTACAAAATTATTATTACTAAATAATCTAAATTAATAATAGTAATTAAGGTCTGCTTATTTTCTCTTGCCCCCCCTGATAGGGGGATTTGGGGGATTTGAAAAAATGGCTAAAAAAGCTAAGCCCCTTCCTTTAAACTATAGAATTCTATCTCTTTTTATAAAAAAAGAGGAAATTCAGCAGGCTCTAGCTATAGTTCTTTTTCTTAAATTTCTAATCTTTTAATATCCCTTTCAAATTGAATTTCGTCTGTGAATAAAAATGCAATAATTCCAAATCTCTCAGCAACATCAATATTGTTTTGAATATCATCAAAAAAAACAATTTCTTGAGGCTCAATTTCTTTCATTTCATTTTTCAACTTATCTATCACATACTTCCAAAATTGATTGTCACGCTTACGATAGCCAATATATGATGAGATAAAATAACCATCAAATATATTTCCAAAATCCATCTCATCTAAAAGAAATTTAGCTCGGACCTTTTCATTGTCAGTTGCCAAATAACATCTAATTTCTTGGCTTTGAAATTGCTTAATTTGTGAAACTAGGCTTTGGTCAAGAAATTGTTTTTCAAATTTAAATTGTTGCTTGAAATATTCTTGTCCTGTCCCCTTCCAACCAAACTTTTTCAAATAGGGCATTATTCTTTCTTCTGCGATCGCCTTTCCCTCGAGACAATCCCAATTATCAATTCCTTTGTAATAATAATTCAAAATCTCTTCAACCCCTTTATATCCCCGCCTTTCTAATTCCTCGCCAAAATAATTCGGCAATCGAATCAAAACTCCGTCCACATCAAACAAAATGACTTTTGATTTTTTCATGTCTTTTTTATATTACGATTACTAATCAAAACAATGTTACAAAAGATTAAGATTGCTTAATTGTTTGTGGGTTATATTCAAAACTTCGTTTATATCATACTTTATAACATCAACAGAAAAGTCTGCTAATTTTTCCACATATGCCACCATGAAATTCAAAAGACTCATAGCCATATCTACTGCTTGGTTTTTTCACTCACTCTCTAGAAATTTATCAATCTCCTCGATAATTTACAGTTTTATAATAACAGATATTTGAATAAGTTCACTCACATATTG
>JAGLLA010000036.1 GCA_023140775.1 Candidatus Parcubacteria bacterium
GACATTCCAGAAGCGCAATATGATGCAATTGTTGCATCTGCCACGGGAGATGATAATTGTATGTGGCGTGACCCAGTTGCAAATCCAGGAGTACAACGAATTCTTGTGGTAACCACAGATGCGCCATTTCACCTTCCTGGTATCGGAAAACCTCATGTTAACACGCAAGCTTCAGCTTTAACTGCGCTTAATGCTCAAAATATCGTGGTGGTCGGTTTGAAGGCTCCAGGCGCTGGAGGTGAGCTTGATGCCTTGGCAGCCGCAACTGGAGGTAGTGTACAACCATTGAGTTCAGATGGATCAAATATCGCCCAAGCTATCTTGGATGGACTTGAAGAAGTGACAACTGATGTCTGGTTTGAAATTGAATGTGACGATGGTCTTTCTGTAGATCTTGCTCCTCAGGTTCAGTATGATGTTCCCGGTGACACAATGGTTAATTTTGTTGAAACCATTGCCGTGGACAATGATACCAGTCTTGAAGGACAGACCTTGGGATGTGTGGTTACTTTCATCGCCAACAAATATCCCAAGGAAGGTGCGTCAATCGGCAGGCAAAAAATTGAAATTCATATTCCCGATACAACGCCACCGGAGGTTTCTTGCACAGAATCCGTTAATCCTCATGGAAAAAAGATTCCCCCCGCTGGAAATACAACACTTCCAGGAAATAAAGGAGGAATGAATGAGGATGGTTTTTATCAGCTTCTGGCTGAAGATGCGATAGATGGTCAGATTATGATTTATGTTATCGATTCAGAAAGTGGGGTCGTTTTTGGGCCATTTGTCAATGGAGCGAACATAAAATATACGGAAAATGGTGGTACTCCTAAAATGAAAGAAATGGGTAGTGAAAAAAATAGTGAAGTTGATTGGCATATTTTTGGAAATGGAGATATGATCGTGTCTGCTACTGACTCCTCAGGAAATACTACAGAAACCACTTGCTATGTTCCTCCACTACCAAAAGACGTTGAATAGGATGTAGGTTAAGCAAATTGAAAAAAGGTAAATATACAGAAGCGGATTAGCTAGTCCGCTTCTGTATATGTTGGGTAATAATTAATTTATGATATAATAAATATAGAAATCATAGAAACTGATAATACCATAAGAAAATTATATGAATCTCGAGAAATTTAATGACATTCTCAAAAACGAACCTTCTTATCGCTTGAAACAAATCAAACATTCTTTGTTTGTTGATTTGATCAATGATTGGCAGGAGGCGACAACTTTATCAAAGGAATTACGTGAAAAGCTAAGTAAAAATTTACCAATTTCAATCGAAGAAGAATCTCTAGTGTCCGACGACCAGAAAACAATCAAAACGCTTTTGACTTTGGAAGATGGGCAAAAGATTGAAGCCGTCTTGATGAGACACACTGGCAATAGAAATACAGTTTGTCTTTCTTCTCAGGTTGGATGTCCTTTGGCATGTGAATTTTGCGCAACTGGAAAACTTGGATTCACAAGAAACTTGAGTTCGTTTGAAATGGTCGCTCAGTTATTATTTTTTTCACGTTTGCTAAAAAAAGAAGAGCAGAGAGTTACTAATGTGGTTTTTATGGGTATGGGAGAACCCTTTTTGAATTATGATAATGTTTTGGAAGCTGTTCGAATTTTAAACGATAAAGATGGTCTTAATATAGGTGCCAGAAAAATTTCAATTTCTACAGCAGGAATTGTCGAAGGAATTGAGAGATTAACCAAAGAAAAGTTACAAATCAATCTTGCCATTTCCTTACATTCAGCCAAAGATGAATTACGTTCTGAATTAATGCCAGTAAATTCGAAATATTCTCTTCAGAAAGTTGTGGGAGTTGTGAAAGATTATGTAAATAAAACCAAAAGAAGGGTAATGTTTGAATATGTTATGATTGATGGAATAAACGACAGGCAAAGCGATGCCAACGCTTTGGCAAAAATTATGAAAGATGAATTTTATTTTGTGAACTTGATATCTTATAATCCAACTGGAATATTCAAGCCTTCTTCTGGAGCAAAAATAAAGAGATTTAAGGAATTACTTACGGCACAAGGAGTGGAGGTGACACAGCGATATAGATTTGGTGATAATATCAAAGCAGCTTGTGGACAATTAGCTGGGAAAAGTATTTCAACATAAAGCAGCCTCATTTAACGACCAAAGCTAAAAGAAAAATAAAATAATTTATAAATATAAATTTATGATTTGTCAGATGAAATTACCACCAGAAATTTTTGAAAGAATAAAAAATGGCAAGAAAATAATTGAACTTCGTCTTTATGATCAAAAAAGACAATTAATAAAACTTGGAGGAAAAATTGAATTCCTGAAGCGTCCTGATCTCGCAGAAAAAATTTCAGTTGAAGTTGTCGGTCTTTTGGTCTATGAAAAATTCGTTGATTTAATTGAAGATCTGCCAGCTTCTTATTTTGGATACAATGAATCTGAAAAAGAAGATCTGAAAAAGAGTATGTATGCGCATTACACGAAAGAGCAAGAAGCGGAACATGGAGTATTAGGAATTAAGATGAAGTTGCTGTGATTAAGTGATGTGAATAATGAATTGTGAGTAGTCTTGGATGATCTATTATATAATAATGAAAAAATAATATGTATTGTGTTTATATTCTCAAATGCGCTGATGAAACTTTATATACTGGTATTGCTATCGATTTAGAAAAGAGGTTAAACGAACATAATTGTTCTGAACTTGGCGCAAAATATACTCGATATAGAAGACCAGTTCAATTGGTGTATGCCAAGAAATTTCGCGATCGTTCCACAGCGACAAAAGAAGAAATGAGAATAAAAACATTAGCAAGAGAGGAAAAATTGAAGATGATAAAAAAACACACCCCGTACGCTTCGCGTCCTACCCCTCTCCCTCCCAAGGCGGACAGGCAAGAGGGGAATAAAAAACATAAGGAATAATTATGAAAAAAAATAAATTAGAAAAAAGAAAAATTAGAAAATGAATAATTTCGATATTTAGAACCATACGGAAAAATATTGACAGTGAACGATAGTTCACCTATACTATGTCTATGATGTCAAAATATAAAGAAAAAATCAATCAATTCTATCTAACAAACAAAAGAATGCCTTCTTATAGTGAGGTGATGAATTTGTTGAGTTTTAAGTCCAAAAACTCTGTTTTTAAGCTTGTTAAAAAATTAGAAGAAGAAGGATTTCTTGCCAAAGACAAAAAAGGAAAGTTGATCCCCAAGAATATGTCTTGTCGATTCAGAATTCTGGGTTCCGTGGAAGCGGGATTTCCAAGTCCCGCTGAAGAGGAACTTTCTGACACGATAACACTTGATGAATATTTGATCGATAATCGGGAGGCAACATTTATTTTGAAAGTGAGCGGTGATTCCATGAAAGATGCTGGTATTGTTCAAGGAGATACGGTGATCGTGGAAAGAAACTGTACTGCGAAAAATGGAGATATTGTCATTGCGGAAGTTGACGGTGAATGGACGATTAAATATTTTCGAAAGATCAGAAATAAAGTTTTTTTAGAGCCAGCTAATGAAAAATATCAGCCAATTTATCCAAAAGAAGAATTGAAAATAACAGCTGTCGTGAAAGCTGTGGTGAGAAAGTATTAATTTATTTGAATTACAAAACATTATTTGATTGTCATTTTGACCGAGCGATAGTGAGTTGAAGGATCTATGAACTTAATAAATGAGCTTAATTTAGTTTATAGGACTTGCCTTTGGCGAGTTCGTTTTTCGTAAGGTGTAGGAATTGCAATATCTTTTAATGAGTTAATTAGACTGATTAATTTTTTGGCTTGAAATACAACCACCCCTACCCCTCCTTGAAAAGGAGGGGATTAAAAAACATTTCCTTGAAAATAAGAGGATTGAAAAACATTTATTTATTATTTTATATAAAAACATTATGCAACTCATCAATACATTCGATTTTTCAAGAGCGATATTGCATATAGATGGCGATAGCTTTTTTGTTTTATGCGAGGTTGCCAAGAATCCAAAATTAAGAGGAAAACCTGTGATCACGGGGATGGAAAGGGGTATTGTCTCTGCCTTCTCGTATGAGGCAAAAGCAAGAGGTGTCAAACGAGCAATGAGAATTAGCGAGGTCAAAAAGATTTGCCCAGATGCAATCTTTCTTCCTTCTGATTATGAAACTTATAGTTTGTTCTCGTTAAGGATGTATGACATTGTTCGAAAATATACTCCTGATGTAGAAGAATATAGCATTGATGAATGTTTTGCCGACTTGACTGGACTTCGTCGACCTCTTGGAATGTCATATGAAAATATGGCTGCGAAGATCAAAAAAGATCTAGATTCTGAACTTGGCATAACTTTTTCCGTTGGTCTTGCTCCCACAAAAGTTCTGGCCAAGATTGGTTCAAAGCACAAAAAGCCGTCTGGATTAACGATTATCAGAGGAAGAGATATTGATCAATACTTAAACGAAACTCCTGTTAGCGAGGTTTGGGGTATTGGTTCTCAAACAAGCTCATTTTTGCATAAATTCGGCATAAGATCGGCGCTTCAGTATGCTCAAAAAGAAGAGCGATGGGTCAGAGAAAAATTAACAAAACCACATTTCCAGATATGGCAGGAGTTGAGAGGCGAGTCTGTGTATAAAATTGAAACTAGTAAAAAAAATGATTATAAGTCGATTAGTAAAACAAAAACTTTCACTCCTGCCTCAAGTAATAAAGAATTTGTTTTTTCTCAGCTATCAAAAAATGTTGAAAATGCATGCATAAAATTAAGAAGATATAATCTTTCTGTCAAAAAAATATTTTTTTTCTTGAAAACCCAGGACTTTCAATATTGTGGAGTGGAAGTAAAAATGAGTGATGCGACTAATACTCCTAATTCGATATTAAATATAATTGATAGTCACTTTGAAAAGATATTCGATAGCAGTAAATTGTTCAGAGCAACTGGCATAATTCTCAGTGATTTGAGTATTTCCCAAGCAAGGCAGCTTGACCTTTTCGGGAAGATGGAGCAAGAAGAGAATTTTTCTAAGATATTCAAAAAAATTGATGAAATTTCCAAAAAATATGGAAAGCATTCTGTATTTCTTGGAACAAGTTTTCTAGCAATGAACAAAAAACAACATCAGAGCGAAAGAGGGGTTCAATCTGAAAGAAAATTGAATCTATTCAATGGTGAGACGACAAGAAAGAAACTTTATTTG
Organism: Candidatus Parcubacteria bacterium; assembly: GCA_023140775.1. GTDB lineage: Bacteria > Patescibacteriota > Minisyncoccia > JAHIHE01 > JAGLIN01 > JAGLLA01. The sequence goes on from JAGLLA010000036.1 coordinate 5,183, forward strand.
CCCATGTTAGGAGAGGTAAGGTAGGAAATTGAATATTTTCTCTTAGCATAGATTCTCAACTCCCGTCGTTGTTTGAGAGGAGGGGCTTATTGAAGATAGAACTATTTTTTTATGGTCCAAATTTATGGTATAATGAAGAGAGTCAGAGAAACTTTTAAATTGAATGAAGGTTTGAAATTTTCTTTTGTTTTTAACGAAGAATGTTTTTTAGTAATGAAAAGTAATAATATTTGAATGCAAAAAAAATCAAAAAAAATTGAATTGAACGGAAAGTTCAAGGAAGCTCTGGAGCTGATGGAAAATACGGATCATCATATTTTTGTGACGGGAAAAGCGGGAACTGGAAAATCAACACTCCTCAATTATTTTCGTGAAAATACTCAAAAGAAGATCGTAGTTTTGGCTCCGACCGGTGTGGCGGCAGTGAATATCAAAGGACAGACCGTCCATTCTTTTTTTGGCTTCAAGCCCAATGTGACGCTCTCGAAGGTGAAAAAAGTATCTGCAATGTATGGTAAAATCTGTAAAAAAATTGATGCCATCGTAATCGATGAGATTTCGATGGTACGCGCTGATCTATTGGATTGTGTTGATAAGTTTTTGCGAATTAATGGAAAGAAAAAGAATCTTCCCTTTGGGGGAGTGCAAATGATCTTTATTGGTGATCTATACCAACTTCCACCAATCATTTCGCGAGATGAAAGAGAAATTTTCAAAGAGCATTATAAAAGTGGTTATTTTTTTTCGAGTTTTGTGTTTGAAAATTTTGAGATGGATTTTATTGAACTGGAAAAAATATATCGTCAAAAAGATGAAAAATTTATCAGTACGCTGAATAATATTAGAAATAATAGTGTGACAGAAAAGGATTTATTTGAAATTAACAAAAGGCTTGATTTAGACTTTGAACCCAAAGAAGATGATTTTTATGTTTATCTGACTACAACAAACGATCTTTCTCGAAAAATAAACGAAGAGCATTTGAAAAAAGTAAAAGGCGAGGAATATTTTTTTAAAGGAAAAATGAAAGGTCGGTTTGAGGAAAAACATTTTCCGACAGATCTTGATTTGACACTTAAAGACGGGGCGCAAGTAATGCTCTTGAATAATGATTCCAAGGGACGCTGGATAAACGGGAGTATTGGGAAGGTTATGGGAGTAGGAGAAGGAGACAATGAAGACGATGTTGTCTTTGTGGAATTGGAAAGTGGAGAAGTAGTTGAAGTCGGCACATACAATTGGACGATCTTCAAATATATTTTCAACGACAAAGCTAATGCTCTAGAAACAGAAGAATCTGGCTCTTTTGAGCAGTATCCTTTGAAATTGGCTTGGTCTTTGACAATTCATAAGAGCCAAGGAAAGACTTTCGACAAGGCAATTATTGATGTAGGCAGAGGAACGTTTGCTTTTGGACAGATGTACGTGGCGCTTAGTCGCTGTGTTTCACTGGAGGGACTTGTACTGAAAAAGCCGATTGAAAAAAGACATATTTTTATTGATTGGAAGGTGGTTGAATTTGTGACAAAATATCAATATCAAATTTCTGAAAAAAATATGCCACTTGAAGAAAAAGTAAAAATGATCAAAAAAACTATCAAAAATAAGAAAAAATTGAAAATTGTATATCTTAAAGCAAACGACGAAAGATCAGAAAGGACAATTGAACCAAGTTATATCGGAGATATGGAATATGCTGGAAGGACATTTCTGGGTATGAAAGCAATTTGCTTGATGAGGGGAGAGAGCCGGGTTTTTAAGGTGGACAGGATTTTGGAAATGGAAAATGTTTAAATGAGTAAATATTTAATTTTTTAATTTCAGAAAACATGAAACACGTATTTATGCTCCCCAATAAATATACTTTCGAAAAGGAAGGTATAAAAGGTACAAATTTTGAGAGCAAGGAGCTTAGTAGTAAAGCTAAATTTGCGGTGATTGAAACAGAATCTGGACATGAAAATAGAATTAGGGAAAATGAATGCAGCTTTTTTTATTATATTATAGAAGGAAATGGTAATTTTGAAATTAATGGTAAGATTGAAGTATGTCAAAAAGGAAATTTAGTTGTAATTCCTTCAGGTTCAGTTTTTAAATATACGGGAAAAATGAGATTATTTTTAACGACAGTTCCGTTTTGGTATCCAGAGCAGGAGGAGACTTTATAAGAAATGTGATTATGCAAATGAACAAATTTTTTCAAACAAATCAAAAATTTATCATTGCTTTTATTAGCAGTTTGGTTGTTATTATTTTTATATATCTTTTAAGTAATTTGCTATTTGTCGGAAATATTGAATTTGATAATTCGAATTTCGAGCCTGAACAGGGTGAATTATATCAAATTGTAAAAGTAATAGATGGTGATACTGTCGTTGTCAGGAGAAATTCACAAGATGAAATTATACGGTTGATTGGCATTAATACGCCAGAAATAGTAGATCCAAATAGGCCAGTCGAATGTTTTGGCGCAGAAGCTTCCAGTAAGGCTAAGGAGATCTTAAGTGGTAAAAATGTCAGACTAGAGAAGGATAAAATGGTAAATAATGTAGATAAATACGGGAGGTCGTTGCGTTATATATTTTTTGAAGATGGCACTAATTTCAGTAAGGTAATGATTGAAGGTGGTTATGCCTATGAATATACTTATCAAAATGAAACATATGGATATCAAGATGAATTTAAATCGGCAGAGAACTTGGCAAGAGAAGCAAAAAGAGGGTTGTGGTCTGATGATGCTTGTGAGGGGTAATCGTATTTGTCATAATTTCGTAATTTTGCTAAAATAACTGTATGTTAACAAATAAAAACAAAAAATCATGAAAACAAAAAATTATATAAAAAATACATTTCTTATGTTTTTGGTCATGTTATTGCCGACGGTTGTTTCTGCTAATTGTTCCGTGGCATCGGCTGTCAACGCTTGTTCTAATGTTGAATATCCGATAGGTGTAGCAATTGGTTTATTTATACTTGATTTGCTTTATGTCCTTATTGCAATGATATTTTGGGTTCTTTCTCCTGTAGGTATTTTGTTTTTTATTGCTTTGAAATTATTTTTCTCCAAAAACCCATCTTTAATAAAAATGAAAATTGCTTTAATTTTGCAAAATCTTTCATTTTTGACATGGTTTTCTGTAATGCTCCTTCTGTTCTTTCTTTATCTAGATTCTGTTATATTTCAAATATTCAATCTTGGTGGATTGTTTCTAACTTTGGCAATTAAGTCTGGAATTGGTTTTATGATATTTATGCTTGTAGTGGTTTATATCGAAAAGAAAAATATTGCTCGCAAAAAAGAAGACATCAAAAAAACAAGAGAAGAAAAAATAGATGAAAAAGAAGATGAAGATGGCTCGCTTAAAAAGAACGCCACGAGAAAAGCTGCAAAGTCAGTGAAGTCAAAACCAAGAGGAATAAAACAAAAGATGAAAGATGTTATCAAAGAGGATTTCAAGGAAATCATTGACAATGAGATTGATAAGTTATAAGGTCTGAATACTTATTTCAAAAAGTAAACAATTTATTTTACATTTAACCTAAAATTATGGCAATCTTAAAAGGTCTTCAAAACTTATTAGAAAAAAGTGGAGTGAAGCACGAGGTAATTGATCACAAGACGGTCTATACAGCCCTGGATAGCGCGGAGACTCAGCATATCAAACCGCAGGAAGTTGTCAAAACTCTTGTTATGAAAATAAGTTCCAAAAAGCATGTTTTGGCATTGATTCCCGCGAATAAGAATTTAGACAAGAAAAAACTTCTCAAAGAGGTGAATGTGTGGCTCAAAAAGGAAGGGGAAAAGACTGTTAAAGCTGTAGAATTTGCCAAAGAGGCTTGGATGAAAAAAAATGTCAAAGGGAAAATTGGAGCCACGGTCCCATTTGGCTCACTTGAGAAAATGACAACTTTTGCAGATAAAAATTTATTGAAAAATAAAAATTTGATTATTAACACAGGGGACTACAATAAGTCAATCAAATTAGCAACAGCAAAATTTCTAAAATTGGAAGATGTAATCAAGGGAATATTTTCTGAAATGAAGCCAAAGAAAAAGAAAGCAAAGACAAAACCAAAGGCGGGAGTGAAAAAGAAAAAAGTAGTTAAGAAAGTTGCAAAGAAACCAGCTAAGAAAAAAGTAGTAAAAAGGAAATAGAAAAAATGTCATTTATCTATTACTATATTCATAATTTTATATAAATCAGCCTCATGTCCTATATTGTTAAGGCGCATCATTATAAAAATAAAGAGCAATTATTCGAAGGTCCCCTCGATCTTCTTTTGGATTTGATTGAGAAAGAAAAGCTTGATATAACAGATATTGCGCTAGCGCAAGTTGCAGACCAGTTTATTTCTTATTTGAAAAATTCGAAAGAAGATATTACTCCTGAATATCTAGCAAGCTTCATCTTGGTAGCTGGAAAATTGATTCTGATTAAATCAAAAGCAATCCTCCCAATGCTAGAGCTCGAGAAAGAAGAAGAAGAGGATATCGAAGAATTGAAATTGAGACTGAGAGAATATCAAAGATTCAAGGAAGTTTCAAGAGAAATTAAAAGGTTGGCAGAAAGAAAAGAAATGTTTTTTTCAAGGCGAAGTTATTCAGGTATCAAGACTGTTTTTTGTCCTCCAGAAAAAATTACGTCTCATGACTTGAAAGAAGCATTTGAAAATGTTTTGGATAAATTACCAGAAATCAAGGTTTTGCCTCAGGGCAATATAAAGGAAATCGTTTCTATAAAAGATAGAATTAGCCATATTCAAAATAGCCTTTTAGCAAGGATTGAGATAACTTTTCGGGACCTAACGATTAAAAGTAAAAATAAAGTTGAAATTGTTATAACCTTTTTGGCTATGCTGGAGCTTGTCAGGAAAAATGTTGTTGTCATAGAACAATCTGAAATGTTCGGAGATATCAAAATTAAGAAACTTGAAAATTAAATTCGAGTGGAGGCTATATACAAAACCTGATTAATATAAAATAATAATTTAATAGTTATGAAAATTGAATCCGTTCTAGAGAGCTTACTTTTTATATCTGGTGAACCGATGAGTTTTAAGAGACTTGCAAAAATCACTGATAAAAATGAGGATGAAATTAGTACAAATTCTGAAATTTTGGCGAAAAAATATAGTGAGGGAGGTGGGGGTTTGAGAGTTATTATAAAAGACAATAAAGTACAAATGGTTACTGCTGGAGAAAATAGTGAATTTGTGGATAAATTCTTCAAATCCGATATTGAGAGTGATTTGAGCAGGGTGGCGCTAGAAGTTCTTTCTGTGGTGGCTTACAGGGGTCCAATCGCTAGATCTGAAATAGAAGAGATCAGAGGCGTTAATTGTAGTTTTACTTTGCGTCATCTAACAATTAGGGGTCTTGTAGAGAGAATAAGCAATCCGAATGATGCTCGAGCATATTTATATAAAATATCTTTTGATTTTTTGAAAAAACTAGGTATTGAAAAAGTAGAAGACCTCCCAAAGTTTAGTGACTTAAAAGAAAAGGCAGTTTTACAAGTAATAAATGGTGAAAATGAGAGCATAGAAAAAAAGAAGGGTAGTGATGAGATAGCTGATAATTCAAAAAATATTGATAGTAATATAAAAATTTGATATTAATTTGTATAAATTAAAAAAATAAAATGGTTGAAAGTATAGCGATAATTTTGTTGGTTTTTTTTAGTCAGTTGGGCGTTGTTTCTGAAAATCAGAATAATGCTGAATTTTTAACTCAGTTTATAAGAGCAGAGACGATTGAAGAAAAGTTTATTTCTCAAGATGATAATTGGTATTACTATAATGAAAATATCAAGTTAGAGAGTGAGTTATTTTCTTTGCCAGATAAAATTACAGACGATTACATTGAGCTTGATGCAAATTCTGCTATAGCATTTGACACAGAAACTGATCTCGTTTTATATGCAAAAGAAATCAATAAAAAAGTACCGATTGCAAGTATCTCAAAAATAATGACAGCCATAGTGGTTTTGGAAAATAGTGATCCTAGCGATAGTGTACTTATAAGTGAAAGTGCGTTTCAAACAGAAGGTAGAAAGGATGGACTTTCGATTGGAGAAGAGATTGGCATGGAGAATTTGATGAAGATTATGATTATTGGTTCAAATAATATTGCAGCTACGGCTTTTGCAGAACATGTCAGTGGAAATGTTGAAGATTTTGTACTCCTTATGAATCAAAAATCGGAGTTATTGGGATTGAAAAATACAATTTTTTACAACCCAACTGGATTGGATCAAGAAAATATAAACACATCTACTGCTTTTGACATTGCGCAACTTGTTGATTATTCATTGGAAGTTCCTTTTATTTGGGAATATTC
>JAGLLA010000037.1 GCA_023140775.1 Candidatus Parcubacteria bacterium
GGACATTTCTATATTGGTTTGACACCTCAATAAAATAAATAAAAAAAGAGGTATTGCGACTCTATCTATTTGAGAGCAAATCCCCTTCAGTAAAAATATAATTTACTTCTACACCATTTATTTCTGGATTTTCTATTCCTGATCTATTGCAAATTACAAATATTTCACAATTAGACCCTTCTGGTAGTTCTCCAATTATTGCTTTAATACTTTCTCCTGTTGTAAAAACATCATCAACAATTAAAACTTTTGCTCTTTCGCTCAGCTTTTCAAGTGGAAATCCATCTACCATCGTTGGTTTTCCATGGTTTTTGGGAGTATCTCTAACAAAAGCGCTTTTCACATCCCATCTATTTAGACAAAGTGGGTTTAAAAGACAAAAAGTGTTGCTATTTATCTAGGAATTATACTTAAAATAGTTATACCAGATAACAAAGTCCTCTCTGTTTTCATTTGATAATCCTCTGTGAATTTTAAGACTGTTTTTCAAGTAAGAGAATTTTGTTTCTAATCCGTTCGTTGATTTTGATATTCTGTAATCATCTAAATAATGAAACATATTTGCCAGGGCATTCTTGATTAATGATCTAGTTTTTCTCAAAGATTTATGCGTATACCATCTTCTTCCTGAATCACTTTCACTTTTTTCTTTTAGAAATTCATTATACTTTTCACACCAGTTATTGAAATATTTAATCCATAAATCTCTGTCGTGATAAGTTTCAATCTTATGAATTTCTTTGACTAAACATCTTAACTCTATTCCTGCATCTGTCTTTGGATTTCTCGTTAAATAAGCTAAGCTCATTCTTTAAATATGAATAACACATCTTTGATGAATAATATTAGGATAAACAGCCTTTACTGCTTTAATTAGCCCTTTTTGACCATCCGAAGTGATACTAACAACAGTTAGTCCAAGTTGTTTAAGAAATTCTAGATCAGTTAAGTAGTTATAATAATTTTCTCTTTCTATGATCCTAAAATTATAGAATTGATCTAAATCGTTGTCGAAATAATGCAGCGCGCAGAAATTAGTTTTAAAATATGTTCCATCGATCAATAGATGACAATCAGTATTTACTTTTGCCTTAAATCTTGGTGGATTATTTAGATAATTTTTAAATAATCTTTGCAGTGTTTTAGAAGATTTTCCACTTTCTTTTGATAATTCATTTAATGTTCTTTTACCTATAACCCATTTTTCAAACCAGATGATTTGTCTAGTAATAGAATTTATTTTGTTGTCGGACTTAAAAACTTTCTTACACTGCATGCAAAACCATCTCTGTTTATCTGCTTGTTTTCCCCACTTAATAGTCCTGTGATTGTAGTTGTTTGGACAATGTTTTTTTAAAATTCTGCATAATTGTTAAACTAGTTTAATGATTAACTCTACTTATATCTAACCTTAAACTAAATCTAACCTTTTTACCAACTACTTTTGTCCTTTAAACCAATTTTGTCAAGCTTTAATAAAAAACACATCCAATGAATTGGATGTGGATAGTATGTCTTTTTATCTTCTCTGTTCTCCTTTTTTTATTTCATAGAGACTTCTTGATAAAGTATTTACTGGATTTTCAGAATTCATTATTGGACCTCCAATAACTAAAATATCTGCTCCACCATCAATAGCATCTCCTTCATTAATTTCCTCCTTATGCCTATCATCAACAAATCCTTCTGGTCTAACCCCTGGAACAAGATTAATCATATCAAGATCTTTAACAACCTCAAGCATAGTACCAGGTAGTATAACCCCATCACAATTTGCATCTTTTCCAATTTTTGCAAAATGTCGAACAGCATCTTTAAGCGACCTTCTATAATGATTTTGACAATATGAATCATCAAAATGAGTTAATATTGTCAAACAGAGAACTTTCGTTTTCGTGCCTTTTGCAATAGCAACCGCTTCTGGAAGAAGATAATCAGCCAATGCATAGACATTCAAATATTCAACTTCCAAGTCAACAAGATCTCGAATTATATCTTTCATTGTCCTTGTTCCGTTGAACATTTTTATGTCAGCAAAGATTGGACGACCAAACTTCCGAATCTTTTCAATTGCTTTTTTTGTTCCAACCTTAAGAAGATAATCTAGATTTATTTTGAATCCAAAATTTCCTTCTACATTTGAAAGTTTTTCAGCGATTTTCAGGGTTTCCTTCTCATTATTGCTTAAACCATCTAGGGCTATAAAAAGACAAGGTTTCATTTTGTCCCTCCCTCTTTCACCTGTTCTAACCCCCTTCGCTCTTGCCATCCAAGTGGATCTTGCAAAAACTCTCGGTAACTACAAATTGCTTGAGAAGTATGAGTTCCATTTTCCTCAGCTACTTTAAGTAACCTTGGCAGTGTTAGTAAACTAACCATATTTATTTTTGCCTCATTCAGAGATTCAATCGCCACGGGATTATCATAGGAAAGAATACATGCTGCATGAGTTACTTCATATCCTGCCTCACGAAGAACACCCGATCCATTACAGGTAGTTTCTGCAAAATTTATAAGCTCCTCAACATTAATTGCATTATCTCCAGGTTTAATTTCTGGATTGTTTGAAATTCCAGTAATTAATTCTTTCTGACCACCTTTTTTTCTTGTATCTCTGATATATACGAACGGAATATTTCTACCCAATATGGTTGTCAGATGTTCACTTAAAAGCCATGCAGGTATAATTCCACCAGTTACATTTCCAGCAACAAAATTCAAGCCTGGATTTTCTTCAGCAACACGAACTGCAAGACCCGAAGCTAGTTGTCTCATTATCTTAGTTCGACCAACTAGATTCTTAATTGTTACATAACCTGGCCCATGATTCCCTGAAGAATATAAGAATGGTTCATCTCCTCCATCAACATCTCGTATTTCGACCGCTCCAGATTTTATTATCATTAATGCTAGTATATCTAATTCATTATCTTTCATATGTTCTCACCTTACAAAATTTCATCAAAATATAATACTTTATTCTTGTCTTTATCAATCTCATTACTTTAACAATTATTTTTATTTCAATTTTATTTTATTTTCAATGATCAGACTCTTAAAAACCTCCTTTCTTCACCTCCAGTTTAAATAAAAAATAGCATCAAAGTATGTAATTGTCAACATAACTAAAAAATTATTTTAAAATAAATAGACCAACTTTAATTGGTTATTATCCAAAATCATTTAATCTTCATTTATTTAAAATGAAGATTTTTCTAGTTTAATATTTAGCAATAATGCATATTCATAAATTGGCAATCTTGTTCCCTTGCCTCTACTGTTTGAACCTGTATTCCATCGACCACCCCATTCTTTGTCAAAATCATTTATACCTATTTCATTAAGTTTTATAGTTCCAAATACCTTTAGCCCTATACGAGTTCTAGCAATCCAATTACCATAATCTTTACCAGGACTAAATGTAAGAATAATATTGGCGTTAGGTAATAATGATGACCAAAATACTGAGTCAATAATTTCATCTAAATTTAGATATACTACTTTACCAATTTGTGAAAATCTCAAATCACCAACCATTTTTTTTGCTATTTTTCTTTCTTTAAACCTTTTTTGCACAAGTTTCTGTGCTTTTTCTTCAAGAGATTTATTCTGTAATAATAAGTGGAGATTTCTAAGGGATAATTCTATGTTACGCTCAGATTTTAATGCTTGCAATAAATCAGCGATTGGGTTCTCTTTGCCAGTATGATCAGCAGAAATTGCTGCATCTTCAAATATTTTTTCTGAAGGTAAAATTCCTCTTATGATTAAGCTTGATAATATACTGTCAGCATCAGTATGATTAATAACAACTAATGTGTTTTCATCAACAATACCAAATTCCCTGACATATTCAACCGCTAAGTTAGTCGATGATACATGCTTTGCAAATCTTTTTTGCGGAGCATGATGATCAATAATCATAATATTGTCAATTACAAAACCAAATTTCTTGCAAACCACTCCCGCAATATTTTCAATATTGTCAACATATGCATCACATACAACAATTTTTTCTCCATGAGAAAGTTTATTCAATTCAAATAATGTGATTACTCTTTGTTCATCAATAAGTATAATAGGATATTTAATCAGATCTCTAGATAAATTTCTTACGAACATATTGCATTCTCCTAAGATATAATTATCTTCTTATTTTCTAAATAAAACTTTTTATTTCTATTTCTTATATTCTGTCGTCTTACTCTTCTCCACAGCAATTATCGCCAGTACCACAACATCCTACGCACTCTTTCACTTGACTTATTATTGGTTGCACCAATTTAGATATTCCACATCCATCAGTACATTCTCCGTTTCCCTGACAAGTAGCACAGGCTATACTTGTCTCATCTACTGAACTTAGGTCTTCCTTTTCCGATACTTCACTTACGCACACTTATATCACCTCATTGCTTCTTTTATCTTTTATTTTCAAAGACCAGACTCCTTGAAGGTTTTCCCTCCAATTCATTATCATTTCCTCTTAGAATGAAAATAACAGTAAATGTTGTTTTTGTCAACGATTTATCTTTTAAAAAAATTATTAAAAAAAGAAAGCGAAGAATTGACTCCTAGCTTCCTTGTCCTTATTAAGACTCATTTTAATCACTCTATTGTATTTTATTTTTGTCTTTTATTAATTAAACTTAATACAAAATAATAATTTGTAATTTGAACAATTATCAAGCACTTTAATAAAAGTATTTTTTTATTTCAGCAGACAAAAAGCAACGGACAACCCCGAGGTATGCCCGTCACTGATCATATTTCAAATAGCGCAAAATTATTATTTCACAATCTTATCAATGATTCTATATTTCTTTGCTTCTTCGGCACTCATATAATAGTCACGATCGGAATCTTTTTCAATTTTTGAAATTGGATGCCCCGTACTTTTGGCAAGAATTTTATTCAACCTCTCCTTCATTTTCAAAATATGTCGCGCAGAAATTTCAATATCACTTGCCTGACCCTCAGCTCCTCCCATTACTTGATGAATCATAATTTCAGCATTTGGCAAAGCTAATCTCTTCCCCTTAGCTCCCGAAGAAAGTAATAATGACGCAGCAGATGCAGCCATTCCCATACAGACAGTGGTTATATCACACTTCACGTAATTCATAGTATCATAAATTGCCAATGCTGAAGTGACAATGCCACCTGGTGAATTTATATAAAGCATTACATCAGATTTCTCATCCTGCTTTTCCAAAAACAAAAGCTGTGCAATTATCGTGTTAGCAACCACATCATCAATTGGTCCTCCCAGAAAGACAATCCGGTCCTTAAGAAGCCTAGAGTAAATGTCATAAGCTCTTTCGCCATACGTTGATTTTTCAATTACTGTTGGTATTAAATTCATAAAGTTAGTATTAAGTATTAAATAGATAGTATTAAGCATATTGTCATCCTGAACTTGCCTGTCCGCCTTGGGAGGAATTCAGGATCTTTTTTATTAAATGCCAAACCTCTTTAAATTTAATATATTACTCTCAGAAGCTAAAGTGCTTTTAAAAAATATTCACCAAAGCACAGAAGATTCTGAAGTAAATTCAGAATGACATTAAATTACTTTTCATTCTTTATGGCAATTGCCACCAATACTTCAAAAACTTTTTCATTCAGCATAATTCCCGCAATATAATTTTTATACTTCTCGATGTCCATTTTTTTCCTCATTTCTTCTTCGTTCGGATAATGTTTCAAAGTTTCATTCATCCTTTTTTCAATCTCGTCATCCTCGATCTTAATTTCCTCTTTGACAGAGATTTCCCGCATCACTAATCCAGTTTTCACTCTTTTTTCTGCTAACTCTCGCCATTCAACTTTCAGTTTTTCAACGCTTGTGTTCACACTGAGAAGATAATCTTCAAACTTGATGCCAGAATATGTAACATTATTTTCAAATTCCTTGAGCATATTTTCTAATTCAGAATCAATCAACATATCTGGAATGTCAATTGTCGATTTCTCGCTAACTTGATCAATAAGCTTGTTGTTTAACTCTTCTTTTGCCTTATTTTCACTTTCTGCCGTCATTCCGTCCTTAATGCTTTTCTTCAAAATATCTAGGCTTTCAAATTTTCCCAAACTCTTGGCAAATTCATCATCCATTTCTGCCAGTTCCACTTTTTGCACCAGTTTCATTTCAACTTTGAAATCAACATTTTTTCCCGCTAGTTCTTTCTTGTAATCTTCTGGAAAAACTAAACTGAACTCTTTGAGATCATCCTTATTCATTCCGACTAAATTATCTTCAAATCCTGGAACAAACTTCCCTTCTCCAACGATCAAAGGATGATTCTTGCTTTCCCCTCCTTCAATTTTTACTCCACCGACTCTTGATTCGAAATCTATTTCCACTCGATCTCCTTTTTCAGCTTTTGTGTCTTTGGTGATATATTTTGCCCTTTTCTTTTGAATCATTTCTAATTCTTTTTCAACTCTTCCCTTTTCAATTTCTTTAATTTCGATCTTTCCGGTAATTTTTGTGTAATCCCCCAGCTTCACTTCAGGGATTACAGAAATTGTGATCTTATACTCCAATGGATTTCCAATTGCCGTCTTTGTAATCTCTGCCTTCGGATGTCCAATTGGACTCAATTTATTTTCTTCAATGATCTTCAAATATGAGCTTTCAATTGCAATATGCGTTGCTTCTTCAAAAAGAGCCAAATCACCAATTTGTTTTTTGGCAACATCTTTTGGTACTTTGCCTGCGCGAAATCCGTCAGTCTTCACATTTTTGGACATTTTTTCAAGCGCCTTGTCTATATATTGTTCCATCTCTTCTGTGGAAATCTCTACGATAATCTCTTTTTGTGATCTTTCCAAATCTTTGATCTCACTTTTCATTATTTTTTATTGTTAATTTTTTATTTACTTTCCCAATTTATTCATCAATGGCGGAACTAATTGTTTTTTCCTGGAAACAATATTTTTCAAAAACATAATACTATCATTAATATTATATCCATGAATATCCTTGGCTAATCCCTCTTCTTCATCTCCAATTATATATAAATCTGAATTGTTTTTGATTATATCAACTACCGCAAAGAACATATAATCCATTTTTTCCTGATTTTTTTTCTCTCCAAGAGATTTGATGATTTCATCCTTTTGAACATTAACAGTTTCAGGAGCTGTAGTTTCCCAAACTCCAATACCAACCTTATATTTCCCCATCTCAAACTGTTTGTAGTCCTTGCTAATTATATCATCTAGAGAGATTCCTTTCAAGCTTGACTTGGCAAAAAACAGATCGCTCACAAATTTTTTCATGTCCAACTTCGCGATTTGATTCAATTCTTTGAATATTTTCTTGTCGTCAGTGGTGCTGGTCGGAGAGCTAAAGTTTAATGTATCAGAGATAATACAAGTAATCATCAATACGGCCGATGTTTTGTCGATCTTGACATTCTTTTCTTTCAAAATTTTATATATCACAGAACCCGTACATCCAATTGACTCAACTCTGGTAAAAATTGGTTTTGAGGATTTCAATCCGCCAAGATTATGATGATCAATGATTGCCATTAGATTATCTTCTGTCAATCCATCAATAATTTGTTTTGGTTCTGTCGTGTCTACAAGAATAACGGTTTCTTTTTTGACACTTTTCAAAACTCTCGGTTTTTTGATCTTCAATTTTTCCAAAATATATTTCGTCTCATTGTTTACATCACCTGCCACAACTGGTTCAATTTCAACTCCAAAGATTTTCCTTCCAAACCGCGCAACCAAAATTGCTGACAAAGCGGAATCTGTGTCAGGATTTCGATGTCCAATTGAAATTATTTTATTTTTCATATTTTCCAAATTATTAAATATTTAAATGATTATATTGCCATTTCATTGACCTAACAATTTAGCAATGTAGCAATGTAGCAATTTAACAATTCTTTTTCTTATTTCTTTTTCTTTTCTTTGTCATCTGATTTGGTTGTCTTTTCACCATCATCATCCTTTTTCTTTGATTTTTTTTCCTTCTTTTTTTCAACCTTCTCTTCTACTTCTTCTTCATCGCTAGTGTCTGTCTTCTTTTCTTTCTTTGCTTTTTTCTTAGTCTCTTTTTCAGCGTTTTCAGCTTTTTCTTCCACTATGCTGTTGCCCTCTTCTGAAACATCTTCTTTATCTTCAATCTTTTCTTCATCATCTTTTCCTACTTTTTCACTTCCATCGTCTGCCCTTTCTTTTTTCTTGTCTTCTAAAATATCGATCTTCCAGCCAGTCAACTTTGCAGCAAGACGAACATTCTGTCCTTGCTTTCCAATGGCAAGCGAAAGTTGATCTTCTTCAACGAAAGCAATAGCATACATCTTTTCTTCATCAATATCAAGATGTACAACTTTGGCAGGCGACAAAGCATTTTGTATAAATTTATTCGCATCATCACTCCACTGAGTAATATCAATTTTTTCTCCACCAAGCTCATTGATAATTGTCTGAATTCTTGACCCTCTCTGACCAACACAAGAACCAACTGGGTCAATACCATCCTCATTGGAAAAAACTGCAACCTTCGTTCTGGAACCAGCCTCACGCGCGATTGACTTTATTTCGACTGTTTTTGAAAATATTTCTGGAACTTCAAGTTCAAAAAGTTTTCTAATAATTTCTGAATTTGTTCTTGAAAGAACAAGACTAGCTTCTTTGGCCTCTCTGTCGATTCTCACGATGAATACTTTGAGTCTTTGTCCGATATTATATCTTTCTCCAGCAATTTGCTCAGCTGGATAGAGTACACCCACAGCTTTTCCAATATCCAAAAAAACATTTCTGCCTTCAATTCTTTGCACATTACCATTAACTACTTCACCTTCCTTGTCCTGAAATTCATCAAATATTGCTTCCTTTTCAGCTTCTCTTATTTTTTGAATCATAACCTGCTTCGCGGTCTGAGCTGCAATTCTTCCAAAATCATCTTTAGAAGGTAATGGAATTTCAATTTCTTCGTCGATTTCAGGGTCTTTCTTATACTCTCTAGCTTCTTCAACAGTTATGTTCTTATCAATATTAAATTTCTTTTTGACAATTTTTTCCCCATTTTCATCAAATTCATCTTCTGTAGACTCACCTTCATCCTCATTAAGTTCATCGTCTTCTTCGGCAACAATTTTAATCTGGAACACTTCCATGCTTCCAGATATTTCGTCGAAATTTACCTTGATCATTTGCCCTTTCTTGCCATATTCCTTCTTGTAGGCAGCTGCGAGTGATGCCTCAACTATTTTCATGGCTTTTTCCATCGAGATTCCTTTTTCTTCACATATTTGATTAATTGCAGATACGAATTGTTTATGTTCCATTGTTTTACTTTATTTATTTAATCACGATTTAAGTTCTAAAAAACCTGTCCATTTCTGTGGCA
>JAGLLA010000038.1 GCA_023140775.1 Candidatus Parcubacteria bacterium
TTCTTTTTTTTCTTCACTCATAATTCAAATTAAATTATTTACCAAGTTTATCTTTATATGGATGATTGTCATCAGTATATATGTTCAATCTTTTTATCATTTGATCCCGAAGCTTATTCTTGGGAAGCATTCCGTAAACCGCCTTTTTGATAACTAGCGTTGAATCTTTTTTTATTAAATTTCCCAAAGTAATCTCCTTCAACCCACCTATATACCAACTGTGAGAGTAATAAATCTTACCCAAACCTTTATTTCCAGTATATTTTACCTTATCAGTATTAATAACTACGATATGATCACCATTATCAATATGAGGGAGATAATCAACTTTATGTTTACCTCTTAACAAGGTTGCAATTTTAGTAGACATTCTTCCAAAGCTCTCTTCAGATGCATCAAAAATATGCCATTTTCTTGAAGTTAATCCTGTTTTACTGATTTTTTTCGACATAAAATTATTTATAATTATTTATACAAATTCGATAACAGACATTTGAGCAATATCTCCCTGTCTTTCACCTATCTTTATAATTCTAGTGTAACCACCATTTCGGTCTTTGTATTTATCTGCGATCTCTCTGATTAATTTTTTTGAAGCTTCATCACCCAAAAGGCTATGGATTGATTTTGCAGCTGTAAGATTTTTCTTCTTGGCTGTGGTGATTAATTTTTCAATAAAAGGAGATAGCTCCTTTGCCTTAGCACTCGTTGTAACAATTTTTTCATTCAATATAATAGCCTCTGACAAATGCTTTAGCAATGCCTTTCTCTGTGAGCTACTTCTCTTAAATTTTCTTCCTTTGGCTTTATGTTTCATAACTATATACTAAAATTTATATTATTTCTTTAAGGTTAATCCAAACTTACCTAATGATTTCTTAATTTCTTTAATCCCCTTACCCCCCATACCTGACAGTTCTTGCAAATCCTCTTCTGATTTCTTGATAATTTTACTAATTGTTTTGATCTTGTTTTCAGACAAGATTTTGGCAATTCTTGGAGACAGATTGATGTCATCAATAGAAGTCTTGAGAACATCCTGCTGATCTTCTTTTTGCTGATCTTCTTTTTGCTGTTTCTCTTTTTCAACTTTTTTCTTCTTTTCTTCAACTTTTTCTATCAATATTTCTTCTTCGGTGATTTCATCCTCATCCTCTTTTTTATCAAAACTAATTGTTTCCTTGAATAAATTGAAATGCTCGACAAGAAGTCTAGTTGCTTCTCTGAATGCTTCTTCTGGTGAAATGCTTCCGTCAGTTTGAATTTCAAAAATTAATTTATCAAAATTGGTCATTTTACCAACACGCATATTTTCAACTTGATAGTTAACCTTCTTTACGGGCGTAAAGATGGTATCCATTGCGATGTTACCAATTTCAAGTTTTTCCTTATTTTGTTGTTCAACTGACTTATATCCCACACCTCTTTCAACTGTAATTTCCATGTCCAAAACTCCATTTTTTTCAGTTATCGTGGCGATGTGAAGATTTTTATCAGCCACTTCTATGTCATTATTGACTTTTATGTCACTAGATTTAACTGCACCTTCTTTGTTGACTTTTATTGAGAGCTTTATAGGTTCATCGACGTGCATCTTAAATTTGATCTTTTTCAGATTAAGAATAATTTCAACAACATCCTCCATAACTCCAGGAACAGTAGAGAATTCATGATTGACGCCAGCTATTTTTACAGATGTTATTGCAGAACCCACGATACTAGATAGAAGCACTCTCCGTAAAGCATTTCCGATAGTCACTCCATAGCCAGGATAACACGACTTAATTTCAAAAACTGCAAAATTTTCTTCTTGCTTTATTATTGTTGGTTTTTCTGGTAATGTTATTTTTTGCATATTTTTGTTTATTTTGTTATTAATAAGACCCTTATCTATTTAATTAAGATTTTGAATAAAACTCAATAATCAAATGAACATCTATATTAGTATCAATTTCTTTTAATATCGGCTCAGAAACAACCTTCCCTTCCATTTTCTTTGTATCGAGAGACAACCATGAAGGAGTTTGATGATTTTTTATCAGATTTTTTAGATCTTGAAAATAATTACTCTTATCGCTTTTTACGGAAATTAAATCTCCTTCTTTAATAAGACAAGAAGGAATGTCCATTTTTTTACCATTTAACAAAAAATGACCATGATTAACAAGCTGTCTAGCTTGACTTCTTGAGCTTGCCATTCCAAGACGATATACAATGTTATCCATTCTTTTCTCAAGTAGACTTGCTAGTAAATTACCGGTATTTCCATTCATACGGTTAGCCATGTCATAATATTTTTTAAATTGACCTTCCATAATTCCATAAGTCCTTCTGACCTTCTGTTTCTCTCGAAGCTGTGTTCCATATTCTGACAAACCCATTCTTCGTGCTTGTCCATGCTGTCCTGGAGCGTAAGGTCTTTTTATCATAGCACATTTAATGCTAGAGCAGCGATCACCTTTCAAAAAAAGCTTTATTCCTTCTCTTCTACATTGTTTACATTTTGGGCTTGTATCTCTAGCCATGGTTATTTAACTTAAGCTTATAAAATCATATTCATTACATTCTCCTTGGTTTTGGAGGTCTACATCCATTATGTGGAATGGGAGTCATATCAGTAATAGAAGAAATAACGAGTCCATTGGCTGCAATTGCTCTCACTGCTGATTCCCGGCCACTTCCAATACCCTTGACAAAAACATCCACTTCTCTTAGTCCAACTTTTTTTGTCTTTTCGAGTAACGAATTTACAATATTCGTCGCAGCATATGGAGTCGCCTTTTTTGCTCCTTTAAAACCCAAAAGTCCTGCTGTTGACCAAGCGATCACACCGCCATTTAAATCGGTCAAAGTAACAACAGTATTATTATATGTTGACTTGATATGAACCTGCCCCTTGACCATACTCCTTCTTTTGGTCTTTGAAACTTTACCTCTGTTCATTGATCTTGACCCACCCTTGTCTTTGCTTCCAATTGTTATTACTCTTCTTTTTCCCATATATATAATTTATCTTTTTTAAACATACAAAATTTAAACATTATTATACAATTAGTCTACCGGGTCCTATGTCTTTTCAACTTTGACCTTTCCGCTTCCAGCCGTTCTTCTCACATTCCCTCTCACAGTTCTATTATTAGTTTTTGTTCTTTGTCCTCGCGTTGGCAGTCCCTTTGAATGTCTTGTTCCTCTATAGCAACCAATTTCTTTTAGCCTCTTAATATTCATCATTATCGTTCTTCTTAATTCTCCTTCTATCTTATATTCCTTCTCGATAATTTTCTGAATTGTACTTATGTTCTCTGAAGTTATATCCCTTGCTCTCATACTCAAATCGATATTAGCATTTTTCAAAATATTTCTGCTTGAAAAAAGTCCAATGCCCTTAACGTAAGTCAAGGCAATTTCCATTCTTTTTTCCTCTGGAATGTTTACTCCTAAAATTCTTGGCATATAAATTTAATTAAGATTAAATACAGTTTATTTGACTAATTGAACGACTGAGAGCAGCTATTACCCTTGTCTTTGTTTATGTTTCGGATTTTCACATGTAACATAAAGCTTTCTCTTTCGTTTCACTATTTTACATTTATCGCAAAATTTCTTTATTGAAGCTCTAACTTTCATTTTTTTATAATTATTGATAATTATTTTCTTCTTACAATTCTACCCTTAGTTAGATCGTAAGGACTCATTTCAACAATAACCTGATCACCTGGTAATATTTTAATATAGTTCATTCTCATTTTACCGGAAATATGAGCCAACAATTCATGACCTTCATCAATCTGAACTTTAAATTTCGTTCCAGGCAATGTTTCCGTAACTATTCCTTCCACCTGTACAATTTCTTTCATAAATATGAGGCTATAGAATTAAAATAAAAATTTTATAAACAAAACAACAACTAGAACCATTGTTGGTCTATTCTATTAATTCCCTAAATTATTTACTAACTTAAGATATTAATCAATTACTTTGCTAGTTTACTACAAAGAATTATTTATGTCAATAGTGATATTTATTTTATCATACGAAGAAGGAATTTTCTCCACCCATTTCGGCTCAAGGCTGATGCTTGTTGACTTTATACCACTTATATTGTTGAAATATGTCGTTAATTCTTTCTTATTTTTGTTCGCAATTTCCTCTTTCATCTTGTCGATATTAATTTCCACAGCTACGTACTGCTTTACACTGATAGGGATCATAACCTTACCTTCAGCGCTAATTGAAACATCTCCAAGCTCAAAACTTCTACTATCATGCAAAACCATCTTATTCTTCTCCAATTTTTCATCAACTTTTTCGTCTACTAACATATTTAAATCATTTTTCAAAATAGTTGAGACACTGGATCGAATTGAGACGGTAATCTCAAAATTGTCAGCAACTTCTCCAATTTCTATATCAGTACTAATTTCAATTTCGCCAACCTCCCTTAGGTCATCAAACGCAATAACCTCATCTGATATTTTGTTAGACAAATCTTGTTCATTTCTCTCTTTAACCAATTTCACAAGCTTTCCCTTGGCAGTCAAGTAATCACTTTCGGAAAAATAATCCACCTCCTTATTCATACCACCAGTCATCTCCTTGGTCGATCTTGCATAAATTGAATTATATTTTGCACTGCCTTGGAGCCCTGGTAAATGAAACGAAGTAGAACTGATATTATACTCCTCTCCAGCCTTATCAGCATAAACTTTGATCGTAATTTGTCCTGGAATGTCAACTCCTTCGACTCTTGAAAAGCCTGGAATTGTAACGGCTTGTTTTACCCTGAAGAGCTTGTTTTCCGTTTTCGATATAAACCTAGTACTGGCAACTATTCTCTGAGGAGTGGATGAGTATTCGTTGAAAACTGTAATTTCCCCACTTGCTTTTTCTTCGATATGTTTTTTACCAGTAGTTGGATAGGTGCTACTTTCTTCAATGTCTATATTTATAATATCCAGAGATATTTTTTTATTATTTACATCAATTTTTTCGATATTCTCATCTGCTGTAAATTCAAAATTATATGACACTAACTCTTTTTCCAGAACTATGTTGACTTCTGCCTTTTGAAACATAAAAAAAGCTGCGATCGACACAGTGACAATGATCATCAGGATAAACAAGACAAGTAATTTTGAATTAATAGCGGACACTATTATTGTTTTTTTTCGCTTTTTATCGCTCCTTGCCCTATTCTCATAAGCTTTCAACTCACTACCACCGAGAGTCCCAGAAAATTCCTCCCCAGCTTTATTGGAGTTCGTCTCTTTTCTGAAAATTTCAGGCTCATTACTCTCATCATTCTCCGCGATCTTCACCTTTCTTACGATATCAAACACTTTCACCTTATGAATCTGATCTTCATTCTGAGAATTATTATTCTGATATGCGCTCCTCTTCTCAGAGGTGTCATTGATCTTCCTGTTCAAATCCAAAGGCTGATTATTGTTTTCAACAATAGAGCTAACGATCCGAGTTTCTTTTTTGCCTGCAGATTGATCTTGATCAACATCTGACCTGTCAATTTTTAAAATTGAAATATTTTTATTTATTTCCTCTGCTCTTTTTTTCAATATTTTCAAATTGATAATGCTTCTTAGAACGAGTGCTCCCCGAGGGATAGCCAGGACCACTTCTTTGCTGGCGCATCTACTGAGCTTGTCAATGATCGAAGGTATCTCTTCATCGATTTCAATGATTATTTTATTTTCATTTTCATCCTTCATGATTTTATTTTATTTGATAATAGCAGAATTTAAAATTTTATCGTATCGGTCTTCTTCAGTTTTTTTATTCAAAATGAAATTAGCCGAACTCAAAGAATTTATATATTGAGAATTTTTTATTTTATTTGTCTCATCTCCTATTTTTAAGATATCGTCCGAATCGATAAAATCGATTTTCATCTTTGAGAATGAAGACGATCTTTTATTCATCAACCTGCTTACATTATCCCTATTTTTTTGAAGCAACCGGCTTCCCCCACCGTAACACAATATCTTAAAAGTAAATAAGTTTATATGTTTAAGATCTTCCAAAGACAGCTCGATACCATCCAAGAGAACTTCAAAATTAGAACTCGCAACTTTTTCAATTTTATCAGACAATGTTTTAGGTACTTTATTGTCTAGCGACCGCCCAACGAGAAACTTTCCTCCGATATCGAAGGTTTTGATACTTTTGATAAATCCCCTATGCACCACAGACACAGTAGTTGTCCTCTCACCGATATCTACTAATACGATATTCGTTTTTGAAACGTCTTTTATTCCTCTGGCAATCATAACCATGTAAGGCTGAGCAACAATTTCCATTATTTCTGTTCCAAGTTTTCTCGAAATATTTTTGATAAACTCACAATGAGCATGATCCATGAATGAAGTAAATATAGTAAATTCAATATTATCTCCCTTGAATCCAATTGGATCAATCACTTGATAACCATCTATATCAATACTGGTAATTGATAAATGAGTGATTTCCATGTCAAAATCAAAACCAATTTTATTCTGCACAATTTCTTTCACTTTCGCATAGAGATCTAAAGAAATCTGAGAAATTATATTTTTCATTTCTCGCTTATCCACTCTTTCTTTGCTAATTTCTCTTTTGTAATTAATTTTTACCAAATCACCCTTTACAAAATTTCCGTTCAGACTCATGACAATTTTTCTTGGTCTTATCTGAGCGGTATTTACTGCATCATCTATGGCTCCCGCGCAAACAGAAACGATATTACGAAAACTATCCTTGCTTTCAAAAAAAATACCTTCCTCTTGTTGACACCTTTCACCAATTCCGATAACAGAGATTTTTTCCTTATCTAACCGAACGATCAACGCCTTGACAGTTTCTGAACCGATATCAAGTGAAATAAAATAATCATTAAATTTATTTCTAAATAATTTCGAGGATATATTCATTAATTCTTTTTTATAGATTTAATTTATTATAATAAATTTATCAATAATTGACAATAACAACAAAATCCAGACGATCAAAGTAGTAGTAGTAAAATTGAAGCTCAAGCAGATAAAAACATCAAACATCAAAAAAATAAAAAAGCAACCTACAAATATTGCTTAATGAAGCTCCCCGCCGCAAG
>JAGLLA010000039.1 GCA_023140775.1 Candidatus Parcubacteria bacterium
TCATGTTGATCATGGAAAAACAACTCTAACAGCAGCTATGCTTGCTTGTTTGGGTGCGTCTGGAAAAATGGCTTCAAAAAAAGGTGTTGGAGAAATTGATAGTGCGCCAGAAGAAAAAGAGAGAGGCATTACAATTGCTACATCTCATCAAGAATATGAATCAGATGCAAGGCATTACGCTCATGTAGATTGTCCGGGGCATGCTGATTATATTAAAAATATGATCACTGGTGCAGCTCAGATGGATGGTGCTATTCTTGTGGTTGCTGCGACTGACGGTCCTATGCCACAAACAAGAGAACATATCTTGCTTGCCAGGCAGGTTGGTGTACCTGAAATTGTTGTTTTTATTAATAAAGTAGACCAAGTAGATGATCTAGAATTGGTTGATCTTGTTGAAGAAGAAATCAGAGAATTACTGACAAAATATGAATTTGATGGAGAAAATACTGCTGTTATCAGAGGATCTGCTCTTAAGGCTCTTGAATGTGCTTGTGGCAAGGAAGATTGTGAAAACTGCAATCCAATTACTGAGCTCGTGAAGGCTTTAGATGAAAAAATTCCTGAACCAAAAAGAGATGTTGATAAACCATTCTTAATGCCGCTTGAAGATATTTTCTCAATTGAGGGAAGAGGTACTGTTGTGACTGGTAGAATTGAAAGAGGGATTGTTAATGTGAATGAAGAAGTTGAACTAGTTGGAATCAAAGATACAAGAAAAGTTGTTGTAACTGGAGTTGAAATGTTCAATAAACAACTGGACAGAGGTCAAGCTGGTGATAATGCTGGAATTCTTCTTCGAGGTGTCAAAAAAGAAGATGTTGAAAGAGGTCAAGTTCTTGCAGCTACTGGTTCAATCACTCCTCATAGCGAGTTTGAATGTGAAGTTTATATTCTAACGAAAGAAGAAGGCGGAAGACATACTCCATTCTTTTCTGGATATAAACCACAATTTTATATCAGAACAACAGATGTAACGGGCGATGTAGTTTTACCAGAAGGAACGGAAATGGTTATGCCTGGCGATACTGTAAAGTTGATTGTTAAATTGATGTCACATGTTGCCATGGAAGATGGAATGAGATTTGCTATCAGAGAAGGCGGAAGAACTGTAGGAGCTGGAGTTGTTACTAAAATAATAAAATAAGGAGATTTCCTCTTCTTATTTTTTGTAAGCATATGAAAGTATTTTTGAATATAAGAATAATTAAATTTTACTTTAATCCGAATGCCAGAAAAAACTAAAATTGAAGAAAGCGAATCTAAACCAAGAATTCGTGTAAAAATTAAAGCATATGATCATAAGATTATTGATCAATCAGCAAAACAAATTGTGGAGACAGCCCTGCGAAACGGAGCGTCAGTTAGAGGGCCGGTACCTTTACCAACTGAGATAAACAAATTTACGGTAAATAGCTCAACATTTGTTCACAAAGATGCAAGAGATCAATATGAAATGAGGATTCATAAGAGATTGATTGATATTCTTGATCTTAATCCAAAGATCATCGAAGCTTTGACAAATTTGAATTTACCCGCAGGAGTTTTCATTGAAATAAAAATGTAAAATTACATTACTGCATCGTTATGTCGTGAAAAAGAATTTCTCGATATGGCGATGCAGTAATATAGTTCTTAAGCTAGTTTAAGTGTTTGATACTAATTTCCTTTTTATGGATTTGCGGTAAAGACTACTAAACATACTGAATTAGCCAATATAAATCGGATAAAACGATTATGATTGGTTGAATTATCTGGTTTTTTTGTTTGCTAAATTTATAAGTATTATAAGTATATGAAGTTTATATTAGGGAAAAAGATAGGAATGAGCCAAGTCTTTGTTGATGGCGATAATAAAAGAGAAGTAGTTCCTGTGACATTGATCGAAGCAGGTCCGTGTACAATTACTCAGGTGAGGACGATTGAAAAAGATGGTTATACTGCTGTTCAAGTGGGATTTCTTGAAAAGAAGAAAATAAACAAACCTCTTAGTGGACATTTGAAAGATTTGGGTAAGTTTCGATATCTAAGAGAGCTTAGAACCGAAGATAGCGAAGAGGAATATTTGGTAGGCGGAAAAGTTGATGTTTCAGTGTTTGAAGCAGGGGACGCGGTAAGTGTTATAGGTATTTCAAAATCAAAAGGTTTTCAGGGAGTGATGAAAAGACATAATTTCAAAGGTGGTCCCAGTTCTCATGGTCAAAAACATAGTAATAGAAAAGGTGGTTCAATTGGAAGCGCATTTCCAGAGCATGTTATCAAAGGGAAAAAAATGGCAGGAAGAATGGGTGGAGATCAGGTTACTCAGAGAGGACTTAGTGTTGTTGAGATAGATAAAGAAAGAAATTTGCTATTAGTGAAAGGTTCAGTTCCTGGAAATATAGGTTCATTGGTAAAAGTATCAACTATTTAAATAAAGAACGTATAAAATATATGACAAAAGTTAAAGTTTATAATATTGAAGGAAAAGAGACAGGAGAAATGAATCTTCCGGACGAGATTTTTGGCATGAAGCTCAATGACGACCTGGTTCATCAGGTTTATGTTGCTCACATTTCAAACTCAAGACAGGTACTAGCTGATACAAAAAACAAGGGTGAAGTTCGGGGTGGAGGAAAAAAACCATGGAAACAAAAAGGAACAGGAAGAGCGAGACATGGTTCAAGCAGGTCTCCGATTTGGAAAGGTGGAGGTGTTACGTTTGGGCCTACTAGCGCAAGAAATTTCAGTAAAAAAATAAATAAGAAAATGAAAACAAAGGCTCTTTTTATGGTTTTGTCGTCAAAATTAAGGGATAATGAATTGATCATTATGGATGATGTTAAATTGGATAAGGTTTCGACAAAGTCAATGAATAGTGTCATTGATAAATTATTGATAAAAGGTAAAACATTATTTTCGTTTGACAAAAAAGACAATAAAATTTTAAGGTCAATTAGAAATATTCCAAACACTAAAGTGATTGCAAGTAATTCGTTGAATGTTGCAGATTTATTGAAGAACAAAAATTTAATAATCAATAAAAAGGGAATTGACAGCATAAAGGAAACTTATTTGTCACTGTAGATTTGAATTATCGGATTAATAATATAAAATTATGGGAATTTTAAATAAGATTACGAAAAAAGAGGAGATTGGGGATGATGGTGAAAAAGGCAAGGTCATGAAGTCAAAAAAAAGTACGCCAAAAACAAAGAAGGGTGTCGCAGAAAAAATGCCAAGTCACTATTACGATATTATAGTTCGACCTCATGTTTCTGAAAAAGCCTTTAATCTTTCTAATGACAATCAACATATCTTCGTTGTTTCCGCTAAGGCTAACAAGTCAGAGATCAAGAAGGCAGTAAAGAGTTTATACGGTGTTTCTGTTCTCAGTGTTAATATAATCAATGTTCCCGCTAAGCCAAAAAGATTTAAAGGGAAGGCTGGTGTAAAAAGTGGATATAGAAAGGCGATTGTTAAATTAGCAAAAAATAGCAAGATCGATCTAATGAAAGAATCTAAATAATAGTTTTAATTGTGATTTAATTTTGAATAATATGGCATTAAAAAAATATAAACCGACATCTCCAGGAAGAAGAGGTATGATGGGCTATGACTTTTCTACGTTAGACAAGGTAGCTCCTGAAAAAAGCTTGTTAGCAAAAATGACAAGAAAGGTAGGACGAGGAAGTGCTGGAAAAATTACAGTGAGACATCGAGGAGGTGGAGCAAAAAGAAGATTTCGTATAATTGACTTCAAGATGAATAAATTTGATATTCCAGCGAAAGTTCAATCAATCGAATATGATCCGAACCGAACTTCGTTTATCGCCTTAGTTGCTTATGCTGATGGAGAAAAAAGATATATATTGGCCCTAGATGGATTAAAAAAAGATGATAATATAGTAGTCTCTGAGAGCGCATCGATCCAAACTGGCAATAGAATGATGCTGAAAAATATCCCTTCTGGCACGATTATCAATAATGTTGAGATGTTCTCTGGTAAAGGTGGTCAAATTGCAAGATCTGCAGGGTCGTTTGCAAAATTAATGGCAGTAGAAAGTGGTTATGCTCATGTAAAACTATCTTCCGGGCAGGTTAGACTTCTCCCAGAAAATTGTTTTGCAACTATTGGACAAATTAGTAACACGAGTTATAGTAAGGTTGTAATTGGAAAGGCTGGAAGGTCGAGATGGATGGGCAGAAGACCTCACGTTAGAGGAAGTGCAATGAATCCCGTTGATCATCCACATGGTGGAGGTGAAGGTTGTCAGCCAATTGGATTGAAGCATCCAAAAACTCCATGGGGAAAGCCTGCACTTGGATTTAAGACTAGAAAAAAGAATAAGCGCTTGAATAACTTTAAAAAGAGAATAGCAAAATTTGAAGAGGAAGTTACTAATTAATTTATTTCAATATGTCAAGATCACTAAAAAAAGGACCTTATATAGATGAAAAATTGCTCAAAAAGGTAAAAAACTTAAAAAGTGGAGATAAGACTGTAATTAAAACATGGGCGAGGAATTCTGTCATCTCTCCTGAAATGGTTAGTTTTGTCTTTGGAGTGCATAATGGAAAACAGCATATTGAGGTTAACATTACGGAAGATATGGTTGGTCATAAATTAGGAGAATTTTCACCGACAAAGAAATTTGTCAGACACGGAGGAAAGATGCAAAAGAACATTGAAAAGAAATAGGATACCGAGAATATCAATAAAAGTTATATAAAAATTTTAATAAATATTGTATGGAAGTCAAAGCACATTTAAGAAACTTAAGGGTTTCATCAAGAAAAGTGAGACTGGTTGTTGATTTGATCAGAAACATGAGCATTAATGATGCGAGGATTCAGCTTAGTTTTTTGAATAAAAAATCAGCAGAACCTGTATTAAAACTACTTAATTCGGCAGTAGCTAATGCGAGTAATAATTTTAATATTAATGAAAATAATTTATATATTTCAAGCATTTTTGTAAATGATGGAATGGTGTTGAAACGGTGGATACCTCGGGCAATGGGAAGAGCCTCAGCGATCAGAAAAAGATCAAGCCATATTACGATTATCCTAGATGAACTGAAGAGCGATATCAAGACTGATGATAAGCCAGATGATAAAAAAAATAAGGAAGATTTAAATATTGAAAAAACTTCTCAGGCCAAAAAGGGTACAAAAAAGGATGAGAAGTTGATGGAAGTTACAAAGAAAAAGGTAGAAAAGAAAAAAAGTGATAACAATGAAGAAAAATAGTGGAAATAAACTTTAAATAATGATTAGCAAACTAATATGGGAAAAAAAATAAATCCTTATTTGCATAGACTGGGAATCGTGAGAGATTGGAAGTCGAAGTGGTTCAATGCGAATAAGTATAAAGAGTATTTGCGAACTGATGTTGAGTTAAGGTCTTTTTTGTCAAAAAAATTGAAAAATGCTGCAGTAGAGGATGTCATTATTGAAAGATCATCTAATAGTATAACTGTTAATATACACTCTGCTCGTCCAGGAATTATAATCGGAAGAGGAGGAACTGGAGTGGAAGAGTTAAAAAAGGAAATTGTCAAAAAGATAAATGAAAAAATGGAAGTAAAGGTAAATATAATCGAGATTAGAAATTATGAAATGAGCGCTAAATTGGTTGCGCAGGGAATTGCAGAGCAAATTGAAAAAAGATCTGCCTTCAGAAGAGTGTTAAAGCAGGCCATAGAAAAAACAATGCAAAACAAGAAGGCTCAAGGGATCAAAGTTCAAGTTTCAGGAAGATTGAATGGAGCAGAGATGGCGAGAACTGAATGGCTCAGTGAGGGAAAGATTCCACTTCAAACGATTAGAGCTGATATTGATTTTGCGAAATATGAAGCCAATACGACCTATGGAGTTGTTGGGGTGAAGGTCTGGATATATAAGGGCGAAATTTTTGATAATGTTGAGAAATAATATATAATTTTAATAGATTAATACAAAACTATGTTGATGCCGAAAAAGGTAAAACACAGAAAATATCAGAAGGGGAGGATGCGTGGTAAGGCGCAAAGGGGAAGTAAAATTTCATTTGGATCTTATGCTTTGAAATCTCTGGGAACTACATGGATTACTAGTCGCCAAATTGAAGCTGCTAGAAGAGCCATGACGAGATATGTTCAAAGAGGTGGTAAGATTTGGATAAGAATTTTTCCAGACAAACCGATTACCAGAAAAGCGGCTGAGGTTCCCATGGGTAGTGGAAAAGGTAGTCTTGATCATTTTGTAGCAGTTGTTAAGCCAGGAAGAATTATTTTTGAAATGGACGGAGTTGACAAGGAAGTTGCTAAAGAGGCAATGAGAAGAGCAAGTCACAAGCTTCCAATTAAAACGAAATTTATTTTCAAGGAAGAATAACCTATAAATAAAATAATTAAGTTTAAAATATGAAAGCTAATGAGATCAGAGAAAAATCTGAAAATCAATTACAAGTTTTGATAAAAGAGAGCAAAGAAAAGCTCAAAAATTTACGATTTTCTCTTGCAAATAGACAATTAAAGGATCACAGCGACATTAAAAAAACAAAGAAAGTCGTTGCGAGAGCCAAATCTATTTTAAAAGAAAGAAAAATAATTTCCGATAATAATGAAAAGTAATATATTAAATATATGACTAAAGAAAATATAGAAAAAGTTAATAAAAAGGGCAAAGTTGGAGTTGTAGTAAGCAGTAAAATGGATAAAACTGTGGTAGTTGAGGTTGAAAGATTAAAAATGCATGCCAAGTATAAAAAAAGATACAGAGTGGGTAAAAAATATAAAGCACATGATGAAGAGAATAGTTTGTCAGAAGGTGATAAAGTGATGCTGATCGAAACGAAACCGATAAGCAAAGACAAGAAATGGATTGCCCAAAAATGCTAAAGTTAAAAAAGATTAAATAAATTTTATGATTCAACAAGGAAGCAAACTTATAGTTGCAGACAATTCAGGAGCAAAATTAGTAAAATGCATCAAAGTTCTTGGTGGAACAAGAAAGAGATATGCATATATCGGCGATGTAATTGTAGTTTCTGTAAAATCATCTGAGCCAAGAGGACAGGTGAAGAAAAAAGAGATTGTTAAGGCTGTAATCGTAAGACAGAAAAAGAAATTTAGGAGACAGGATGGTTCATATATATATTTTGATGACAATGCTGTTGTAATCGTGGATAAGGACAAGGTGTCACCAAGAGCAACTCGTGTTTTTGGTCCAATTGCAAGAGAGTTGAGATCTAATGGATTTATGAAAATAGTTTCTTTGGCTCCGGAGGTGCTATAGTTGAGCTGAAAATTTATAAAGTAAGAAAGGTATAAGATTATGAAAATTAAAAGCAATGACAAAGTAAAAATAATTTCCGGAAAAGACAAGGGAAAGAGTGGAAAAGTCACAAAAGTGATTTCAGAAACTGGAAAGATAATTGTTGAAAATGTAAATCTTGTCAAAAAACATGTTAAAGGAAAAAGACAAGGTGAACAGGGTCAAAAAATAACTGTTGCATCTCCGATTAATATGTCTAACGTGTCTTTGATTTGTCCCAAATGCACTAAACCGACTAGGGTAGGATATCTAGTTTTAGAAAATGGAGAAAAACATAGAATTTGTAAAAAATGCAATCAAGACATAGCAATTCAGGTTAAAAAATAATTTATTTATTAATAAAGTATGTATAAAGTAAGGCTAAAAGAAAAATATATTAGCGAGGTTGTTCCAAAGATGAAAGAGGAATTTGGCTATACTAATATTATGTCGGTTCCGAAGATAACAAAAATTGTCGTGAATGTCGGTTTAGGAAGAATTATTCGAGACAGTAAAGATAATTTGAAAAAGATATCAAATGATATCGAAAATATTGTAGGACAAAAACCTGTTGTTACGAAAGCAAAAAAAGCAATCTCAAATTTTAAAACAAGAATTGGAATGCCTGTAGGTTTGACGGTAACTCTGAGAGGAGCAAAAATGTATGAGTTTTTGGATAGACTGGCCAATGTAACCCTACCACAAGTTAGAGATTTCAGGGGTCTTAGTAAAAAGTCTTTTGATGGTAACGGTAATTATAATATTGGGCTAAAGGAACATCTTATCTTTCCTGAAGTCGCAAAAGACGATATCAAAACCATTTTTGGATTGGAAATTAATATAAACACTTCTGCGCAAACAGATAAGGAAGCTTATAGTTTATTGAAAAATATTGGACTCCCAATCGTGGAAAAAAATAATAGATAATTTAGATGTTAATTAAGTATAAATAAATCAATATGGCAAGAGTCGCGCTAATAGCAAAAGCTCAAAAAAAACCAAAGTATTCAACTCGCATTGTGAGAAGATGTTGGAAGTGTGGTAGAAAGAATGGGTATATGAGGAAGTTTGACCTGTGTAGGATTTGTGTTCGAGAATTGGTTAGTACTGGAGAAATACCTGGTTTAAAGAAAAGCAGTTGGTAGATTGATATAAGTTAATCTATCGCAAAAGTAAAAATATGCACATTTTGGATTCTGCATCTGAAATATCAGAGACAGACTCCAAAATGCGCGAAGTTTAATTTATAATTTTATTTTAAGTAAAATATATATTTTACTATTAATGTTTAATATTTCATTATGACAATGACTGATCCAATAGCGGATATGCTAACAAGAATAAGAAATGCACAAAGGGCAAATCATAAGGTTGTCCAAATGCCATCTTCCAAGTTTAAATTGGAGTTAGCAAAAATTCTCAAAAAAGAGGGTTTTATTAATGATGTCGTACAACATAAAAAAGGTTTTCTTATAACACTAGAAGTTGTATTGAAAAAAAATGGAGAAAATTATGCGATATCTAAGATTCAAAGAATTAGCAAGCCAGGACAAAGAAAGTATGTTAGCAAGAAGGAAATTACAAAAGTTCTTGATGGTTATGGAATTTCAATTATTTCGACTTCACAGGGAATTATGACTAATATACAAGCGAAAGATAAGGGGCTTGGAGGAGAAGTTGTTCTCGAAGTAAGTTAATTGAGGATTTATTAATATCATAAGGTAAGTATATATTTATGAGTAAAATAGGAAAAAAACCAATAGACATAACAGCAGGAATTACGATTTCTATAAGCGATGATAATAAAGTCGTTGTTAAGGGTTCCAAAGGTGAACTTGTTGATAAGTTTGATTCACGAGTGATAATTGAGCAAAAGGAGAATCAAATCGTCTTGTCTCCTAAAGGTAACTCCAAGAAGAACTTTGCTCTTTGGGGACTTTCAAGAATGTTAATTGCTAATATGATTGAAGGAGTTTCAAAGGGTTATGAAAAGAAACTTGAAATTCAAGGAGTTGGATATAAGGTAGTGCAAAAAGGAAAGGATTTAGATTTTAGTCTTGGTTTTTCTCATACAATATTTTTCAAGGCTCCAGAAGGAATAGAATTTCAGGTTGAGAAGAATATTATTACTGTTTCTGGAATAGACAAGCAATTAGTTGGACAGGTCGCTGCAAATATCAGAAGCAAAAAGAAGCCAGAACCTTACAAAGGAAAGGGGATTAGATATCAAGGCGAGCATGTTAGAAGGAAAGTTGGTAAAAAGGTCGCTGGAGCTGGAGCATAGATAAAGAATTATTAATTTTATTGTATATGAAAAATAAGGAAATATTAAAAAAACAATCTCAGGTAAGAAGGCACCGAAGGGTTCGTGCGAAGATTTTTGGTACTGCCGAAATTCCTCGTTTGAGTATTTTTAGAAGCAATAAGGGAATTTTTGTGCAAATTATCAATGATGATCTGGGTGTTACTTTAGTAAGCGCAAGTGAGAAAAGTGTAAAAGATAGCAAAACAAAGATTGATACAGCGAAAGAAGTTGGAAAATTGATTGCGAAAAAAGCTCAAGAAAAAAATATAACTAAAATTGTTTTTGATAGGGGCGGATATAAATATCATGGAAGAATTAAGGCTATCGCAGAAGGTGCTCGTGAACTTGGTCTAATATTCTAATATTTTATTTTAATTTATAATTTTTATCATATAATCATGCTTACAAAAGACGATTCAAATAAGAAAGCTCCTTTTAAAAAAAGTTTTTCAAAAGGCAGAAAAAAGGTCAAACCTGAGTTTGAGCAGAAGGTCATAGATATCGCACGTGTAACACGTGTTGTTAAAGGTGGAAAAAGATTTAGATTTCGAACAGTCGTTGTTATTGGTGATCGAAAAGGTAAGGTAGGTGTAGGTGTTTCTAGTGGACCTGATATGAGAATTTCAACTGAAAAGTCATACGCAGACGCAAAGAAAAATATGATAGTTTTAGGTTTTACTGGTAGTACTATTCCTTACAGAGTTGATCAAAAATTGGGAAGCGCAAAGGTTCTTCTTAAGCCAGCTACAAAGGGAAATGGAGTTGTTGCTGGTGGTGCTGTTAGGACTGTAATAAGTTTGTCAGGTATTAAAGATATTTCAGGAAAAATGCTTGGAGCTAAAAGTAGGCTTAATAATGCCAGAGCAACGATTGAAGCTTTGAAGCAATTTTCTGTTAAGAAAAATAGAGAAATTATTCTAAAAAAAGCTGAGAAAGTAGAGGTTGAAAAAAAGCCAGAAGCAAAGAAGACAACTGAAAAGGATCAAGTAAAAAAATAATTGAGATATTCTTAGTTTACATATTAAAATAATTTTATGCAGTTACATCAATTAAAACCAAGTAAGAAAAAGGCTAAAAAAAGAGTTGGTCGTGGAGGAGCGCACGGAACTACTGCTACTCGTGGAACGAAAGGCCAAAAAGCAAGATCTGGAGGTGGTAAAGGAAAGGCATTTGAAGGAACAAAAACACCTTTGTGGAGAAGAACTCCAAAATTAAGGGGATTTAAGAGTCTTTATGCAAAAAATAATATAGTCAATGTTTCTACCTTGGAAAGCAAGTTTCAAGACGGAGACAATATTGATCCGAGAGCTTTGTTGAATTTGGGATTAATTTCAAAAATAAAACCAAGAGTAAAAATTCTTGGTAAAGGTGATATCAGTAAAAAATTTGTGATAAATGATTGTATAGTTTCAAAAACAGCAGAAGAAAAAATAAAAAAGGCTGGTGGAAAAATTGAAATGAGATTAGATGTCTAGACTGTCGGTTTTCTAATTATCAGATCAATGATGATTATAGAAGTAAGAAGTAAACGGATAATATTATTGATATTTCTATTTTGATAAAATAAACAAAAGTTATGTTTAAAAAAGTAATTCGAGTTTTTAAAGACAAGGAATTAAGATCAAAAATAATTTATGTCGCTTCAATGTTGGTAGTTTTTCGAATTGCAGCACATATTCCAATTCCAATCGTTGATGCTGAGAAATTGAGTAATTTTTTTGGTAGTAATCAGCTTTTAGGTCTACTCAGTGCGTTTACTGGTGGTGGGATGGAGAAATTTTCACTCGTTATGCTTGGTGTCGGTCCTTATATTACAGCTTCGATCATAATGCAGCTTTTAACGATGATCTTTCCACAGATCAAGGAGATGTATCAAGAGTCGGGAGAAGCTGGCAGGCAAAAATTCAATCAATACACAAGATATGCTACTGTGCCACTTGCAATTTTGCAAAGTTTTGGAATGATCACTCTTTTGAAAAATCAAGGAATCATAGATAACATAGATCGATTTGAAATGATCACTGCTATTTCATTGATTACTGCCGGTACCGTATTTTTGATGTGGATCGGAGAACTTATTTCTGAGAAAAAAATTGGAAATGGAATTTCGTTGATAATTTTTGCAGGAATCGTTTCTTCAATTCCAATGACAGTAAGTCAAACAATTTCAACTATAACTCCTGATAAGTATCCTGCTATCATTTCAATGTTGTTTATTTCTCTGATTATTATTTTTGGCGTTGTGGTGATCAATGAAGCACAAAGAAATATTCCAGTTTCATATGCTAGAAGAGTTCGCGGCAGTAAGACTTACGGAGGTGTTTCAGGATCTCTTCCCCTGAAGGTTAATTCTGCAGGGATGATACCCTTGATTTTTGCGATGTCTATGATGATCTTTCCTGGCTTTATAGCTTCGTTTTTCGTGGCCAGTTCAAATGCAACTGTTGCCAGTGTGGCAACCT
The DNA here is from genome assembly GCA_023140775.1 of Candidatus Parcubacteria bacterium. Classification (GTDB taxonomy): domain Bacteria; phylum Patescibacteriota; class Minisyncoccia; order JAHIHE01; family JAGLIN01; genus JAGLLA01. Next base: position 12,046 of record JAGLLA010000039.1, read on the forward strand.
TAATTAATGATGCTTTTCAGAATCAGATGTTCTATAGTTTGATGTATTTTGCTCTCGTATTTCTTTTTACATATTTTTATACGACGATTGTTTTTGACCCAAAGAGCGTAGCGGAGAATTTGCAAAAAAATGGTGGGTTTATTCCTGGAATTAGACCAGGCGGAAAGACTGCAGAATTTTTGGGTATGGTTTTGAATAGAATAACTTTTCTCGGCGCATTTTTCCTGGGGATCATAGCAGTAATTCCTTTTGTAGCTCAAGCTGTTACAAATGTGACAACTATGGCAATCGGTGGGGCTTCAGTTTTGATTGTTGTTGGTGTCGTTCTTGATTCGATTAAACAGATTGATTCACAACTGACGATGCGTGATTATGACGAATTGTAAAATAAATAAATTGATGTATTGCTAAATTGTTATTTTGTTAATATGAAACAAGGATGGAAATATAGTAATGCGATATTTTTGTCTCTCGTGAATTTGAATAATTGATATTTTATTGACAGCCTGAATTTATTCGGGCTGTTGTTTTACAGTAAGGCAATAATATGAAAAATAGTCAACCAAAAAAAATACAACAAGTTTCAATCAAGAGTCTTTTATGTCGAGATGAGAAAGTATTGTTATTGAAAACTCCCACTCAAATATGGGAAATGCCGGGTGGAAGAATCGATTGGGGAGAAAATGTCAATCAGGCTTTTTATAGAGAAATTGAAGAGGAAATCGGATTTAAGAATGTAAAATTAGGAAAACTTATTAATACCTGGTCTTTTAATTCTCTAAGAGACAATATAAATCATCATTTTATCATATTTGATTTTGAAATTTTGACGAATGAGGATATAATAAGATTAAGTGATGAACATGTGGAATATAAATGGGTTAGTCTTGATGAGTTTGAGCAGATGGATATGAGAGAAGGGCATAAAGAGACTTTGAGAAAATTTTTTAAATTATCAAAAGATGAATAAAACAGGAGTGTCGCAAAAAGCGATTGTATATAATAGAGAAGATAAGATATTAATCCTTCATAGAACTTCAGAGGCTCTATCTAATCCAAATAATTTGGATTTGCCTGGGGGAAATTTAGATTTTGGAGAAGATGCGTTTGTAGGAATAAATCGCGAAATAAAGGAAGAAACTGGACTTATCTGCAAAGAAAATAGACCATTTGATGTTGAATCTCATATTGATAAAAATGGTGAATTTTGGGTTACAATTGCCTATAAATTTAAGTACGAATTAGGGGATATAAAGTTAAGTTTTGAGCACGATAAATTTAAGTGGATATCAAAAGATACGCTTGATGACTATAAATTTTCAGATAAAATAAAAAGATTTATTAATAATTTCTATAAAAAATTATAAATATGGATTATAAAAACAAATTGTTTATAATTTCAGGTCCTTCTGGCACGGGGGAAGATAGTGTTATTGAAGGGCTGAAAAAAGTTCTTCCGATTGAAAGGGTTGTGACAACAACAACCAGGAAAAAGAGATCTGAGATTTTCGCTAAGGATTCGTATTATTTCATCTCCAAAGAAGAGTTTGAAAGTGGGATAAAAGAAGACAATTTTTTTGAATATGCCAGAGAGTATAATGACCAACTTTACGGTGTTACAAAAAAGGAAATTCAAAGAGTTCTGGATTGTGATAAGATTGGAATTTGGAAAATTGAATATAAAGGCGTGATAACAGTGAAACAGATTATGCCAGAAGTTATTTCCATTTTCATTATGACGCCAACGCTAGAAGATATTGAAAAGAGACTTACTAAAAGAGGTGAAGAAGCAGAATATATCAAACAAAGAATGGTCTATACGAAAGAATGGTTGAAACATCGAAATATTTATGACTATGAAGCAATTAATTATGAAAATAAGTTAGATGAGACAATTGAAAGAGTGAAAAACATTATTTTAAAAGAGTATGATAAATAATTTAAAACAATAAATGAAAAAAAACATCAATATTATCATCATGGGGCCGCAGGGTTCTGGCAAGGGAACACAGGCTAGATTTCTCACAAAAAAATATGATTTACAAATTTTTGAAACAGGTGCTATTTTGAGAGAATTGGCAAAACAAGATTCAGAGATCGGGAGAAAGATCAATGAGATTATCAATGTGAAAGGGGATATCGTGCCGTGGGATTTTATGAAAGAAAGAATATTGGGACAAAAACTGGATCAGTTAGACAGGGACAAAGGAGTGATTTTTGACGGTACTCCAAGAATTATCGAAGAGGTTGAATTTTGGAGCAGAAAGTTGAAAGAGGTGGAAAGAAAAATTGATTATATTTTTTATATAGATGTCTCAAAGGACGAATCGGTTCGAAGAATTTCAAGTCGAAAACTGTGCAGGGAAAATTCACATCCATTGATTGTTGGAAAAGATTTGAGCGAAGATGAAACAATGTGTCCAATTTGTGGTAGTGAAGTTTACAGAAGAGAAGATGATACTCCTAAGAAAGCTTTGAATAGATTGAAATGGAATGAAGAGAATATGAAGCCTGTTGTTGAATATTATGATCAGCAGAAAATGATCACCAGAATTGACGGAGAAAGATCCATTGAGGAAATAAATGAGGAAATCTTAAGTTATATACAATAAAACAATTGTTATATTGTTAGTTGATATAATAATTGTTAATTGTAATCGAAAAAATGAAAAATAATATTATCCAAAAAATCAGAAGAGAGTTGAAAGGCTATATTGATCTTGATTATAAGAAGAGTAGTTATCGGTTTTTCAAGGAAGATATAAAAATATATGGAGTGCGAACACCTCTTGTGAGAAGTGTTGCAAAGACTTATTTTTCCGAAATTAAATATTTGAATAAAAAGGATATTATTATGTTGTGTGAAGAGCTATTGAGATCGGGGTATACCGAAGAGTCTGTGATCGCTTTTGATTGGATGTATAGACTTAAAGATCAATATGACGAAGAGGACTTTCGGACATTTGACTCTTGGCTTGAAAAATATGTTACAGATTGGGGAAGGTGCGATGATCTTTGTACTCATGCTTTGGGATATTATTTTGTTCGCTTTCCGGAATTTTTACCAAAATTGCAAATATGGGCAAGATCAAAAAACAGGTGGCAAAGAAGAGCTGCGGCGGTTTGTTTGATATATGCGCTCCGAAAAAAGAAGTATCTTGAAAATGCTTTTTCAATTGCAAATATTCTTCTTGAGGATCAAGATGATCTAGTTCAAAAAGGATATGGCTGGATGCTCAAAGAGGCCAGCAATGTTTACCTGTATGAAATTTATAATTTTGTGAAAAAGAATAAGAAAAAAATGCCGAGAACTGCCCTCAGATATGCAATTGAAAAAATGCCAAAGGAAATGAAAATTGAATTAATGGAAAAAATAATATAAATTAATGACAAGACAAAAGATTAACCTCAAATCAAAAGCTGAAATTGAAATAATGAAGGAGGCGGGAAATATCCTCGCTCATATTTTTCAATTACTTGAGGAAAAAGTTGCTCCAGGAGTCTTTGGAGATGAGATCGAAGAAATTGCCGTCAGAGAGATCAAGAAACATGGAGTGATCTCGTCTTTTCAGAATTATCAAACATACAGAGAGGGAGTTCCTTTTCCGTCTGTGATTTGTTTTTCGGTAAATGATGAAATTGTACACGGCTTTCCATTTAGGAAAGAGATTAGAGAAGGGGATATCGTTAGTATTGATTTTGCCATAAAACACAAAGGCTTTCACGCTGATAGCGCCATTTCGGTGGGCGCTGGAAAGATCAGTGAAACCGCCGAGAAACTCATCAAAGTCACCAAAGAATCGTTATATCAAGGAATCAAGGAAGTGCAGATTGGGAACAGAATGGGTGATGTTGGTTTTGCAATTCAAAATTATGCTGAAAAAAATGGATTTTCAGTTGTGCGTGATTTAGTTGGACATGGTGTTGGAAGATCAATTCATGAAGCACCAGAAGTTCCAAACTTTGGTAAAAAAGGAGAAGGAATGAAATTAATTGCAGGGATGACATTAGCAATTGAGCCCATGATTAATGAAGGTAATTATTATATAAATTGCGAGGATGAAGATCAATGGACTATCAGAACTGAAGATGGAAAATTGTCGGCTCATTTTGAGCATACTGTAGCTGTCACTACGGCGGGTTGTGAAATTTTAACCGAGATAAAATAAAAATAATTTTATGAAAATACTCGCAATAGATTACGGTGATAGAAAAATTGGTTTGGCGATTTCTGATGAAAATCAAAAACTTGCAAGTCGTCTTTTGACTCTAGAAAATAAAACATTAGAAAAGTCTGTATTTAGTATTAAAGATATAATCACAAAAGAAAATATAGGAGAGATTTTGATTGGTATTCCGGTTGGATTGAAAATGGAAAGTGAACAAGCTCGAAAAACTGAAAAGTTTATAACTTTTTTGAAAGAAGAAATTACTATTCCGTTTCAAACGATTAACGAAGTTTTTACATCCAGAATTGCAGAAGAGAATCTTTTATTAGCGGGGGTGAAAAGAGAAAATTTCAGGGAAGTCATTGATCAAGAAGCTGCTCGAATTATTTTGCAAGAATATTTAGATAAGATAGATTGATATTGGATTATAAAAAAACTTATGAGTTTATATAAAAAAACTGAAAAATTTGTGCAAGAATCATTTTTGAAAACTTTCAGAAAGAAATCAAAACATTCAGAGAGAACTGTTTTTTGGTTGAAAAAGATTTATCCTCAAGCGGATGAAGCGATGCTTATTGCTGCGATTGCACACGATGTTGAAAGAGCTTTTAAGGAAAATATATTAGATGGCATAGAAAACAGAAAAAAAGGTTTTTTAGACAGAAAAGAAATGAAACGGCACCAAGAAAAAGGTGCTGAAATAATTGCTGAATTCTTAGCTCAACAAAACGCTGATAAGAAAATAATAGAAAAAGTTAAGTTATTAGTTTCCAAACATGAATTTGGAGGCGATGAAGAGCAGAATATTTTGAAAGATGCGGATTCGCTTAGTTTTCTGGAAAATAATATTGATCATTTTATAAACAATTACATTGACGAAGTTGGTAAAAAGGAAGTTGAGGATAAAATAACATGGATGTTTGAAAGAATGACAAGCGAAGATGCAAAAGAGATTGCTGGATCGTGGTATAAGGATGCAATAAAAAAAATCGAAAAGGTTAAAGCCGATTCTTAAAAATTTCAAGGGGAAATAAATTGCTTAATAATAAGGTTATGTTTAATTCAGATCAAAGAGCTCAAGTTCTTCGTAAAAATTTAATAAAAGATGGAAAATATCTTCTTTCAAAAATTGGTGGAGCAGGACAAGATCCTGGCGAACGAAAAGTTCTGACGGAATATTTTCGCTATAAAGATTATGTAGATGATATAAAGTGGATAAATTCAACTGAGATAGAAAAGTGGTCTGATAATTTTTTGGGTTTTGGTGAGAACGGATTCAAAAAGACTGAATTTCAAAATCCGACATACTCTGCTTCGTATAATCTCAAGAGAGATCTATCAGAATTTTCAAAAGTTTTCACAATGCAAGTTGCTGGCTGTAATTATTCGTGTAACTATTGTTTCGTTCCAAGAGAGCTGAACTCAGCAAATGAAAAATATGGTAGATTCTTCAGTGCTGAGGAAATTGTGGATGAGTTTTTAAGAATAAAAAAACAATCCGAAGCTCCTATGAATGTCATCAGAATCAGTGGGGGAGAATGCATGATTATTCTGGAAATTATAATTGATGTCTACGCAGAAATGATGAAAAAATCTCCCGATTCATATCTGTGGATTGATACGAATTTATCGACACTGGAAATTATTAAAGAATATCGAAGTGAATTGCAAAAAGTTCTCAGTCAAAAGAATGTAGGAATTGTGGGATGCTTCAAAGGAACGACGAAAGAAGATTTCAGTATTATTACGGGTGCAGAAGAAAGATTTTGCAAAGAACAATTTGAAACCGCAAAACTTTTAATTGAACTTGAAGCAGATTTTTATGTCTATATCCCAGCTTATGTGTATGATAAAAAACATGTCGAGGAGAAATTAGAGGGATTTCTATTTGAATTGCAAAAAGTAAATAAAAATTTACCCTTGCGACTGGAAATGCTCAAAATTGAAGATTTTCCCGCCGCCAAAATTAATTTTGAATTGGCAAAAAAAGAAGGAAGATCAATTCCCAATACTTCACAAAAAGCTGTTTTTGATTTATGGTATAACAAACTGTTACCGAAGTATTATACAGAAGAAGAGTTAAGGAAGTTTTGTTGTGAGGTTGAATTATAACCTAACTGTTATTCTAGAGGGAGAGGAACGACCGATAGATTTGCACTTTAAGTTTCACAGTCCTAACGAGACTATGGAATCATCGAGATGAGTTCTTAAATGAAATAGAAATATAAAAATATTAATATATAAACATAACTAAAATGAAAAAAATACGAGTGAGATTTGCGCCGAGTCCTACTGGATATTTGCATGTGGGAAGTTTGCGGACAGTTTTATATGATTATCTTTTTGCCAAACATAATGGTGGTGATTTTATCCTGCGAATTGAAGACACGGACAAGGCGAGATATGTTGAGGGTTCAATTGAAAATTTAGTAAAAATTCTTGATTTTATGGGCCTTGAATATTCAGAGGGAGTCTTTGTTGATAAAGACAATAAAACCTTTCAAAAAGGTGATTTTGGGCCATATATTCAATCGGAAAGGTTAGATATATACAAAAAATATATTGATGAACTAATCAAAAATGATTATGCATATTATTGCTTCTGTAGTCAAGAGCGATTAGGAGAAATGAGAAAAAATCAACAATTGCAAAAATTAGCACCGATGTATGATGGAAAGTGTAGGGGATTGGGCAAAGATGAAATTCAAAAACTTCTTGATGAAAAAACTCCATATGTTATCAGATTGAAAGTTTCCAAAGAAGGCTTTACGGAATTTGATGATTTGATTTATGGAAAGATAAAAATTGAGAATAAAACAATTGACGATCAAGTTTTGATGAAATCTGATGGGTTTCCAACTTATCATTTGGCAAGTGTCGTTGATGATCATTTGATGGAAATTTCGCATGTTACTCGAGCTGAAGAATGGCTTCCTTCGACTCCGAAACATATTCTTTTGTATAAAGCTTTTGGTTGGGAAATTCCACAATTTGCTCATTTCACATTATTGCTTAATCCTGATAAAAGTAAACTTAGCAAAAGACAAGGAGATGTGGCAGTCGAAGATTATCTTAACAAAGGATATTTGAA
>JAGLLA010000004.1 GCA_023140775.1 Candidatus Parcubacteria bacterium
AATATGAGGTGGACTAGCACAATATTTTGCAATTTATAAAGAAAAAATATAGAATGGAAAGAGAGTTTGAGAAATTTGTTATTTCGAATTTAATTAAAAATTTATTGTTTATTATTATTTCTAACTTCCTGAAATAAAAATACAGATTATACCTGTTAATCAAAAGATCCTGAAACCCTCCAAAGGCGGACGGGCAAGTTTAGGAAGACAAATTAAAAAATATTATTATGAAAACAAAATGTAAACTTCGCTTAGCTATGATTATTTTTCTGCTTTTGACAATTTTCGCAATGAAGATTATTTTGTCTGATCTATAATCTTATTTCGTTTAAATTGCAAATAGTGAATTTGTTTCAAAAAAATAAGAAGGCTACGGTGAACCTTCTTGCGCTAGAAGTGATAAATTGCAACACTTTCTATCAAATCTTTCTCTCTGATAATTATCACAAAGAAAAATAAATGATGCGACTTCAAAACACAGTGCCATTCCCAAAAAACCTATGATATTATAAATATCAATTATTATCACAGGAAGTTGGGATAAAAATAATATCAAACCGACGAAAAATAATATAATATATAATTTTTCTTTTATTGTCATTAAGATTCACCTCAATAACATCCTATCATTTTATACAATGTAGTCAACAATTTCTCAACAATTTCATTAACAGAGATAGGCTTGCAAAATCTAAGTCATTGAAGATTTCAAAAAATAAATATTTTATTTTAGTCCTTTAACCTGTTTATACTTTTCTAAAAACTTTTGATCATCATCCAGACACTCTTTTATATAAAGCTCGCTAAACTGTTTAACTTCTTTCATCGACTTAATTGACTTTGGAGTTTTAATTAAATCCGCGATCCACTCTGAAGCATCTTCAAAATTATCAACAACAACATCGCTCAAACCTCCAACAAAAGGATGAGTCCAAGACCTTTCAACTCCATCCTCAATTATATTCTTTTTATAATGTAAACCCTTTGGACAAACAGAGATAACGGGTATTTGATGAGATTTTGCCAGCATCATTTCTGCACCAATTCCAATACCACGCTTTTCACGCAAATCAACTACCACAAAATTACTAAGCATAACTTGTAATACATCTTTCCCAAAACGCGCCAATCGGTCACTCAAAATTTTACTTTCATTTGGATCCAAGAGAATTGTATTATATTTTTTTAATTTTGAAATTAGCTGATTTTTAATATCGTCATCTACTACTAATTTGCTCTTTTCTTTCAGAAATGGTTTTTTTACACTTCCAGCAAGATATATAACGATTTTTTTCATAATATTGAACTAATTTAATGTGAAATCCTATTTTATTATTATATTAACAAAAAAACTAAATTTATATATATAGCACCTTCGCAGGAAATGATAATAAAACTATTTCTTTCCCAATTCCTTCAACGCCATTTTAATTCTTTCACTGACATCTTTAATCTCAGCTGGAATATTGGCAAGCGCTTTTTTGGCTTGTTGATTGCTATACCCCAGAGAAACCAAAGCTTCAATGACATCAGCGTAATCACTTATTTCTTTACTCTTCTCTTGCAACATATCATCGCTGTCTAGATTGGAAAATTTATTACGAAGTTCCAAAACAACTCTTTCGGCAGTTTTCTTCCCAATTCCAGAAACGCGAGTCAAAATGCTTGAATCCCCCTTGGCAATTGCAACTTTGACAGTTTCAGGATCAGCAAGGGACAAAATTCCCAGTGCTGCTTTTGGTCCGATACCAGAAATTGAAATCAGATGCTCAAAAAGCTCAAGCTCGCTAAAGCTGGAAAATCCATATAAGGTCAAGGCATCTTCACGCACATTCAAATAGGTGAAAAACTCCACTTCATCCTCAACTTTGTCTTCATAAGATAATAAAAAAACCTTATATCCAACATTACCTGCTAATAATATAATAAAATTTTCACTTTTAAAAATGATTTTTCCTTTCAAATAAGAGATCATATCGTATAACTTATAACGTATAGCTTATAACGTTTTCATGATTTATGTAACTTACGTTACATATTGTACAATATACATTATACACCTATGATACTGCTATTTGACAATTCTTGCAAATTGTAATAACATTCCTATATTGAGTAATAATTATAACTTATAATAATCATGCCAAATACGACATCAGCGAAGAAAGCCCTGAGACAAAACGAGAGAAGAAGAAAGATTAATATCAGGACTAAGAATAAAATGAGAAAAGACCTAAAAAGCTTTAATGAACTGATCAAAACACTTGAAAAGCAAGTTGACAAAATTACGGATGAAAATATCAAGGAAATTCAAACAGTCTTACAACAAGCTTACAAGCACATAGACAAAACTGCCAAGAAAGGACTCATCAAGAAAAACAATGCTTCAAGAAAAAAATCTAGTTTAGCGAAAAAAGTTAATTCTTTGCAAAAAAAGACTGAATCTAAGAAAAAGAAATAAATATAAACCCATATATTTATTAGAACAAGAAAATAATTGCAGAAATGCAAAAAACCGAGAAATAGACCAAAGTAAATCACCCCTGGAACGGGGTGATTTGTTTTTGAGGTCAGATTTTAAGCCTTAGATTAGATAAAATGATCTGTCATCTCGAAATGATTCACCATTTTGGCGAAGATTGAAAGATCTGCTGACTAAAAAATAATCAGCTAGATTGATAAATTGTGGTGAGCCTAAGCTGTCTCATAGACCTGCCTTCGGCGAGCTCGTTTCTCGCCCTATCGGGATTCGAAATGACAATTAAAATTTTATTATCTTTCATTCAAAATTTACAAATTTAGACCATCGAAACGACCAATAGATCAAGGGCGAGATTGGCATTTATCTTTCCCGTTTTAATTGCCAAGTCTGCATCAAAAAGTTTTTTATAGATCATCTTCAGATTTTCCAAATTAAAATTTCGACATTGTCCAATACTTTTTTGCACAACGAAAGGATGCAATTTTGTTCGAGAAACAATTTCCTGTTCTGAAAAATTATCTTCTAATAGACTTTTGATCTTAATCAAGTTTCGAAACTGATAAACAAGCATCGTTAAGATATAATTTTCGTTCAACCCCTCTTCGATTTGTTTATTCATAATGATTACAGCCTTCGCACGATTTTTAGCACCGATACTGTCAATCAAATTGAAAACATTCATATCAACCTTTGACTTCACTAAAAGAGAGACATCGTCAACGCCAATTTCATTCACTCCACAATAATTGATCAACTTTTCAATTTCATTGCTTGCTTCCCATAAATTGTATGACTGAACAATTTTTCCACTCTTTTCTTTTTGAGCTAACCCTTTTCCAAGAGATACAGCCAAAACATTAACTGCCTCACGGCTAATTTTTCCACTTTGTTTTTCCACACGACTTTTTATCCAATTATCAAACTGAAATGTCAAAGGTAGTGTAAACTCTTTGATCAGCGCATTTCCTGTTTTTTCAAGCTTCAATATTTCCTTGTAAGTTTTCTTTCTTTTATCCAGAGAATCTTCTATAAAAAAAATTCTAATCCCCTCTTGAATATTTGCAAAATATTTCAAAATCAATTCATCAACCCCATTATTACTGTTTTTGTCTTCTGTTTCCGCTATGTCTTTTTTCTTAGTCGCAGAAAATAAACTGTTTTTAATTATAACTAATTTATCACTACTAAAAAGAGAAGACCCCATCAACGCCTCTTGCAGCTTTGAAATTTTTTCTCCCTGAGGAATGCTTTGATCTTTCCAGTCGATTGTCACAATGTTCATCTGATCACTACCTTTGGCAAATCGCTCTTTTTCTTTTTTCATTTCCTCAGCCACAGAGAAATCGTCATCACCAAAATATAGATTGATATTTTTTTTACTTGATATACTTGACATAGAAAGGTAATTATGATAATTATAAGATAATCGAAGAATCCTAAGGAGGGATTGAAATTAGCGATGAAAAGGTTAAATTTGAAGATTTAAACGACAAGATAAAAGAATATTATATAGTAACACTATTACTATATATATCAAGTATTGAACCAGTTAAGGCTTTTGAACTTTATCCTTTTGGAAAACTTTCCAATCAGTGCCCAATCTTCAAACATATCGATGGCGAAGAATTGCTTTCTTTCGCCATTAAAAAAAGATGGATTTCTAAACATAATGAGAGAGAAGAAAATTTTTGTAAAACTCTCATACGCAGAGTTTTCGGCATTACGTCAACTGGAGAAGAATATATTAAGCAATACAGAAATTTTACCGAGGCAGAATAATCAAATTCTCCTCGCTTTTTTTATTTCTCCAATTCCCAACTCACCGTCTGATTCGTTTGCACAACTTGAATCCAAATCTTTCCAGAAACAAACTTGATTTCTTCACCAGATTCAGTCAGAAAAAATAGTTTTGACTTCATATCATTTTTGTCTTTTCTCCACTTCCCTTTGATCTCCCAACCGTTTTGATAGACAATCGCCTCTCCTTCTCCTTCAATGTCCATATCATTGTACTGTCCTTCAATTTGCCTTGAAGCGGCAAACATAATCACCACATTTTTCGCGCTGATTTGCTCAGAGGTTAACTTATCCTTATCAATGTTCCTCCCCTTAGTCCTGAAATAAAGATTTTTTTCAAAATCATAGTTATAGCTAACTTTATATGAAGATGGATAGCCGATACTAATTTTTCCATTTTTGTCTATTGGGTCTTCTTGGTCATAAAATTTGTATCCGGTAAATTCACTTTCTGTTCTATATCCCTTACGCTCTGAATATTCTCGTAATTTTTCAATGGTCGTGAAGCCATCGTGTGGTTTTGGCAATCCTGGTTTTCTGAAAAACACACTACCATCCAGATACAGAGCATTCACATTATCCATAATGCCCCCCTTCAATTTATCAAGAGCATAATGAGATCCACCCCAATGAGCATAAATTGCATCAAACCCCATTGCCAGTGGAATAAAATCATGTCGAGCGCTTCTAATGCTTCCAACCTCTGCAGGCTCTGAGCAATTATAAAGTGCCATATAGCGTGTAATTCCGTTGGTGACAACTGGCATCTCCAGTACCAAATCTGCTTGAGAAATTCCACTGAGTGGCCATGCTTCCCAGTCTCCAGCTTGCATCACAGCAAATGGTCTTGCCTTTGAATTCTCACACTCAATCCCATTGACTAAACTTCTGTTTTTCGTCTCTTCTTCCTTTTCCTCTTTTTCTTCTTCATTGTTTTTTACATCGTTTTTAACAACTGTATTTTCATTTTCAATTGTAATTGTCTTGCTTCCAAGCCATTTACCAGGCGAGTTGAAAAAAATCATCGCCAAAATTAATGCTATAATTGCGATAATTATATAAATTTTTTGATCTTTGTTCAATTGTATCCTTATCATATATTATATCTTACATTTTATTATTTTAAATTGTCATCCTGGAGTGTAGTACAACGGAACAATAGGATCCCGAATTCAATTTCATATTATTGAGAAAAGAATTATGCGTAATAGGCTTGAGATTCAATCTTCACTAGTTAGTGAATCAAGAATGACAACTTCTTCCTGCTTCCATTATATAATATTCCCCAAACAAAAACAAACTATTAGAGAATAGTTTGTTTTTTTACTAAATATTATTTTTGTTCTATTGCAAGCATTTACGAAGACACTGCTCTTATATCAGGATCATTTCTGTCAGTATCACCACTGTCAAAACCACTTACCTCGTCCGTAAAAACAATTTCCTTTTTTATCTCTTCAGATCGAAGAATATTATAAAATAAACTTGGATGAATTTCTTTTTGAACTCCTGATCCTTCAACCAACAAACGATCTTTTGATATTATCTTTTTAATTACGACTTCTACAATGTCTAATTCTGATAGTTTTTTTGAATCTTCTTTGCTAACTGGAATTAAACTATTCCATCTTTCAAATATATCTCCAGACATTTCTAGATAATCACCCACCTCCATTGCTTTCATTTTTTCTACTTCTGATAATCGATTTGCCTGCTTTAGATCATTTAATTTTTGCAAAAAATTAGTTCCTACTATTTCTTTTTTGTCTGTTGCTCGTGGCATTTCCTCTTCAAATTGTGACATAAATTTATTCCTTTCTTTTAATTTATTAACTTCACCCATAAATATTAATGTAATTCTAGCACATTTTTCCCTTAAGACAAACATTAAAGACTCGTATTAAATTTGAACTTTAAAAATGACTCTCATCTTTACGTCTAATTTACTCCAAAATCTAACTCCTCTCCTGACAAAGGAAGATTGGGAACAGTTTGAAATATCACTATACTTATAAATTAAAGAACAATGCTAAAAGTTTTTTCAAATATTTTTTACCACTAAAACCTTTCTTAAACTTATAAATCTTTGCTAGAGTTCTGTGAACTCAAGAAAGATCTCTCGACTCCTAACGTCGCTCGAGACAAAATTGAAATAATTCTAATCTGAATTAATTTCTATTAAATAATGGCAATCTTATATGTTTAGATGTTTAGATGTTAAGATGTTAAGATGTTAAGATGTCTTTCATCTCCTCCCAATTGTCCCCCACTTTCATATCAACCACAATTGGTACAGGGAAATCAATTTTCTTGCCATCAAGTTCGAGATGACTATTTTCCATAATTTCACGAATATGTTTTGTTGCCTCAGGAACATTTTCTTCTTTGATAGAAAATATCAATTCGTCATGAACTTGAAGTAATGATTCTATCGCATCATTGTTTCTCAAATTATATTCAGTGACCCAATTATCGATCTTGAGCATCGCAATTTTCATAATATCGGCTGCTGCTCCTTGAATCGGCATATTGATCGCCATTCTTTCAGCTGAACTACGAATTAATCCATTAGAAGCGTTTATCTCAGGCAAATATCTTCTTCTGCCCCAAATCGTTTCGGCATATCCATTCTTGCGAGCATCTTCTTTTGATTTTTCAATATATTTGGCAATGCCTGAAAACCTTTTCATATAATTTTCGATGAACTTTTTGGCCTGATCATTTTCAATCCCCGCCGAGCGCGCAAATCCAAAAGTGCTCATTCCATAAATGATGCCAAAATTCAAAGCCTTCGCTGATCTTCTCATTTCAGCAGTCACCTCTTGAAGCGGAACTTGATTCACTTCGGCTGCTGTTGCATTGTGCACATCAAGATTGTTATTGAAAATTTCTTTCATTTTCTGATCATCAGCTACCATTGCCACAACGCGCAGTTCAATTTGAGAATAATCTGCTGAAACAAGTTTTCGCCCAGACTCAGCAATAAACGCCTTTCTGATTTTTCTGCCAATTGAAGTTCGAACCGGAATATTTTGCAAATTCGGTTCAGAAGACGAAAGTCTTCCCGTAGCCGTAATTGTTTGATTGAAGGTCGTGTGAAGTCTGTTTGTTTTTTTGCTCACCAATTTTGGCAAAGCATCAACATAAGTATTTTTCAATTTCACCAATTCCTTATATTCAGAAATAAAACTGATAATAATATGTTCTGTTTTCAATTTTTCCATTTCTGGAGCGGCGATTGAAAAACCTGTTTTTGTTTTCTTGATCCCTTCTGTTGGCAATTTCATTTTCTCAAATAAGATAGTTGACAATTGCTGAGAAGAATTTATATTAAAAAACTCATCTCCTGAAAGAGTGTGAATCTTTTTTTCAAGCTTTTGAATTTTTTCTGAGATCTCTCCTGATAGGATCTTCAATAATTTTACATCTAAACTGACTCCATTTAACTCCATTTTGACAAGCACCTTTGTTATTGGCATTTCAATCTTGCAAAACAGATCCTCCATCCCTTCTTCTTTAAGTTTCTTTTGCATAATCCGATAGAGCTCAAAAAAATGACTAAGTTTGGCAATTATACTTGCATTTTTGATTTTATTTTCAATTTCTGCCCTGTTCTCAATTTCTTCATTATTTCGGTGACCCAAATAATCGAAGATAATCTTATCTTTACTATAATCTCTTTTTCCTGAATCAAGAAGATAGGCAGCGAGCATTATATCGAATTCCAATCCCCTCACATTGATGCCATGAGAAGCAAGACCTTCAATGTCATGCTTAAAATGATAGCCAATTTTTTTATAATTCTCATCCTCCAAGATCGATTTCAATTTTTCAAGCGGTGAATTTTCTGCCAGAACAGAAGTATTGAACAAATTTGGTTTATTGTCCTTCAGAACAAGCGGGATAAAATATATTGGACTTTTTTCCCAGAGAAAAACAATACCAGTCAAATCCCTTTGAGAAACATCTTCGTTATCGCTCCTTGTTTGAAAAACAAACTTTTTTTGTTTTTGAAGTTTAATCAAAAAATCATCTACTTTTTTATCTGTATCCAAAATAATATATTGCACATATTTTTTTTCTATTTTATTTTCAGCTACTTGATTTTGATTATCGCTGTTTCCATTTTCTTTCTCAATTCTATCCATCAAGCTATAGAACTCCAATTCTCGAAAAAGATTGTTCAATTCTACCTTATTATAATCTCCCCACTTGCAATCTTCCAAATTATATTCAATGTTCATCTCGCAATCAATCGTTGCTAATTTCTTGCTCATCAAAGCTTTTTCTTTTTCCGCAATTAATTTTTCCTTGATCTTTGGTTTGATTAGGTCTCGAGTTTTATCTTCTTCGATTGCCTTATAAAGTTTTTCAATTGAACCAAAATTTTGCAAAAGTTCTGTTGCTCCTTTTTCTCCAATTCCCTTCACTCCTGGAATATTATCTGAAGGATCGCCACGCAAACCTTTGAAATCTACAACTTGATTCGGAGCAAAACCATATCTTTCAAAGACTCTCTTTTCGTCATAAATCACTGTGTCTTTGATACCCTTGCGCAGGGTGAAAACCTTGGTATGCTTATCAACAAGCTGTAAAGTGTCTAAATCTCCAGTCACGATAATCGTTTCAATTTTGCCACTTTTTCCAACCTGCCTAGCAAGTGAGCCAATCACATCATCTGCTTCAAACCCTTTTTTTTCAACAATAGGAATATTTAAAGTTTTAACAACTTCTTTGATTCTCGGAATTTGATCATAGAAATCTTGATCAGGTTTTTTTCGACCTGCTTTATATTCAGCATAGATCTGGTCACGAAAAGTACCACCCTCCACATCAAAAGTGCAAATAATACAATCGGGCTTCAATTCTTTGATAACTCCCAAAAGAACTGAAGTAAAACCATAAACAGCATTAATCATTTCACCATTTCGCGTGGTTAGTGGCGGAATTGCATGATATGCCCGATGCATCAACGCATTTCCATCAATCAAAATTAGTCGTTTTTTCCTAGGCATATATAAAACTTAATTATGAAGTTATAGTTTATATTGGATCAGAAAATATTATTTTCTTTGGTAATCCAAGTACAGTTCTTTTTTGTAAATTATAAAAAAAGTATTTTTCTCATTTAAGTCAGACAAAGCTCAAAAAACTAAAATATTAAAAAAGAACCATCTTTATTTTGAAAATTCAGATACCCTTAATGACCACCGCCCAATGCTATGATTATTAAGATAAAAAGAGTCAAAAAAGATAGAATTATACCGACTATGACAGATTTAATTATGCTTTTAGTTAACGAATATACTATTATAAATAAAATTAGAAAAGGAACGCTAAAAAAAATTACCGCAGGTCGACCACTTTGAGTCACAAAAAATAATAAAGTAAATATAAAAATAAACCCTACAATACAGTACCAGAATTTAACTTTTTGATTTATATATTTGTTTATCTTTAAAATACTACTTAAAATTCCCATAAATTTTAATTAATTTATTAAATTCATATTTCTATATTCTATTATAGCTTTTTTCAGCTTTTAGGCAAAAAAAGAAACAAAGGTCACTTCTCTGCTGTCTTGTCTATGCCTTAATAAAAATTAACTAAGTATTTTCAATAATATTTATGGGGCTTATTTTACCTTGTTCAATTTCCTCAAGTAATTCCAGGCTAGCTCTTTGCTCAAAACTTTTTCCTACTACTGACTTTTTGTAATCTGTCAGCATTTCTTTAATTGTTTGAATGGCTAGTAAAGAATATGATTTATAATATATTACAGCTCGAACATCGTTATTCTTCTCTTTTTCTCTAATTTTATCCCCTATTATTTTTCGAACAAAATGAATTATCATATAAAGATAATTATCTTTATATTTTTTATATTCTTCAATATTCTCCTCTTCAGCCTTTGTTCTTATTCGGTTTATAAATCTTTCTTCGTTGAGTTTTTGTTCAAAAACTTTTTTTACGTTTTTATCATAATCTCCTATAAAGCCAACATGTGTGCCGAATGTATCATAATCAACATCATATTGATCAAAACTCACATCGCTTGCTTTTGCTCCTTCTATTTCCTTTATGAATTGTTCAAAATTATTTTTTTCTGTCGTTTCTTCTTCAGTTCCAGCTGGATGTAAAATTTCATGATTTAACATAAATTTAACCTTTTATTTTGCCTACGCTTATAACAGTAAGACAAATTATTAAAATATTATAAAACTGTCACAACCTTCAAATCCATATTAAGTCTATTCCTTTTATTCAAAAAAGCAAAAAAGTTATACACAACATTATTAATTTATATTAATGATAACTTTTTTTAAGATTTGAAATAAAAAAAGAAGCAGGGACTATTCCTTGCTATGTATTTCATGTTAAACCAAATTTTGCAACAATTTCATTGCAAAGGCTAATCCGAATTCTTTATCGATTAATTGTCTTAATGACGGTTTTATTTCCTTCTCATTTCTTGCTATTTCCTTTCCTAATTCTGTTAGATATATTAGGTTGCTTCTTATACAGAAAATACCTAATTCTTTCATAAACTTAATTGTATCTTTTTCATGCAGACCAGTACATTCGATTTTTATTCCTTGCTTTTCTTTCGCTTTAAGCATTACATCTCTTGCAAAACATAAAATTATCGTAGTCATTCAACTAACCTTCATTTTTATTTTATACATCATAATAATAAAACAATCCTAGCACATAAGATTTTTTTGTAAAGAATGTTTTACGATCCTAGAACATACTATTGCAAATCATCTGTGATTTGTTCACTGTTATTACTGTCATTTTTATCATTGTCTTTATCAATGTCTTTATCATCATTATCTTTATTTGCTTTTTCAAACATTAATTCCAATGTCTCCATTCTTTTCTTTAGTCCATTATGCTCAACCAAATAATGATCCAAGAGATCGCGGTTCTCAATAACTCTTTCACCGATCAAATCCACATCATTTCTCAAATCCGCAATCTTTTTGTTGATTTCTTCAGTTTGGAAATTATCTTTTGATTCGATTCTTCTCTGCAGACTCCCCTCTAATTGATTTAGTTTTCCATCAAGATATGTTTTTGTGATCATAAATTTTTTTTAATTATTAAACATTGACTAATTACAAAAAATCAATATACTAATTATAATCATTGAATAACTACATTCGGAGGAAATAATGAATCTTGTATTTTATTATGTGATTGGAGTTATGATTATTTTACTCTCTCTTGCATACTACGCAAATACGAAGAATGAGGCCATCTCGTCCATATCGGCGGGTATAGGAACTGGAGTTGTAGGTGTTTGTTTTGTGATTGATTACCTGACAGATCATTTGTTGAGTAATTCATTATTAGTATCCACTACTTTAGTTCTAGCAGTTTTATTCCTGTTTAACGGAATCTATCTGATTGGAACTGGAAATCCGAGAACTTTCATACCCAAGAACGCGATCATACACATTATTCAATTAATAAGTGTGCACGATCAAAAAATAGAAGGTTATCATTTAGTTGTGGCATCAATTAAAGAAGGAGGTGTATTCACAAAACCAAGGTTATTTAAAATTTCAGAAACAAAATTTAATAAGAAGCCTTATAAAGGTTCTATCTTAAAAGCTGACAAAATAGGTCATCTACGCCAATATCGAGCAAAATAGTTAATAACTCATCGAGTTATTATTTTTTTATTTATCAAAAACGATTTTCCTTGCTCCTTCGCCGACAACTTCAAATTTCAAATTCAGTCTTAACTTTGGCAGGATTTTTTCAATTCTCTCGGGCCACTCAACAAGGATAATATTATTTTCTCCTTCAATTATGTCATCCCAGCCTAGATTCAGAATTTCTTGAGCATCAGAGATGCGATAACAGTCAAAATGGTATAGTGTATATTTCTTGTTAACCTTTTTTTCTGACAAGTATTTTTTCATAATCAAAAAGGTCGGACTGCTTACGACTCCCTTCACGCCTAATTCTTCAGCGACCCCCTGAGAAAAAGTTGTCTTGCCTCCGCCTAAATCTCCATAAAGACAAACCAACCAGTTTGAGTTTTGCCTTTGGTTAATTTCCAACCACTGAGCACAAAGCATTTCTGCAAACTCCTTGGTCTCTGCTGAGCTATTTGTTGTTATTTCTTTTTTGTTCATATTAAATTTCATTTATTTTTTATTAACTTAATTGTACTGAAAAAAACAATTTTAAGCAAAAAAATAAACCTTTATCCACCCTGGCGACTCTTGACATAATTTTTCAATATGGTAAATTAAATAATCAACGAAAGGCTAGTATTCGATTTTTATCTTAACTTAACTTATCAATAAGATGGGACTTTCACCAAAAGAACAAATAATCGATCAAATAAGCAAAAGTGAGACGATTTTGCTTTGTACAAGCAAAAATCCCAGTGGCGATGCTTTGGGCTCAGCTTTGGGCTTTTATATTGCGCTAAAAAAAATGGGCAAAAAAGCGGACATCGTAACTCCAACGGCAATTTTGGAAAAATTCTCTTTTATGCCATCCTCAGAACTAATTACACACAAGCTGGAGGGAGCACGTGATTATATCTTTTCTGTCGAGATCAAAAAAGACAAACTGCAACAGCTTAGGTACGAAGTAGAGGAAAATAAGTTAAAAATATTTATCACAGCAAAAAGCGGAGATTTAAATGAAAAAAATATATCTCTTGAATCTTCAAAATTTAAATATGATCTAATCATAATTCTTGGCACCTCAGATCTTGAAAACTTGGGCATAGTCTATGATGACAACTCAGAGCTTTTTTATGACACTCCTGTTGTGAACATTGATAACGATCCTTCAAATGAATTTTTTGGAAAAATTAATCTCGTTGATGTCACAATGTCTTCAACTTCTGAAATAGTATATAACCTTATTTCAGAGATCGATGAAAAATTATTTGACGACAACATTGCAACCAATCTTTTAACGGGAATAATTTCAAAGACAGAAAGTTTTCAAAACAAAAACACCACTCCAAAATCATTTTTGACTGCTGCTGCTTTAATCTCAAAAGGAGCAAACAAGGAAAACATAATCAGATATCTATATAAGACAAAATCAATATCAGTTTTGAAAATAATGGGAACTATCATGTCCAATTTAAAATACAACAGTCAATATAAGCTAGGTTGGTCAATTATAAATAGAAGCGATTTTGAAAAAACAAACACAGTTCCCGAAAATCTCAATCTAGTCATAAGTGAACTTGCGAATAGCTCTCCTGAGTTTAATTTATTGCTTCTGCTGTATAAAAATAATGGAGTCGTAAATGGTATCATCAATTTTACTGGAAGGATGGATTACAGTGGTCTGAAAAAATTATTAAAGGGAAAGATAGAAGAAGATCAAATATTTTTCCAAGCCGATGAAACCGAGCTTGATTTGGCTGAAAAAGAAATATTGAGGAAAATCAAAGAATACGAGGATAGTATTAATTTAAAAATATAGTTTAAGCTCCAATATATGATTCCAAAACAAGACTTTTTTAGCCTTGTTTTTTAATTTTAATACTTCTGAATTTATGATATAATGAAATCAAATATACGATATGAATTAAACATTATTTATAAATATTACATAATATCATTTCTATAAAGACAAAATATTAAAATTTTAATCTCACTATTTATTTAATAATATAATAATATGCAACACTTAGTTCATGTAAACAATAATGATTCAGATAAAAATACTAAGGAGTTAAAGGAAAAAGTCCAAGAAGAAACGATTCAAAAGCTACATCATAAAAGCGAAGAAGAGAGAGCAAATGCCATGGCAAACAAATATCACCTTCCTTATGTAGACCTAAGTTTGATTCCGATAGATCCGGAAATGGTAAGCATCGTTCCAAAAGAAACAGCCCAAAATGCTAGTTTAGCAGTAATTTATAAGGTTGGAAAGAAATTAAAAATTGCAGTAAAAGATCCTGAGAATTATGAGACAAATAAAGTTCTTGAAAAGCTCAAGCAGGAAGATAAAATGAATTATACCTTAGTGGTAGTGTCAAGTGATAGTCTCCGAAAGGCTTGGTTAACTTATGATCTTTCAACAGTAACCAAAAGATTTGAAGATCAGGGTGTTTCTTTGAAAAAAGAAGATTTGACTGAATTTGAAAAAGGAATACACAACATCATAGATCTGAAAAAAAGAATTTCTGAAATTAACACAACTGAAATATTTAATATAATTATGGCCGGGGCCATAAAAACGAAATCAAGTGATGTGCACATTGAGCCTAATCTCGATTATATACGACTAAG
The DNA here is from genome assembly GCA_023140775.1 of Candidatus Parcubacteria bacterium. GTDB lineage: Bacteria > Patescibacteriota > Minisyncoccia > JAHIHE01 > JAGLIN01 > JAGLLA01. The sequence continues at coordinate 14,563 of JAGLLA010000004.1, forward strand.
ATATAGAGTAGATGGTGTACTTCAGGATATAGTCAATCTTCCCATCAAAGTAAGCAGAACAATAACATCAAGAGTAAAAATGCTTTCTAAAATGAAATTAAACGTAACTGACATTCCGCAAGATGGTCATTTTAGCATAGACTTAGAGAATAAATCAATAAATATTAGAGCTTCTATTCTTCCCAGTACTTACGGCGAAAGTATTGTACTGAGAATTCTGTCCGAAGACGCAACAGGATTAAAGCTAGACGAACTGGGATTCAATCAGTTCTACATGGAAAAGGTTGAAGAACAATTACTCAAGCCGACTGGAATGCTCTTGGTTACAGGTCCAACTGGAAGTGGAAAAACAACAACTTTATATTCATTTATTCGCAGAGTTAACCAACCGAATATAAAAATTATTACGCTTGAAAATCCAGTTGAGTATAGACTTGAAGGAATCTCGCAAACAGAGATCCATGCAGACACTGGTTTAACATTTGCTCAAGGATTAAAAGCTGTGGTGAGACAAGATCCAGATGTAATCATGGTAGGAGAAGTCAGAGACTCTGAAACTGCTGAGATATCAATTCAAGCTGCCTTGACAGGACATTCAGTGTTTTCAACATTGCATACCAATAATGCCGCTGGAGCCATACCAAGACTTTTGCACCTTAAGGTTAATCCGACATTGATTTCTCCGTCAATCAACGCAATCATTGCACAAAGATTAGTGAGAACTTTATGCGAACATTGCAAAGAAGAATACACACCCGCTCAGGAAACAATAGATAAGATCAAGGAAATATTGTCAAAAATCCCAAGAAACAACAGCATGGAAATACCAAGAGATGTAAAAACAATATTCAGAAGTTGTGGATGTTCTAAGTGTAATTTCATTGGATACAAAGGACGAATAGGAATTTACGAAATGTTTATATTAACCCAAAATATAGAGAAAATTATTCTTCACAACACATCCGCATCAGAAGTAATGGAAAAAGCAAGAGAAGATGGAATGATCACAATACAGGAGGATGGAATCTTAAAAGCGATTGAAGGAATAACATCTCTTGAAGAGATCAGAAGAGTTACTGGAGAAATATTTTCAAATAAATTTTAAGTAAATTCACTCAAATTCAATAAAAGAACGACATTTACACAAAATGTCGTTTTCTTGCAGGAGATTATCGCAGACCATGTCCTAAAATATAAAATGTTATTTGACGACATTCATCTATCTTTCATCCTTTCAAGAGAACTTTCAAGCCAAAAAGATATTTCCGCATTATGACCATCCAGATCAAATGCTTTTTGAAAATTATGAGCAGACATTTCATAGTCCCCTAATATAAAACTAGATTTTCCCAAAATTATCCAGGCATCTCTATAGTCGATATCATCTTCTCCGTTTTCCTTTAGTTTGTTCATCGCCAAATATGGCTGATTGATCTTGTTGTACAAATCAGCGATTAAAATATTTTTATATTTATTATTTTTTATATTATAATAATTCTCGGAAGATTCTTTTAATGTTTTTAGCTCAAATTCATAATCATCACTCTTTTTCTCGATCTGTTGAAAAAAAGTATTATATTCAGCGCTATCATAAAAATCAAGTAGTCCTAAATAATACAACACTTCTGAATCATTATTATCTTGAAGCAACTGAGAAAAAATATTATAAGCCTTTTCATTCTCGCCTTTTGCTATAAAACTTTTTCCTACTTTAATTCTGACTTGTTTCGAATTTTTTATTTGATTCGACTTATTATAATAAGTCATCGCATCAACTATATTTCTCTTTGCATAATAGATATCTCCCATAATTTCATAAGCAATATGATCACTCTTTTTCTCATTGATTGCTCTGTATATTTCCTGCTCAGCCTTTTCCAGATTACCATGCTCATAAAAGATTGATGCTCTATTGATTCTAGCTTCATACGCAATACTCCGATTTCCATCTATAGTCAGTGCATACTTATAATTTTTTAGTGCCTCATCATAAATTTTATTATTATAATTTTTATTTCCCAGAAATAAATATGAATTTGAGACTGTAACTTGCCATTTATAAAATATAATGAGCATCAAAAAAACAAATAAAAGGATAAAAATCATTTTCTTTCTTTCCCTGCTAACATCTATTTTGAAAACCATTTAATTAAATCTATGTTTATAATATTAATAGCATACCAAATTTAAGCAAAAAAAGAAAGCATTCAATAAATTGCAGACAGCTAGATCCTCAGCTTATAAAAGGATGAGGGTGGAGAAATTTCCGAGGAATAGACCAGAAAATTCCAATAGAGGAACCCAAACTACCCAGGTCTGGGATAATATCCCCAACTGTCTACAAATTACTAAATACTTTTAAATGTCGAACTTTTCTAACTTGACTGATAAGTGTAGCAGAAATGACAAATCTTGTCAAGAGCTGTGAATCTGTTATAATAAGATTAGCTAATTGCTTTAAAATAGGTGAAGTTCGCGATCAATAGAACAAATTTATGATTACTAAGTTATTATATAATTTAAGATAATATAACACTAACCTTTTAATAAATATGGAAATTACTGATTCAAAAGAAATAATCGAAGATGAGAGCCTAGATTTATCTCTTAGACCAAAATTTCTCAAGGAATTTATTGGCCAAGACAAAATCAAAAAAAATATTGACATCCTTATCAAGGCAGCTCAAAAAAGAAATGAAACAATCGAGCATATTTTGTTCCATGGTTCAAGCGGACTTGGGAAGACAACGTTATCATATTTGATTGCCAATGAAATGAACAAAAATATCAGAATTACCTCTGGACCAGCAATCGAAAAAGTTGGTGATCTAGGAGCGATCTTAACAAACATGGAAGACGGCGATATTCTGTTCATTGATGAGATTCATAGATTAAATAAATTGATTGAAGAAGTCTTATATCCTGCAATGGAAGATTATGCCCTGGACATTATTGTTGGCAAGGGACCATCGGCCAGAACTATTCGACTAGATCTTCCACAATTTACCCTTATTGGAGCAACAACCAGGATTGACCTAATTTCCTCTCCCCTTCTGAATCGTTTTGGAATTTCACAAAGACTTGATTTTTACAATAATGATGACATAAAACAAATTGTAAAAAGATCTGGTAAAATTTTGGACATTGCCATAGATTCAGATGGGGCTGATAAGATTGCAAAAAGCTCAAGGCAAACACCAAGAATTGCAAATCGTCTTTTAAAAAGGGTTCGTGATTTTGCTCAAGTCAAAGGAGATGGAATTATCAACGAAGGCATTGTCGGTCAAACTTTTGATCACCTCGAAATTGACAATTACGGACTAGAACATACTGACAGGAAAATTCTTGAAATAATTATAGAAAAATTTAATGGAGGTCCAGTTGGCGTTTCAACGATTGCAGCTAGCCTAAGTGAACAAGAAGACACAATTGAATATGTGTATGAGCCATATCTCCTGCAACTAGGTTTTCTTCAAAGGACACCCAGAGGAAGAAAGGTGACGAAACTTGCTTACAATCATCTCGGTTTTGATTTTCCAAAAGATAATCAAAACACTTTAATATAAATAATTTTTCAAAGATTATGTCATTAGCTACATCATTCCCTTTTGTAGATTTTCTAGCTTTTGTTTTTATCCCCTTGGGTATCTTTTTCATTTTCGGCTGGTTGATCTTTTATCACTTGAATAAATACGGAATCAAGGGAGATCTAACAAAAAAAGTTGCTTTGTTTTTTATCACAATTCTTATTTTCATATCTTTACTAATAACTTCTCTTTTTTTGATGATAAATTGGAATGAAATTAGCATAGAAGATCTAATGGAAATATCAAACATTAGCCTATTTAATAAATAATATGACCAAAAAATCAATAAACCTGCATAAAGTAGACAAATACACTTTTCCTGGACAACATCACAACGAAAGTGTAGTTCTTGTTCTGCGCAAGCACTCAATATCTCTTCTTCCTTATGTAATCCAACTCTTCTTGTTTTTATTTTTGCCTATCTTGATATATATATTTCTTGTTCCCAAAGCATTTCCAGCTTTTCTTGAATTTCCTTATCAAAACGTTTATCTTTTAACTTCTGTTATTTATTACGGGTTTATCTGGATTATAGCTTTTGTGATCTGGGTGGACTACTACCTGGATGTTTGGATCATAACAAATCAGCGACTAATTGATATCGAACAAAAAGGTTTTTTTAATCGTAGCGTTTCTGAATTAGACTTAAAAAAGATTCAAGATATCACAAGTAGTGTTAGCGGAGCGATTCCGACCATGTTTGGTTTTGGAAATATTCACATTCAAACGGCGGCCGAAGAAAACAAGTTCGAGATCAAGTCCGTCCCTCATCCAGTCACTGCCCGCAGAAAGATTATCGAACTCTACAAACACGCCAAGGAAAAAGACAGATTTATTTTCAGAGACAGAGATGAATAAGAACTAAATCGCTAAATTGTTATATTGATTTATCATTTCTAATCCTGGAGCGTGAGAAACCAAACTGTCATTTCGGCAGAGCGATAGCAACGAGAAATCTATAAATCAGCTAAGACTCATTACAATTTATAAATCTAGACGATACTTATTTAGTCCATAGATCTCTCAATCGCTCCACTCATTTCGAGATGACATATAATTGTCATTCTGGAATAAAACAGATTCAAAACATTGATCTATAAAGCACAAAACAAACAATCTGCATAACAAAAAAACGGTTTAGACACCGTTTTTTTGTTTATATTTTTTCCTATTCAACTATTTCATTTTGAAATAAAAAATCTCTCACAATTTCAAACATTATTTCATGTCCTTTGGAGTTTGGATGAAGACCATTTTCCAATAATTTTTTATATTCTAGTTTTAGAAACTTTTCAAATATATCGAGAAAACTAATTTTATTTTCTCGACAAACTAATTTTATAATTTTATTATAACTTTTAATGTGTTCATTTTTGTATGAAATATCAATATCCCACGAAATTGTTTTAATTTCATCAACTGGAGCAGGTCCAACGAAAACTATGTTGGAAGAAAATTTTTGAGAAATTTTGATTATTTTTGTAATATTATTTTCAAAATTATCTGGCATAACCTTAAAAGTATTTTTATTTTTAATAAACCAAGAGTCATTCACGCCAATTGCAAAAATAATTTTTACCATCTCATTTTCCCATACTCGACAACTAATCTCATTTTCCAACCTTCGTAAAATATTTTCAGAAGTGTCTCCAGAAATTCCAAGATTATAGACAGAATAATCAAATTTCTTATTTTCTAATTCTTTTTCCATGCAAAAAACCTTCAAACGATCAGTCCATCCCCCCCTAATTTTGTCCCAAGCACCATGGGTAATACTATCTCAAAAAACTAAAATTCTCGTCATGATTTTTGATTAATTTATTGATACTTTTTTTCAACTGTTAATATCCTGCTTATATAACTTTCACCTTTCTCAACATCAAAATCGAAAATATGCCAACTATCAAGGTTGTGATTCCGAGAATTGTCAAGGCTTGAATCAAACTATAAACATCAACAATCCAGCCAATTATTGGAATTATCGCAGCATAAAAAAATCTTTGTGACATATTTTTAATTGATAGAACAGTAGCTCTAATTTTCGAACTAGTTGCTTTATTAATGTAGTCTTCTATAATCGGAGTTGCTAATCCATTAACAAGCTGTTGTAAAAAAATAAAAGAAAAGCTGAAAAGAAATATGAAATTACTCATCAGAAGATAACTTATTCCAGTTAAAAATATTAACATATACAAAGTAATTTTTTGACCTAAATAATTTTCAATCCTATGAGCATATTTTGAACTGAGTGCAGCCACGAGATAAAAAGAAGCAAATACAATTCCAAAATAAGCAATATCCAATCCAGAAATTTGAAAATATGGTTGATAAAGCCAAAGACCTGCTCCGTTAAAACCGAGCAGAACTCCTGAATAAATTATAAGCCATTTCAATTTTTTGTTATTCAAAATAACAGTTTTGATAATTCTTAACATATCAACAATATACCCTTTCTTAAAAATCAATTTATGTCTGTGCGGTTCCTTTAATGATATTGAAAGAGGAATAAGAAAAAACATAAATGGAAGTGTCAGGTACATTGTCCATCTTAAATTTACTTTACCTACAAGGCCTCCTATAATACTTGCCAATGCTAAAGAAATAAATGAATAAGATAAAATATTTCCCCAAATTTTCTTATACAACCTTTCTTTTTTCAAGTCCTTCAAGGTATCATAAAGCATGGCTGAATCTGCGCCAGATATAAGAGAAATTGAAAAAGCAAATAAAATTTCAGCTATCAAGAATTGAGAAAAGTTATACCCCAAACCATAAGCTAATAAAGCCAAAAAAACAAAAACACTAGCACTTATTAGAGACATTCTTCTGCCAAAAACATCGGCAAAATAACCTGTTGGAATTTCCAGTAAAACAATAATCACAGAATAAATTGACTGTAAAATCATTATTTCTGTGATACTTAACCCATTTTCTTGCCAAAAAAGAACCATTATCGGCACAAAAAAGAACAATCCAGATAATATTTGAAACACATACAATTTCCAAATATTCCCTTCTATTTTATTCATATTATTTAATATCAAAAAGATTAGAATAAATTTATTTCACCTCCACAAATCTCTTATTGCTCTCATATGATCTTCCGTTTTTTTCATTGAGAATTGCAAAGATTTTATACTTTCCGGAAATGAAATATTGCTTGTCTTCCTCCCATAAAATTTGATAGATATTTTCCTCGCCAGGAACAGCATAGTCGGCTGAACTGATTTTTTTCTTGATCCCTGGTTTTTTAACTAAATTCATGTCAGCATCATATATGCTGTCTAATTGATAATAGAAATCTACATTTCGAATATTAGATGCTGAAACCGCAGTGTTGAGTATAAATGGAAAATCGGTTTCCAAAATTGGCTTAAGATATAAAGAGGAATTATTACTGACAATAACCGTGATTTCTTTTTGAGTGAGATTTCCCACTTTATCGTATGCTCTGACTGAAACCGTATGTAATCCTTCTTTGGTTCTACTTGGCAATTTATATGAAACTTCATAGGGAGTAACCTTACCAACTCCAATGAGATTATCATCAAAATAAACATCAATTTGTCCCATACCAAAAACTGTAAATGATTCTGCGCTAACAACGATCTTGCCATTCTTAACGATCTGATTGTCTTGAGGATACCGCACTTGCAAAATCGGCATTTTGTCTTCCTGTCTAACTGAACAAACCTCCGCAGGAAGAGTGGTGTTCATTTCAGTTTCATTCTCCTGAGCCCATAGCAAAACTGTCTCTTCCCAAGACGCAAAACTTAGGTCAGAAGAAGGATCTGCTGGAATATCTTCTCTCGGATTATCCTTGTCAACATAATACAAAATATTATGAATTTCAAGATAAGTTTTTTCATCAATTTGATCTTCTGGCGTAAGCTCAGTGGCAAGTTTGTCTACGCAGGCTTTATCGATTTCGATCACGATTTCGTTACTAAACTCACCGTCCAGAATTCTTTTACCAGTTTCAATTGGTTTTGGAGGAATAAAGTTTTCAACTGGATCAAGAGCAAGCACTCGAGACATAAAGTCATTCCAAATAGGAGCGGCAACCGTGATACCTCCTCCTTGTTTCATTTTTTCTCCATTATTATTTCCAGCCCAAACTCCAGTTGCTAGACCTGGAGTGTAACCTATCGTCCAGCCATCTTTATAGTCGCTAGTTGTTCCAGTTTTTGCAGCGACAGGTCTTTCTTCAAAATTTAATTTATTTTTCATTCCAAAAGTTTTCATTCTGGCACTATTATCAGATAAAATACTGTTGATATTTCTGGCAACTTGTTGATCTAAAACGTTCTTGGGATTTTCTGTAAATTCTTGCAAAACCTCTCCATAAGAATCTTCGATTTTCAAAATACCAACGGTATTATTTCTTTTTCCGTCATTTGCGAAAACGCTATATGCAGAAACCATATCAATTAATTTAACCTCTCCTGTTCCCAAAACCAAAGATAATCCATATTTGTCAGGACTATTCATTGTTGTAATTCCTAAATCATGCGCCATTTGTACACTATCTCCTATGCCAGCTAAATAAAGAGTTTTCACGGCAGGTATATTCAAGGATCTGCCCAATGCCTCTCTGATGGTCACTGGACCAGAAAATTGGAAATTGTAATTTTGCGGACGATATTCCTTGCCACTTCCATCTTTGCCAAAATTAGTCTCCACGTCAAAAAGAATCGTATTAGGAGTATACCCTTTCTTAAACGCGGCCGCATAGACAAAAGGTTTAAAGGATGATCCTGGCTGACGATTCGAAATTGCCACATTTACATTACCATCTTCTTCTAAGTTGAAATAATCCTTGCTTCCAACCATCGAAAGAATCTGTCCAGTTTCAGGATCAATTGCTACTAAAGATGCATTTTTAGCATTATATTGTTTTGTGTTTTTTTCAACTCCTTTTCTCACAGCATCTTCAGCGATAAGTTGCATGTCATAATCCAAGGTTGTATAAACGCGTAAACCTCCTTTTTCAACTTTTTCCACGCCGTATTCATCAACCAATTGTTGCTTGATATACATCACAAAATGAGGAGCCTTGATACTTGCTTCAAATGGTCTAACTCTCTTTAATATTTTTTCTTCCTTGGCAATATTCGCCTCTTCTTCACTAATAAACCCCTCACCTTCCATTTGCCAAATAATATTTTGATAACGATTTTCTACCGCCTCAGGATGAGCTCCATAGGGAGAATAATATGTGGTCGCCTTGGGGAGGCCTGCCAGAAGAGCTGACTCTGAAATGTCTAAATCTTTGGCGGATTTTCCAAAAAATGTTTGCGCTGCCGATTCAATGCCATAGGCATTCGACCCGTAAGGAATTTGATTCAAATACATTTCCAAAATTTCATCTTTGCTGAATTTTTGCTCAGTTTCAATTGCCAAAATCAGCTCCTTGATTTTTCTCGTGAGAGTTCGCTCAGGAGTTAGAACAGAGTTCTTGATCAATTGTTGAGTGATGGTTGACCCTCCTTGAAGCTTCTCTCCACTAATAACATCTTTATAAATTGCCCTGGCAATACCCTTGAAATCAACGCCGTGATGCTTATAGAATTTTTGGTCCTCAGTCGCGATTGTCGCATTAATCAAATGTTGCGAGATTTGATCGAGCTTCACCACGCTTCTTTTTTCTTCACCATGTATTTCATATAACAAATGTTCTCCCGTTCTGTCATATATTTTTGTAGATTGCGCGACACTTCTGTCGGCAATTCTATCTGGATTTGGAATATCTTTTGAAAAATATATAAAAACACCAATCATAGTCACTAGTCCAGCGACAAAAAATATAATAGACAATCTTAGCGCGAATTTGAAAAATCTCTTAATTCTTCCTTTTTTGCTCTTATTCTTTTTTATTCTTAGTACCCTTTCGAATAGAGTTGGAATCATCTTTTTTCTGATTGTCCCTTTTTTGATTATTCCTTTTCTAACTACTTTCTTGCTATGAGAAATTTTTGGCAATTTAAAACCTGACCTTTTTTTCTGATGAGGTCTTTTTTTTACCACAATTTTCTTTTCAATTCGATATTTTCTTCTAACGGCCACGGTATAATATTAAGTATTAAGTTATAATCTAGCCTTACTTACTACCAATATATTATAACTATAATATGAAGTTTTGAAAAGAGTGTCAATTTAAGAAGTTAATCTTCGAATCATTGCTAGACATATGAATTTATGATAACATATTTGTATATATAGAAGGAGGTAAATAAATGTTCTCTAAAAAAGACAGATCATTAAAAACAAACATATCGAGAAAAACTATCATAATATTAGAATCAATAATTAGGACACTAGTTTCTATGCTCGTATTGCTTGGTTCAATGTTTTTTTGGACGATACTAAAACAGCTTGATGAAGTATTATATTTAAGTGGAATATTATACTTAACAGTGCTTTGTCTGGCAGTGATATTATCCATATACACCACCTTAACATACGAATATAAAACGAATGAACTGATTGTCCAAGCTAATATTGTAAAAAATTCAAGAAGAAACATCGAAGAACTAAAGAAGAAAGGAATGCCAGGTCCTTTATCAGAAATTCTGCAGATGCCAGTCAATGTGCTTGATGTTGCCAGAAAAGATTATTCAGGAACAGCTGAAGTGTCTGCTGAATTTGTCACTGGTATAAATCGAGCAACTAGAGCACTAAAAAGAGAATTTGTGAGCTAAAAAATTCTAGCAACTGAGAGGCGAAATTCAATTAGTCTCTTTTTTTATATCTCAAATTTCTTGTAAAATGAGCTAAGTTATGATAAGTTAAGAGTAGAAATAGAATTTTTGTTGATTATTATAAAAAACTTTATAGTTAATTTAATATTTCTCACATGGGTTACGTATTTCTTTAAATGTAAAATTTAATTTTTAGACAAAAAAATAGAGGACACCTTTCAGTATCCCATAGAATTAGTTTTGTCATCCAAAATATTCAACCCATTGCTTTAATTTTTTTGGACTTTTAGGTTGAGTTGGTCTTAAATTTAAAGCGAAAGTTTTTTGCACTTTATTTGCCATTCTGTTGTCTTGATTTCCGCAGAGTAAACGCGAATCGAATATGATTTTTAGATGATACGGCCCTGGTCCATCTTCAAGCTCAACCTCGAACTTTCTCATTTTGTTAATCCTACCAAGAATGCCACTTAATCTTTCCAAATCGCCCTTTTCCATTACCAGCTGAAGTCGAACACTATCAGCAGTTAATAATAAATATTCGCGACATCCTATTCTTCTTATACTAGAAGAAAGTGGCTTGTGTTTACGTATTCTCCTAGCAAGTTCTCCAATCCAATAGTTTTCGAATCTTTCATTGCCTGATTTGATAATAATTCCCTCTATTGTGTCAGGATTACCTACAATTAATGAAGCACTTATTGGGCCAATAAATCCTTTATCCTTCTTCATATTAATACCTCCATATCAATTTATATATTACCAATACAATATACAATAATCATATAATTGTCAATACTATGAACAAAATTATTACCGATCGAGAAAAAATCAAAACTCTTTTTTCACATAATGTCGAGGAAGTGATTATTCAAGATAATTTAGAGAAAAAATTACTTTCTGGAAAACAATTACGCATCAAGCTGGGTTGCGACCCTTCAAGGCCAGATTTGCATCTGGGTCATTCTGTGGTTATTCGCAAGCTAAAAGAGTTTCAAGATCTTGGACATCAGGTTGTTTTTATTATCGGTGATTCCACGGGAATGATCGGTGATCCGTCAGGAAAATCAAAAACTCGCCCTGCACTTTCTGCCGAAAAGGTGAAGGAAAATGCCAAAAGCTATTTTGAACAAGTTGGAAAAATTTTGGATATCAAAAAAACAGAGATTAGATATAACAGCGAATGGTTCTCAAAACTGAGATTTGAAGATGTTTTAACTCTTACGGGCAAATTTACTGTTGCCAGGATTCTGGAAAGAGATGATTTTTCAAAAAGACTCAAAAACGGAATTGACATCGGCGTCAATGAGATTATGTATCCGATCATGCAGGCCTACGATTCGATTATGATCGAAGCTGATGTTGAAATTGGCGGAACTGATCAAAAATTCAACATGCTCGCAGGACGAGGTTTGCAGAAGAAAATGGATAAATCTCAGCAAAATGTCATCACCTGTCCCCTGCTGGTTGGACTTAATGGAAAAGAAAAAATGAGTAAAAGCCTTGATAATTATATCGGAATCACCGAAAGTCCAAATTCAATGTTTGGAAAAATTATGTCAATTTCTGACGATATGATCTTTTATTACTTCAAACTTCTGACAGACATTTCCAAAGAAGAATTAGATGCAATTGAAAAAGACTTGAGAGATATTTCAAATAATCCTCGAGACCTGAAAGTCAAACTGTCCAAAAACATCATCGCAATCTATCACAACAAAACTGAGGCCGATAAGGCTGAGGAAGAATTCAATAAAATTTTTCGAGACAAAAATAAACCAACAAATGTTCCAGAAATTAAACTTGCAAAAAAAGAATATAATCTTTTAGATTTACTGACCGAAACAAAACTCGCCTCCTCAAAATCTGATGCTCGCAGACTTGTTCAACAAGGTGGAGTGAAAATTAATGATGTCGTGCAGAAAGATTTTGAAACAGAAATTGAAATTAAGGACGGCATGATTGTGCAAGTTGGCAAAAGAAGGTTTGTGAAAATTAAAAAATAAATTGCAATATTGTTAAAATGATTCGTTGGCTCTATACTCCTGTGTGGAGCCTCGTGTGAAAAACATAAATTGTTACCTATGCCAACACCAAGAATAAATAAAGAAAATAAAAATAAAATCCATTTTTTAAATTTTACAACAATAGAATGGATTGATATTTTTACAAAACCGGAATATTTTGATTTAATAATAAATACATTCAAGTATTGCCAGAAAAACCAAGGATTGCTTTTGTACGGATTTGTGATTATGACTAATCATATTCATTGTGTGGTATCAGCTAAAGAAAATTATTCTTTAGAAGATATAGTAGCGTCATTTAAAAAGTTTACCACCTTTCAAACAAAAAGGTTATTAGAAAAAGATAATCGCAAATATATTTTATCTTTAATAAAAAGTTCTTATTCAAAAAAGAAAAACAGCTCTTTTTAAATCTGGCAGAGAGAAAACTATCCAGAAATAATAGAATCAGAAAAATTCTTTTTACAAAAACTAAATTATCTACATAATAATCCAGTTAAAAAATGTTATGTCATAAAACAGAAAGATTGGCTGTATTCATCCGCGAGAAATTATTTGCTAAATGACGATTCTATAATTGCAATTAGCAAGATTGTTTAGCTTGTTGGTTCCATGTCTCCTGACTGGAACTTTATGTAAATTTCAGTGGGACCTCACAATAGGCTCCAGTCAGGAGACTAGAGCCAACGAAAAATATATGGAACTGAAATTAATAATGTAAAAACAAACTTCTTCCTAATTTAAGATAACAAAAAACCGCTTTAGCGGTTTTTTATTGTAGAAATTCTATATTTATAATAACGCTGCACCAATCAAGGTGGCCTCATTGCCTAATCTTGATTGCAATATTTTTGTTTTTCTTCCAGGTATCAAAACTTTTTTTAGCGCCTCTTCTTTTGCTAATTTCAAAATCTCATCTTGTCTGGAAACACTGCCACCAATTAAAATTACTTCGGGATTTATGGTATTGATTATATTCACTAGACCCATAGCCAGAAATTTACTAGCCTCTTTGATGACTCTTTTGTCTTTTCTGATACCTCTTGCTGAGTCAATGGCGATTTCTTTGGCCTTTTTTTTCTCCGCATAAAGATCGAAATATAATTTTTCGATTGCTTTTCCAGACACATACTTCTCCCAGCAACCTCTGTTTCCGCAAGCACATTTTCTACCATCATACTCAATACTCATGTGCCCGAACTCACCAGCAATATTGTTTTCTCCACAATATAATTTGTTGTCAATTTCAATCGCCCCGCCTATTCCTGTGCCAATTGCCAAATAGACAATATTCTGAAAATTCTTTACTCTTCCAAAAACATTCTCAGCAAGCGCAAAGCACTTCACATCGTTTTCAATTTCCACTGTCTCGCCAATTTTTTCCTTGATGATGCTTTTTAAATTCATACTATCAATACCATTTATATTCGGTGAATGCATGATAATTCCATTTTTACTGTCAATTTGACCAGCAATACCAATTTTGATCTTTTTAAATCCGCCATTTCTTTTCTGATTTAATGCCGACTCAATGATGATATTTATAAGATCTTTTTTGTTCTTTGGGGTTGGGACTTTTTGATAATCAAAGATCTGATATCCTTTCTGAGAAAATTCAACAATTCCACTGGCAATTTTTGTCCCTCCAATATCAAAAGCGAGAATTTTATTTGTTTTTTTCATAATTATTTTCTTAGTAAATTTTAAGTTATATTCCAAGTATACCACTAAATTAAAAAAGAGAGCAGTTTTTATAACTCTCCTATTCGTCTGCAAAAAGACATAAGTATAATACAAAAGCAACTGCAAGAATCATGACAATTGCAACAATAATATTGCCTATAATCCTAGGTATATTAACTAATATATAAAACAAAATAATGACTAAGATTAATACTATAGCTACCTGATAGGCCTTTATTTCTTTTTGCAAAATTTCATTAATACTTTTTTTGATATTTATTACCAAACTATCATCCTCCATATTCCATAATAAAGCTTTTATAGAATATTGCAATATTATCGAGGTTGAACCTCCTTGATTTCTGAATTCTACCTGGAATAATCCGATGATTAGCGATACTTTCGTGTCGCAGTTTTTGAAGAATATTGAAACTAAAGTTTCAACTACCCTCAGCTAAAGCTGGGTAGAAATTATATCTTATAGATATCTTCTGTCAAAAGCTCATAATATTTTCTGATAATTCTTCTAATTCCGACTGCAGACCAAAGTTGAACTTCACTGCCCTGATTTTTGTTTCCTAAGAGATCGTGAAAAGGAATTGTCTTTCCACTAATGTCAGCATATACTTCTGGAATGGAATTCATCTGTTCAACTGCTTGCAAAGTATCTTCGCAAATTTTTATAATAGTTTTCTTGATTAATCTTTGAGAATCAATCGACCAACCTTCAATGATCGAATGCTTGAGATGCTTGCTTAAACCCAAAACAACAAAAGCTGTCTGTTTGATCCAGATAACCTGTCCGTGATATTCTTGTTTGGTGTAAAAATATTTGCTTTTACTGGCAACAAGCAAAGGTCCTGATTTTGTATAAAAATAATCAGGATCTAGGAGTCGATTACAATAACTTGTAATATCCTCCTCGTTGACATTTAAGTATGTATATAAATATGATTCATCAAGGTGATTGAGTTTCATTTTTTCATATTTTTGCGATCCATCTCCATTTTTCCCGCTTCCATAAAGAGCGAGAGCATAGGCCGTGCTTCCATCTTTGTTTCTAAATTTATATTCATCTTTTTTATTTTTCCACTTCTGACATACTTCCTTAATCGCAATTAAATCTTTTTTCTTAAATCCAAGTTTTATATAATGATTTTTTATAGCTTCCAATGCCTTAGGATAGAAAACGGCATTAACATCAAAAGGAGCGATCAGACTGTCAAGTCTTCTGAACGCATCTCCGCTGTCTCTCCAATTACCAGTATCATGATGTTTTTTAAATGTTATATGATTTCTTGTCTTTGCTTGTTTGAGCACATATTTTGCAACCAAATGCATTTTTTTTCTATTATCTTTTTTTAGCCAGAAATTTTCTGACAAAAAATCAATACCCATTAAATACTTGGGTTCAATATCAATCATGTGTCTGTCAAAAACATCTTTGCCTGATATTTCATATTCATATTTAAACTCGCCGACAACATCCTCATGCCAACCCTCACCTTTCGAATTGACATTTTTCAAACTCATTTCATACATATAGCTTCGCACTTCGGAAGTAAAATCATGATGCCCAATATCTGCCGCTTCCATCCAATCCCTTGGAAAAACTGTGCCAAACCGATCACCAGAAGTTTTCCCCCACTGCAAAAGATGCTTGATCTCAATTTCAGTTTGATCCCAAACTTTTTCGATAAAATTCTTCTTTTCTTTAAAAACTCGAAAATCAAAATTATCTTTTTCGATTAAACTAATCTTTTTAAAGGTCTGTCGATTTAGATCGTTAGTATTTGCTCTAATGAGTAATGAAATTTTTTCTGACTTTGTCGAAATTTCAAAACCCATAAAAGGGTGTTTGATTTTTTTGACCTGCACACTATCATCAAATTCAAATATGGTTTGATAATATTTCTTTCCGTAATTTCTCTTAAACCTTAGCTGTGTTTGTCCATTTTTTTTAACTTTTCTGGCAAGCTGCGGAACAAGACGATCATAGACATCTCCTCTTATTTGCAGAAAAGTTTTGGAATTCACAATATCTCTGACAGTTCTCATATCATCCATAGCAGGATAGTATAAATTAATTTTATTCGTATTAAATTGTGCCTTAATTTCCAAAGCATCATCCACACTTTCATCTGAATTAATAGTAATTTTATGTCTTGGAATATCGATCAATCCGCAATAAAGATGATTATTCGGACCAATAATACGAAACTGCTCATGCGCATCAAAATCAACATAATACCCACCCGCTATCCATAAATTTTTATTTATTTTCATAGTTTTGTGTAAATTATCGTTTGCATCCTATTAACACATTATAACATTAATCTTTATTTCTGCGAATAAAACAAAAAAGCAAGAAATAATGCTTTAAAAAGGGATAGTCCTTTGAGAAATAAATTTCGAAAATACTTTTTGACAAAACCCGTCTTACTAATTTCAGAGATTCCTTTAAGGACTGTCCTTATTATTGATTCTGATAATGTTTTTTCCAATGGCTGCTCCAGATATTTTCAATGATATTGAGAAACATTTTTTCTGCCTTTATTCTCTTTTTTGTGTCCAGTTTTTCCAATGACCGAATAGCTCGAACTAAGTTCAGCGCGCCAGACTCGATCATGTCGGGATTCCAAATTACGTCTTGCCAAATAAAAGATCTCTTTCCACTAGCAGACCAAAAAGTGCAGCTAGTCAATCCTCTGTCCACAAGACTTCTGGCAATTTCGTAACCCTTGTCCTTTTGATTTTCTTCAACAGTATTAATTGAAAATAACGCCAAATCCCAAAGCATTTTTTGTAATTTATTTTGAGGATCATACCAGAATGAATAGGGAATATTATTCTTCAAATCCTCAACTGATGACTCCCAACAAGAGTCCACTGGATCTATTTTCTCAAGATCCTTGAACTGCTCGATGTAATCAGAAATTTTTAATCTTTTAATATTTCTATTGGCAAAATTTTCCTCAAGATGCCTTTCCAAATCCCAATGATGATGACCATAGAGTTCTCCGTCTGTAGCAGTGATGACAACCCTGTCTTCTTGATCACCTGAAATTTCATTTATTTTTTGAGGCACAAAAGAATCAGAAATTTTCCTATTTCTGAAAACAATTTTCAATCCTAAATTTTCGATTTCGAAAACTTTTTCAATATCACCTTGTCCTAATTTACCATTTTTTGAAATCTCATCAAGAATGATCCACTGGAATCCCACTTCTTTCACAACTTCTGCAACTTCTCTGCTATAGCACATTTCTGGCATATAAAAACCTTTTAATTTAAGATCTGCTCCAAAATATTTTTTCAATATCTCATTATTTAAATTGATCTGTCTTTTGACCTCGTTCCTATCCAAAAGTGGCAAAATCGGATGATACATTGCGCTGGAAACAAGTTCAATTTTCCCGTCATTATAAGCCTTTTTTAGACCATTAATAACATCATTTTTTTGATAAAAATCTAATTGTTCCAAAAGAGACCCTGACACATTCATTGTGAAATTTACATCATCGTCTAAATTTAAAATTCTCACGATCCGCCGATAGCTTTCATCAACAATTTTCCCAAAAACAAATCCGTTCTGATGCGGAGGCTGATATAGATGTAAAAAATTTATCCATGTAATCATAATTTTTGAGTTATATATTCTTTAATTTGTCATCCTGAATTTAATTCAGGATCTTTTATGTATTACAATTTATGTAATATTTTCTTTAGAAAATTTGATTTGGTGTGAATAAAAGCAATTTCCCCGCTTCGCTCCGCTCTGGTCGAAAATGACAAAATAAATATTTTTTAATTATATAAGAGATCTACCGACGAAGTCGGTCGTTCATGATTTTTTCTTGCGAACTAAGTCAGTTTATTATTTCTAAATATGCAAAAAATATAATTTGTCATTCTGGGTATAAAGGTAGGTAACTTGTTGCTAAAAATACTAGTTCTTTGCTAAGATAACAGTAAAGAAGAGTTTAATATTAAACTAGTTCAATATTATGAAAAAAAACATGTTCAAAGTGTAGTTCTCTACAAGTTATCTTTTATGGTAAA
>JAGLLA010000040.1 GCA_023140775.1 Candidatus Parcubacteria bacterium
AAACAAGTTCAGGATGACAGAATTTAGGTAGCTTCTGTCCATGAATTATTAAACATCTACAAGGACAACAATTTTAATACACTTCGTGATTCGAAAAAATCAAATTCATAATTACAATAATTTTATAACTGCACAACTAATCTACAAAAAAAATTCAAAATACCACCGGACAATCTCTTCACCATAAAAAAAACTTAAAACCGTTCCCAAAACCAAAAACGGTCCGAATGGAATCATACTTTTTGCTTTTTTTTTCTTCATAAAGATCAAAGCTACACCGATGATTGACCCTAATATAAAGGCTAAAAGAATTGCCAAAATGACCAGAGGCCACCCCAAAAGTAATCCCATCAAAAAAGCAAGTTTTGCATCTCCTCCTCCCATGCCCTGCCCTTTTGTCAAAATTATAATCATCAAGAAAAATCCAAACGAAACAATAGCTGCCAGCAAATGATCAATGAAAACTGAATTCAAGAAAAGCCAATCAAAAAATATAGCAACTATAATTGCTGGATAAATTACCTTATCTGGAATAATATAGTGTCTCAGATCAAAAACAGCAACAATGATCAAAACAGAAATAATAAATAAATAGAAAATAATATTTTCAATAAAATATTTTTCTGCTTCAAGGAAAAAATGACTAAAGATCAAAACAAAAAAAGATGCCGTGATCAACTCGACCAAAGGATATTGAAATGAGATCTTCTTCTGGCAATAGCGACACCTTCCTTTCAAAAAAATATAACTCAAAACTGGAAAGAGATCTTTCCAAGACAAAATATGTTTACAATGCAAACATTTTGACCGATCATTAACGATCTTTTCTTCTGTTTCCAACCGAAAAATTACGACATTCAAAAAACTACCGATCAAAAGTCCGAAGATAAAAACTAAAATTAAATATATATAGATCATTTTATTATTGTAAATCAAAATACTTCACTGTTTGATAAAATAATTATAACAGATTTTCACAATAAAAACAGACAAGAAAGTTTGTCTGTTTTTATTAAATAACTTAATTACAGTATCATGCCCAGAAAACAAAAAATAATACTTTACCTCTGGCACCACTGTCCTTAATAATCTAACAAATTTTAAATTTTAGTTACAAGGACCTGTAAAAGTTATACCATCTTCAGTTACTGTTCCAGTACACGTTCCATCAAACACTGAAACGGCAACAATTGAGAAAGTCCCCCCAAAAGTAGCACACGCGTTAACACCAAGCGTCCATGTAAGAGTATTTGCCGAAGGAGCTGCTGGCACGACAAGAGCTCCGTCATCACAAGTCATTATAAACCCTGGAACTGCTGCACTTACCTCAGCCTTAAACGCTGCTTTTTTCGCTTTTACTCTGGCACTAGATAAGCTTGTCAAAACTACACTAGACAAAATTCCGATAATTGCAATGACAACCAAAAGCTCAATTAAGGTAAAACCTTGTTTATTAATTTTTATCATTCGTTTCACCTCCCTTCCTATGTTTAAATTAATTTAAATTCTATAATATTTATAATAGAATCGATTTTCAAATTCTATTATATATTTATATCTTTATGCTTTTTAGTTCTTATTTTTCTATTATATATTATTATTAGACTATAGGCAATAAAATAAATTACTTGATCACATTTTAAAACTGTGTTGTGTGTATAGTTTTTAGATTCTTCTTCATAAGCTCTTCAAAATGACTATTGTATTTTTACCTCCTTTGCATCATCATTTTTAGATCATTGACATTACTAGAGTACATTTCAGCATTTTCCATTGATATTTTTTTATCTCTCACTAAATTAGCCAAAGAAGTGTTCATCGAGATCATTCCTTCGTCCGCACTCGTATTAATAACCAAATCTAGCTGATGGGTTTTATTCTCTCTGATCAAATTTCTCACAGCAGAATTGGCGATCATAATCTCTACTGCCGGGATTCTTCCACCCTCTGCTTTCGGAATCAAGCGCTGAGAAACAATACCCAAAAGATTACCTGCCAATTGCGTTCTAATTTGATTTTGCTGTCCTGCTGGAAAACTATCGATAATCCTTTCAATGGTCTGCGCCGCGCTGTTTGTATGCAAAGTGGCAAAAACAAGATGTCCAGTTTCCGCAGCAGTGATGGCTGTACTGATCGTTTCGGCATCTCTCATTTCACCAACAAGCACAACATCAGCATCTTCCCTGAAAATGCTCCGAAGAGCCGTATCAAAAGATTCTGTATCAGTATGCACTTCTCTTTGATTTATAATACATCTGTCCTGGGTATAAATATATTCGATTGGATCTTCAATCGTAACTATATGAGCATATTTTAGATGATTTATCCTGTCGATCAGAGCTGCAAGTGTAGTAGATTTTCCATGTCCAGAAGGACCAACAACCAAAATAAATCCTTGCGAAGGTTTCACAAAGTCATAAACTAAACTTGGAACTTCAAGTTCTTCAAGAGTTCTAATTTTTGATGAAATAAGGCGAAACGCTGCACTCACAAAACCTCTCTGATAAAAAACATTTATCCGAAATCTAGCCTCACCCTTAAAATCATATGAAATGTCCAGCTCTTTATTATTCTTAAATTTCCCTCTTTGCTCCTCTGTTAAAAAAGCATCCACTAATTCCTTTGTTTTTTGAGGTGTTAAAATTTCTTTATTCGTAAGAGGAATTAACCTTCCGTCCATTCTTACAGTCGGATATCTCCCCACAGTTAAATGAAGATCAGAGTGTTCTTCTTGAGCAACGATCGACAATAAACTATCTAGTTCTTGCTTTGTGTTTATACTTGTCATAAATTATTTTATAAATAAAATTAATTATCTCGAATTACAAAACCATAACTTATCATTTTGTGGGATTCGCCAGCTGGCGAATTATTTCGAGATGACTTTGATAATTTTTTTTAATTCAAAGTAGTTTGAAATTAATCATACTGTCATCTGAAAACGCAAATCCATTTCTCTGCTAAAAAAAATTAAACGACCACCGACCCCGTCGGTGGTATTGTCAACCAGACGATGTCATCCTATTCTATTCATATAAATAATAGAAATGAACAGAAATTGTCATTCTGAACTTGTTTGTCCGCCTTGGGAGGGATTCAGAATGACAGATTAAATTTGTAATGCAAAACTTTTCTATGAGTCGTTTTCGCCATCAAGAATATCTTTCACCTTTTTCACAACCTCTGAAGGAGTGAAATGTGATTTCACTATATAGCTTACAGCTCCAAGCTCAAACCCCTTCTCAATACTTTCCTTTTGAGACAAATTAGTCAACATGATAACTGGTATTTTTCGATATTTTTCATTACTTTTGATCATCTTCAAAACATCAAATCCATCCATAACAGGCATCACAATATCCAAAAGAATGATATCTGGCGTTTTATGTTCAATTATCTCTATTATCTTTGTTCCATCATTAATTATAATAGTTTCATAATTTTCAGATTCAAATTTAATCTTATACATCTCAGATATATAAACGTCATCCTCAACTATCAGAACTTTTATTTCGATATTTTCTTTCATATACTTTCACTTAATATAAATTTATAATATTTTCATTTAAGAATTTTTGCAAGTTCCATTTCGTAATATCTCCTTTGTTCAATAAAATCCTTACTATTATCATTTAAAGACTATATCTGAGAAAATCTACTAAACTAGTAAATTAATGTCTTATAATTTATTTATTTAATTAAAACCATGTATTCCCTTTTTCAAAAGAATGACAAAAACCGCTTTTTCAAAGATTATATCTAATCCTCCGTGGCCTTCAAAACCTCTTCAAAGCTAGTAAAACCCAGTATCGCTTTCATAATTCCATCTTGTTTCATTGTTATCATTCCTTGTCTTTTCGCTTCTTTTAATATTTCTGAATCTGTAATCTTAGAAGACATAATCAACTCTAGCTCAGGAGTCATCGACAAGACTTCGTAGATACCAATTCTTCCAGAAGTTCCTGTTTTTTTACATTCAGAACATCCTTTTCCCTGAAATAACTTAATACCCTTCTCAAGATTGAGATCTTGCTTTTGATCTTCGGGAATGTTTTTTAACTCCTCCTCAATAATATCTAACATTGCGGCAGTCGGAACAATTTCCTCCTTACAATGGCTACATAACTTTCTCACAAGTCTTTGACCAACAGTCACATTTAAGGCAGATGCGATGAGAAATGGTTCAATGCCCATATCAATCATCCTTGGAATGACTCCAACGGCATTATTTGTATGAAGAGTGGACAAGACTAAGTGTCCAGTAAGAGCTGCGTGCGTTGCAAGCTCAGCGGTTTCTTTGTCTCTAATTTCTCCAACCATAATAATATCTGGATCTTGACGCAATATGGATCTCAAGCCGGATGAGAAGGTATAACCAATTTCCGCCTTAATTTGACTTTGATTAACTCCTTTCATAAAATATTCCACGGGATCTTCAAGTGTTACAATGTTGACACCCTCTTTATTCAGAAGTTTTAATATTGCATAAAGAGTAGTTGATTTTCCACTTCCTGTTGGACCAGTAACTAATATTATTCCAAATGGCTTTGCAATATTTTCATTGATAATTCTTAACCCTCTCTTCCAAATACCCAAACTCTCTAGATCGTTAATTTCAGAAGAAGTGTCTAGAATTCTCATAACAATTTTTTCACCATTAACAGTAGGAAAAGTAGAGATACGCAAATCAACATTTCGATCTAGACTACCAGAAATATTAAATCTGAATCTTCCATCTTGAGGTTTTCTTGTCTCGTCTATTTTCAAATTTGAGAGAATCTTTATTCTCGAAATCACCGCAGAACTTATCTTCTTTGGAAGAATTAAACTATTATGTAAAATTCCGTCTAATCGATATCTAATCACTAGACTATTCTCGTTTGGCTCAACATGAATATCACTTGCCTTACCTTCTACAGCATGAGTAATTATAATGTCAACAATTTTAGTAACTGGAGCTTCCTCTGATATCTTATCAATATCCTTTTTTACATTTTTGCCTTGATCCTTTTTTTCAATTTGTTGATCGACATTTTTCAAAACGCTTTCCAATTCATCGCCAAATTTTCTATATTGTTTGACAACAGTATTAAAACTACTTTTTGAAATGACAAAAACGCTCGTTTTTAAATTTCGTTTTACTGAAATAAATTTTAAAGCATCAAGCGCATCAATATTAACTGGATCAACCATACCGATCTTCATCAAATTTCCTTGCTTTTCAAATGGTATAAATTTATAAAAGAGAGCTGCCTTTTCCGAAACCTCTTTTAACACCATACCATCGATCATTTCATCCTTTAGATTAATATAATGAACATTTAAAAAATTAGCTTTCAATTTTGTTATATTTTCCTCACTATCTATTTTTCTTTTTATCAAGATATCAAAAATATCTGAATCATTTTTTACTGCTTCATCATATAGCTCATCAGCCAGTTTTTGATCTACCGTGTTACTGGAAACCAAATAATTACAGACTTTTTTCAAATATTCATCATTCATTACAATTTGTTTATATAAAATAAATCTATTAATCTTAACTACACTCTATTTCTTATAATAAATTATTTTTCAAAACCCCTTAAGGCAAGACCAACGGCGACAGAAAAAAATGGGGCATTTTTTTCCAATTTATCGGTTAGAGAGCTATCAAAAATTATATTTTTCCATGGATTTCCAATTTCCACAGAAATGTCTAATTCTTTGGAAAGATGCTCGACTAATTTTGGAATACCGATCGTTCCTCCCGTTAAAATTATCTTTTTTATCTTTTCCTTACTGTTATCAAGATGTGAATCATTTATTTTTCTGATCTCCGATATAATAACATGAGTCATAGGTAGGATAATATCAAACATTTTATTTTCTAAATCCTCGTTTTGATTAGAGCTAAAATCAAGTTTCAATTTTTCTGCTCTATCAAAATCAACATTAAAGCCTCGACTAATCATTTTCGTAATTTCTTCTCCTCCAGTGCCAGATATATTATGACTGCCCGAAACAGAACCATTTTCGACAACAGCTATACTTGTTGCCTTGTTTCCCATGTCAACGATCTCAAAAGCTCCCTTCTCCGCACCAACTAAACACCTAGCAAGCGAATAAGGCTCCGTCTCCAATGAAACTAATTCAAGACCCAAAGCCTTTACAATATTTACATATTTACTTGTGGTTTCTTTTGAAATTGCCACTAACAGAATTTCGTTTTCCAGAGTATTATCTGAGCTATTGCTGTGAATTTTTTTTCTTTTTTTGATTATACTCCAATCAAAAACAACCTCGTCCAAAGGAATGGGAATATATCTCCTTGCTTCAAAATCAACAGCCTTTGCCATTTCACTTTCTGAAACATCTGGCAAAGTTATAGTTGACGAAAACGCAGAAGCAGTCGGAATAGACATAATAACTTTTTTCGTATCAAGTTTCGCTTTCATTATTACATTCCTTAAATCAATAACTATTTTGTTATTTGACATTTTAATATCATT
>JAGLLA010000041.1 GCA_023140775.1 Candidatus Parcubacteria bacterium
TACTTTTGAAGTATTTGAAAGATGTAATTTTCTTCTTTTCCTCACTGTTTTTTTTATTGTTCTTTGACTTCCAATTTATCCGCTCTTATTTTTTGTTTAAACATGTTATAATCTTTCACGGTCTGATCTGCATATTTTTCAGCAAACACGGTTATGGCTTTATCAAATTTTTCGTTCTTCCTCATATAACCCGAAATGGCAACAGGATCACCAGAACGCGCGTGGGCCCGGGCAAGCGTCTTACCCCTGAGATCAGCATATGATTTCATTTCTGATTCAGTTACATTTTCCACATCACCTGAACCTTTCCAATCTTTTAATTGCCTCCAGTAATAATGCCTTTCTTGTTTTTCATCTGTAGTCCATCCCAGAAAAATATCACTTACAGTTTGCATCAATCGTTGCCCCTCTACAACTCGTTCACCTGACAATTCATATTTGCTTGGATTCAAATATTCCTCAAGCACGGATTTAGTGGCCTGTTTTATCTGGAGAAAAAACAGGTCCTTTTTATCCCATCCCTCCAATAAAATAATTGAGCAAAGCGTGCCTACACTTCCAACTCCAACTACCTTAATCGCATAATCAACAGGACGATAATTGCGAAGCAGAAAGCCAACATGATCCGGTAGGTTTTCAATATAATTAGTATAATGATCGATCACCGTTTGACGGATCATTTCCAGATCATCCTTATCAGAGATATCTCTCAATGGAACTATAAGTGGTTTTTCGCTTTTAATTCTATACTTACCTTTAACTTCTTTGGCTAGTCTGTCCAAAGCATGCCCATGATCCTTTTTTTGCTTTTTTAATAGTTTCAGAAAAGGATTTTTTCACTTTTCTATTTTTTGTTGTTTCATATATTTTTGCAGCCTCAACAAAACTATACCAAATATCTTTAAACCTCAAATCGGATAATTCAAGATTCACTTAATCATTGTTTCAACTTTTTTCTCATATATCTTTTTCAATTTCACCATATCATTGCTGATTTTCTGTTCAAGGACTTTGGCATATATTTCGGTAGTTCTTAGGCTCGCATGACCCAGCATTTTACTAACGGTTTCGATAGGAATGTCATTATTCAATGTGATTGTCGTAGCAAAAGTATGCCTCCCAATATGGCAGGTGATAGGTTTGCTGATTTCACACTTTTCAGCAATCACTTTCAAATAGTGATTAAGCTTTTGATTTGACATCATTGGTAATATTATACCTCTGCTAACTGACTCTGGATGATCCGCATATCGATCAATAATTGCCATGGCAGGTGGTAAAATTGGAATTCTTGTATCAATTCCAGTTTTCTTTCTTTCGATATTGATCCAAAGATCACCATCAATCCCTTTGGTAACATTTTCCTCAGTTAGTTCCATGAGATCTGAAAATGAAATCCCGGTATAACAGATAAAAATAAAAATATCTCTGACTTTTCTAAGCGTCCTGTTTTTCAATTCGACTTCTTCAATAGCTATCAACTCTTCCTTTGTAAGAAATTCTCTGTTTACCTTCTCCTTTTTCATCTTATAAGTTGCAAAAGGATTGGATGATAAATCACCACGCTTTATTGCCAGGTTAATTACTTTCTTCAATCTTTGAATATGTTTGATCGCACCGTTATTGGAATTATCAGCCTCTAGTTTTAAATAAGTCTCGAAGCCAGCAATAAAATCATAATTCAAATCTTTAATAGATATGATTTGATCTTTAAAGTGCTTATCCAAATACTTTTTCAAATGCTTTGAAGTGGCTACATAATTTTGATGTGTTCCTTTTGCATAATCTATCCCAATTTTAGATTTCACCTCCTTTTCATGGTTATCAAAGTATATTTGAAGCAGGTTTTGTTTATCTAATCTACCTAAAACCGCATTCTTTAATAATGGGGCTGTAATATTTTTTTCATCCCGAATAAACTTTGTGTAATGTTCACGTACTTTTGTTTCCCAGATATCTAAGCGTTTGTTTATCTGTCTGGCTATTTCGGAATTACCTTTTACTCTCCCCTTAGTACTTTTCCATTTGGTTTCATCCACATATTCTTTTGTTGATATCTCTGAACGCCTACTATCCACAGTTATTCTTAGATAGATTGGAACCTTATTTTGTTTTGAACGACTTTTTCTAATTATGCTCAAAACTGAAAAAGTGTGATTTGTTGCCATTTTGTAAGGTTGAATGATAATT
>JAGLLA010000042.1 GCA_023140775.1 Candidatus Parcubacteria bacterium
AAAACGGAAAGACTTGGCCTGAGCCGTGTCGAGGATTTATTGATTTTTTTGAATTAATACATGAAATGAATTCAAAAAAAGAAAACGCCTTCCGTATAGCCATTCTATCTTCTGGACATGAGTATTTCATAGAAAAAGTATTTAGATCTTGGGGTATTTCGCCTTTGCCAAGCATGCTCACTGATGACGATCTAAGAGATTCAAGTCTTAAAGAGATAATAGCAAAACCTTCAGCTTCTCTTTTTTGTCTTTTGGAACAAAAGCTAAAGAAAGATAAAGGAGAAAACGGGGAGCTAAATAAAACAAATACAATATACATAGGAGATGATCCAGAAAAAGACGGAAAACTTGCCAAAAATAGAGGAATTCCGTTTATGTTATTTTGTGGAAATAGCGAGAATCCTAAAGATGATTGTCGATATTTTAATGATTGGAGTGAAATTATCACTCTACTAAAAAACAACAAACATCAGGATAATGCTTAACATTATCCTGCTTTTTTATTTTTATTAATTCTTTTGTTATTCATCTTGTCCTTCAATCATAAATTGTCTTTTTTGATATAATACAGGATTTTTTTGCGCTAGGATTTCTGATGCCAAAAGAATCGCATTTGTTTCTGGCCACACTGTTGCCAGCGGAACTTTTGAAGGCATCCGAGTACTACTCCAAATGTCACCTGGAAAAGAATCCGCGGTTGCTGGTATGGCAATTACGGGCCAAGATGTGCGTGCGGCTATAATTGGACCCAGTCCATTACTTCTTCCAACTTTTACAATAATAACTCCTCCGTCAGGATATTTCCCTAATATTTTCTCTAATTTATTCAAGCATGTTTGTGGCGATTTATGTCCAGATAAAGTGACCTCTTCAATCGTAACTCCTGAAGCTTTCTCAAAAATTCCTTGTTCTGGAAAGTTATCACCATCAGAACCTCTCCACAAAACAAGAGCTTGTTGAGGAATTCTGAGATTTTTTGATAAACTGGCAACAAAACCATATTTTTTTTCAACTTCATTTAATTCTTCTCCCTGTCGAAAAGCCTCTTTGCTGAGTTCTTTCCAATTTGCGTCCTTCAGTCTCCAACTATCATTGTCAATTACATCTGCGACTAATAAATTTCCTTTTTGGTCAATTCCAAATTCAATTTTTAAATCTATAATTCGATAACCTAATATGTTCCAAGCTCCTTCTAGCGTCAAAAACACTTTTCGAAGCATTTCGTCCATATTTTCAATCACTTCTTTTGAATTTTTTGGCAATATTTTACTTGCTTCAATTTCTCTATCGAGGTTTGAACTCTCATCCCATCCAGGTTTTTTTGAATGAAATAATTTCCACTTATTTTCGAATATGTTAGGTACAAAAGGATCGTCTTCGCCCTTCTGAAGGATTGGACCCTCAAGCAAATTCTCTCCAACGGAGTTAATCAATTTCCCTTCTGTAGTTTTCAAAAAGAACTCTGAAACTAATTTATGAAATCTATAAGGATTATCTCCTTCTTTACTAATAAGCTCAGGATGTCTTTTTAAATAACTCCCAACCGCAAATCTCCTCGCCACTGCTTCAATAGCAATCATCTTACAATTTGGTGCGGAAAATTCAGTGGAAGATAATCGTTCCTTGTATGCGACTGGGATGCCAGCTTTTTTTAGCAATTCAAAAACATTACAGGTCACCGTAGTCGCAAATTCTGCCTTCGACTTGAATTGTTTTGTAAATGACGAATCGTCAAAAGCTGTGATATCATCTTTATTTTCAATGATCACACTCTCTGTATCGTTCTTTACACTCCAAATAATTTTAGTTTTACCTTCAATAATTTTTTTATCTTTTTCACAATTCATATTGATTAGCTTAGTTTGTTTAAAATTAATTTCGCATACTTTATAATTTCTGAAGATTTTTCCTTAGCATCTCCGATATAATTTTGTGGCACTTTTAATAATTCCAAAATTTCTTTTGGAATATTATCAACAACTTTACTTAAATTATTATCTTTCTTTGATAAATCATTTAGAACTTCGATAAGTTGTCTAGAATCTTTTTGCGCCTCAGGAACAAGCTTTCTGTTTACCAACTCATGAGCATCGCCGTCAAAACCCGCCATCTGCAAGGCGATATACAATGGTTCTGCCAAAATAATATTAGAACTCTTTTGAAAATTTTTCTGACAGGCTTCTTCGCTAAACCTTAGTCTTTCCAAAAAAGTTTTTCCATTTTTATCTTCTTTTAAAAGAGTGCTTATTTGTTGTTGCAAGTTTATCAAAATAATCGGATAGTCTCTTGTGACGGAACTTCCAGTTAAGTCTCTTTGGTGATCACTGATATAATTATCAAGAACCTTTCCAAATTCATTTTTATTTCGAATCCACATTCCCTCCAAATTTTCAAAATTGATTGGATTTCTTTTATGAGCCATAGTAGATGATCCTACCTGACCAGTTTCAAATGACTCGGTCATCTCTCTAATTTCACTTCTCATTAAATTTCTTGCATCACGGCCAAATTGCCCGAAGGAAGCTGATAAGTTGATCGCAGAAAAAAGAAAATGACCCAGAGGTTCTGGCGGTAAAATTTGCGTACTGATTTTTGCCGGTTCTAGATTTAGTTTCTGTAATACTTTTGTTTCAAAATTATCTTCATCATATTTTTTCGAAAATCCTAAACCAATCTGAGCATTATGAGCCCCAACTGCGCCCGAAATTTTTCCTTTTAAATTATCACTATAATATTCAAGACTTTCCCAATTATAAACAATTCTGTTTAAAATTGTAGCCAACCAAAAACCCATGGTTATAGGCAAAGCGTGCTGACCATGGGTTCTTCCAATTTGAATTTGATTTATATTTTCTTCAACTAGATTTATAAAAATCTGTACAAGCCTGGAGATTGTAAGTTTCAAAACCTCATCATAAGCCTGGCGATATTGCAATATTCTGGCGGTATCGATGACATCATAGCTTGTCAAAGGAATATGCACCCATCTAGCTAATTGAGGGTCTAATATGTCTTGCGCAGTTCTAACCCAGGCTCTGATATCGTGTCTGGTTATTTCTTTTTCAATTATATCAACATCTGTGGTTTTTATATCGCGTAATTTTTGTTTAACCTCATCTGTGAATTTTTCCAAATCTTTTTTAGGGATGATTCCGATATCACCCAAAGTTTCCAAAGTAGCAATCTCTACATCAGCAACTTTTTTATACAAATTGTCATAACCAAAAACGGGAATCATTTCTTGCGGTTGATAGCGAGGATTACCAGGTAAAATAAGATTTTTCATAAAAGACAATTTTAGCAAAAATTAATAAAAACACTAATTTGATTTATTTTACCCTACTTTGCATAAATAATCAAATAACCGCACCTACATTCTGCTCCTACTAAATTAATTTTAAAACACTCAGAGCTTAATGGCAGTTCTTATGAAAATTAATTGTTACGAATATAAACAGAAGGAAAAAATACTTATACAAATAGAGCTCGACAATTTTGATATTGTCGAGCATTTTTTTACATACTGAAGATTTTCTTCTGTATTGATATATTTTCAAGTCCTATGATTAATCCCTCGCTCTTCTCTTCCAGTTTCTATCATAATTAATTTATCGGCAGCACTTGTTTTTATAATCTCGACTACCCTAAAGAATAATATAGTCAATAATTCTTCTCCATTTTTATAATTTACATTTACTTGTTGATTTTTGTGTATTTCATGTGGAAAATTTATTTCACCCCAAGGTCGAAGATTATTTGAATTTAAATTTGCTGAATTGCCATCTATTATTACATAGACATTATATTTTACTACTGACATTATTAGACACCTCTTTTGTTTTATATCCTCATAATTATACAACATAATATTATATATTGATTATTCAAAGTTGTCAATAGTTTATTAAACAAGTGTCGCGCCAACATGATAATGTCCTAGTAGAGCAATATAGAAATGTCCTACCTAGAAACTTTTTGTGTCATAATAATTTAGATAGTCTAACCATTAATCTAAACAAATTATGAAACAGGAACTAATAAGTATGACAGAAAAAGAATTAACAAGGCATGGTATTATTAAAAATCTAATTGCAGGCAAAATTAATGGAAAAGACGCGTCTAAGCAGATTCAAGTATCTGTAAGACAGATAAGAAGAATAAAAGCGAAAGTTAAAAAGAAAGGAGATAAAGGGATAATCCATGGCAACAGAGGGAGAGAAAGTAACAGAAAAATAGATAATAAAACGATAACAAAAACAATAAAATTATTGAAAGAAAAATATCACGGATTTAGACCAACCCTGGCTACAGAAAAATTATTAGAGCTTGATAGGATAGAATTGAGCAATGAAAAAGTCAGGCAAATTATGGTAGAAAACAAACTTTGGAAAGTTAGACCAAGAAAACAATCGAAAAAGAAATACTTTTGGCGAGCGAGAAAAGATAATTTTGGAGAAATGCAACAATTTGACGGTTCATATCACAATTGGTTTGGAAAAGAAGAGTCCTGTTTACTTTTATCTGTTGATGATGCTACTGGGAAAATAACACACGCTAAATTTGATTACAATGAAAGCATAACAGCTGTGTTTAAATTCTGGTTAGAATATTTTGATAAAAACGGTTTGCCATTATCAATATACTTGGATAAATTCAGCACTTACAAGGTTAATCATCCCAATGCGACTGATAACAAGGATATGATCACACAGTTTCAAAGAGTAAGCAATCAAGCGGGATTTAAATTGATTTTTGCCAATAGCCCACAAGCGAAAGGCAGAGTGGAAAGAATGAATCAGACATTACAAGATAGACTTGTCAAGGAATTAAGATTGGCTGATATTACAACAATAGAAAAAGCAAATGAATTTCTTGAGAAATATATTCCTAAATTCAACGCTAAATTTGCCGTTGTTCCACAGAAGCAGGCTAATTTGCATAAAGAAATTAGCGTAACGATGAAACAAAAACTACCTCAAATATTTTCTATTCAAAATCAAAGAATAGTAATGAACGATTACACGATTAGATTTGAAAATCAATACTTCCAATTAGACCGAGAACAACCAACTACTGTTTACAAAAAAGATGCTGTGATAATTGAAAATCATTTAGACGGGAATATACAAATTAACTTGAAAGAACATTATTTGAATTATACGGTTTTACCAGAACGACCTAAAAAAGAAATAGATATTAAACTGCTAGCTTTAACGAAAAAACAACAATCAGACTGGAAACCACCAATGGATCATCCCTGGAGAAAACCTTTCTTGTTTCGCAAAACAAAAGATTTAAAACAGGAAATAGAATATGTAAAATAATTAACTAATTTTAATCAAGTAGGACACTTCTACTTTGGAAGAAGTAGGACATTTCTATATTGGTTTGACA
>JAGLLA010000043.1 GCA_023140775.1 Candidatus Parcubacteria bacterium
TCGCTTGGAGTTTTTTGAGTTTTGCGGTTAAAAAGGAAAATTCAAAATTATATCTAGAATTAACAAATAAAGCCGCAGCCAGAAAAGACTTAATTCAAGAGCAAATTCAAGTAGGCGATAACATAAGTGTTTTTGCGTTTCAAGCTGAGAGTGTTAGCTCTTATAACAAATTTAGTGACGAGGTTGATAATATTTTAGTGGGCATGTTAGATGAAATAAGCATAGATCAAAAAAAGCTTGATGAAAAGATTGATCAAGCTGTTGAAAAAATTGAGGGGCTAAAATAAAATTTGATAAAAGACTGTTCTTGCTTTTAATAAATATTAATTGATTTAGAGTATAAATTTATGATAGAACTAGTTACATTTACTGATGGAGGGTCGCGTGGAAATCCTGGACCAGCTGCTTGCGGGGCAGTAATCAAAAGTAAAACTGGAAAAATAATTCTGCAATGTTCAAAATATATTGGAAGAACGACTAATAATCAGGCAGAGTATGGCGCTTTGATATTGGCTTTGGACGAAGTGTTGAAACTTTATAAAAAAGAAAGCAAACAGATAGATTTGAAATGCTATCTTGATAGCGAATTAGTTGTGAAACAGCTAAAAAAAGAATATCGAATGAAGAATGAAGGATTAAAACCTCTTTTTGCGCAAGTTTGTGATCTGATATTAAACTTTAATTCTGTGAAATTTTTTCACATCCCTCGAGAAGAAAATAAGCTAGCAGATAAACTAGTGAATGTTGAATTGGATAAAAGAAGATAAATTTCCCTCGACGGTTCCATAGTCCCGATAGGGCTGTGGAACTAAAGCGCAAAATAACCGTCCACTCTTGTTATTTTAAGTTTAATTCAGAATCTCTCGTCACCTTGGCAAAACTATCCCATATATCATATCGCAAGAAACAAGGATACAAACAAATTCAAAATCTCAAAATAATAATTTGTCATTCGCGGGATTCGCCAACTGGCGAAGACCAGAAATCTATAAACATAACTTAGCTCATTTATTGTATTTTTCTAATCTCTCAATCTTCGCCTATTCGCGAATCATTTCGAGATGACAGATAATAATCTTTTTTATCAATAATAATCTAAATGAAAATAGCTTTAGTTCATGATTATCTCGTTCAGTATGGAGGAGCAGAAAGAGTTTTGGAGGCTTTTACGGAAATTTTTCCCAAAGCTCCGATTTTTACTATGGTCTATGACAAAAAATTAATGAGTGGGGCATTTGAAAATAAGAAAATCAAGACTTCCTTTTTGCAAAAAATACCTTTCGTAGGGTCTCATCATAGATTATTTCCACTTTTAATGCCGATGGCAATTGAACAATTTGATTTCTCTGAATTTGATGTGGTGCTTTCAGATTCAAATAGTTATGCCAAAGGAATTATCACAAATCCAAACACACTTCACATTACATATTGTCACACGCCAATGAGGTATGCTTGGGATGATTGTCACAAATATTTGCGTGAGTTTAAATATTCAAAACTTACCAAAAAATTCGTCCCTTTTGCCATGAACTATATTAGATTGTGGGATAAAATTTCTGCTGATCGTCCTGATGAATATATTGCAAATTCCAATTTTGTCTCAATGCGGATCCGAAAATATTACAATAAAGATTCTTTTGTGATCAATCCTCCTGTCAGTATGGATAATTTCGGTATTGCGAGCGATGTCGATGATTATTTTTTGATGACAGGTAGAGCGCTGCCTTATAAAAGATTTGATATTGCAATTGAGGCATTTAATAAACTGGGATTACCTCTGAAAATTATCGGAAAGGGACCAGAAATAGATAAGTTAAAAAAAATCGCCAAAAGCAATGTTGAATTTCTGGGATACTTAGATGATCAAGAAACAAGCTCATATTTTTCCAGATGCAGAGCTTTTATTTTTCCCCCCGAAGAAGATTTTGGAATCACTCCACTAGAAGCGATGGCATCAGGAAGACCAGTGATCGCATTTGGGGGAGGAGGAGCGTTAGAGACTGTAGTTCAAGATAAAACTGGAATGTTTTTTTCAGAGCAAACAGCTGAATCGATCATAGATGTTGTGAAAAAATTTGATAGTGAAAAATTTAATCCGGAGGAAATAAGAGCGCATGCCATGAAATTTGACAAAGCCATTTTCAAGGAAAAGATTAAAAATTTTATTGAAGATAAATATGAGGAATTTAAACATTAAACCTAAATTTATGGAATTGAAAGAATATGTGAAAGTCATTAAAAGAAAGAATAAGTTGATATTTATTATCGCTCTCGCAGTAACTTTTTCGTCGTTTTTGTTTTCCACTTTGCAACCAATTAAATATGAGACATCCCTGTCTTTACTTTTAAGCAAAGACAAGACTCAGTTGACAGATGATTTCAAATATGACGGTTATTATGCTCTGGAAGCAAGCGAGAAGATTGCAGATACGATCACGCAGTGGGTGAAAAGTCCGGAGTTTGTAAATTCGATCTATCAAAGTGCGGCAGTTGAGGGTGGATTTCAAAATTTGAAAAGTTATACAAAAAAATTCTCTGCAAAAAAAATGTCTCCGCAATTTATTGAGGTGAAATTCGAAACAAATAATGTTGAAGAGGCAGATAAAATTTCATTGGCTGTTGTTGAGGAAATAAATCGTAAAGTAAAAAAGATAGAAAAGGATAGTGAGGGAGAAATTGCTTTTTTGGTAAGTAATGAAAATCCAATAACAATCAAAAAACAACAAAATATTTTCATAAACTCAACGATTGGATTTGCTTCCGGTGTAATTTTTGGAGTATTCTTTGTTTTTTTTAGAAGATATTTTTCAAATTAGAAATTATTAAGATGCTAGTTTATGATAATTGGAATTGACATTCGGATGTTGGCTCGCGGTACGAGATCTGGCATTGAGGAATATACAATTAATTTATTATCTAATATGTTGAAATTGGATGGTGATATTCAATATAAGCTTTTTTATAATGGATATAGAAAGGTTGATTTGGGATGTGATTTTTTAAATCTTCCAAATGTGCAGTTGAAGAAATTTAAGATTCCAAATCGCTTGCTTGATTTTTCATTTCAATATCTTGGCTATCCAAAAGTGGATAAATTGCTTGGAGGGGTTGATGTTTTTTTCTCACCTCATATTTTTTCTGCGCCAGTCTCAAAAAAATGTAAAATTGTGACGACTTTTCATGATTTGAGTTTTGAGAATCACAAAGAATTTTATTCTG
>JAGLLA010000044.1 GCA_023140775.1 Candidatus Parcubacteria bacterium
ATTATTCTTTTTTCGGCTAAATTTTTGACTAGAAAAAAACATTTTAATTTCAATCTAATATATCCAAAATTTGAAAGATCTCTGAGCAACTTGTCAGGTACAAGAAATTTTATATTAACACTTTTTTTTCTTTTTATTATTTTCATTCCAACTTTTTATATAATCTTTTATAATTTTGCAAATTTTTCTCCTGTATTTAATGCACAGATCATTGAAAGCTTCATAACATCTTTTGGTATAGCTTTCTTTGTTACAATCATTGGATTGCTCTTTGCAGTTCCGATGGCATATTTTATCGCTAGAAGTAAGAATGAAAAAATATCCGCACTCTTTGAGAATATGCACGATGTTGTTCTTTTGGTACCGACAAGCGCGTTGGGATTTTCACTGTACTTGTTTTGGGGTAAACTTCAATTCAATGAACTGGTGATCCTAACCTTAAGTCATCTGAGCTTTACATTTCCACTTCTTGTAAAGCCAATCACAACTGCAATTCGAAATGTTGATTTTAGTATTGAGGAATCAGCTTTATGTCTCGGCGCTAGTAAGCAAAAAGTTTTGACATCGATTCTTTTCCCTTTGATCTTGCCAGCAATTATAGCAGGAAGTATTATGGCTTTTATGAGAAGTCTTTCAGAAACTGGAGCAACATTAGCCGTTAGTCATGATGTCAAAACAGTCTCAGTTTTGATCGTTGATTTGGTAAAAAATAATCAACTAGCCGAAGCTGGCTTTCTGAGTTTTATTCTTTTCTTGATCGGTTTTATATTTCTAATAGCCTTAAAGAAAACAAAAAAGAAGATATGATGTTTTTTACGGGCTTCTTTCATTTCGCGATCGCTCCATTCCAGAACGACAATAGATTATATCAAATAAATTTATAAATAAATATTATGCCAAATATAGAACTAAAAAAAATAACAAAAAAATTCACTTCAATTAATGAGGCGACAAAAGGAGAGGTCATTACGGCTGTTGATGATGTTAGTTTGAAGATCAAAAAACATAGCTATAATACTCTTTTAGGCCCATCTGGTTGTGGAAAAACAACACTGTTACGAATGATTGCTGGTCTGGAAATTCCAACATCTGGAAAAATATATTTTGATAAAAAAAATATAACAGATATGCCAACACAAAAACGAGATATTGGATTTGTTTTTCAAAATTACTCACTCTTCCCTCATATGGACATTTGGCACAATGTTGGTTATGGTCCGATAGTCAGAAATGAATTTACAAAGGAAACTGAGAAATTTATCCATAGCGTTTTGAGAATGGTTAAGCTTGACGAAAGGGCTAAAGCCTACCCAAGCGAACTTTCAGGGGGCATGAAACAGAGAGTGGCAGTAGCACGTGCCATTGCCACAAGATCGCCACTTATGCTCCTTGACGAGCCACTAGGAGCGCTTGATGTGAGAATTGGAACTGCTTTGCGCTATGACTTAATGAAATTAGTTAAAAAATATGACTTAACGACAATTCATGTCACACACAATCAAGAAGAAGCTATGACAATTTCTGATAATATCATTATGATGAAAAGGGGAAGGATCGTACAATCTGGATCACCAAAAGAAATTTACGATAAACCGAATTCAATTTTTTCAGCTTATTTTCTTGGTCGGTGTAATTTTTTCCGCTCTGAAATGGTCGGTAAAAAAACGGCAAAATTTCAAGATACTATCATCAAGCTTCCCAAAAATCATCGAAAGAAAAAAGTTGTTTTAGGGGTTCGAGGGGAAAAGATTCACATAAATAGTAAGTTAAACAAAAAGAACATTCAAGGAACGATTGATTTCATTAATTTTCTAGGAGAAAAGTGGCAGTATATCATCCGATTGTCTGATGGAACTGAAATAAGCGCTCTAAAAAGAGTGCCGCATAAAGCAAAAATTGGACAAAAGGTTTCAATCAGTTTTTATCCAGACAATATTTTGATCTTTGATGAACCGAAGGATTTCGAGAAAGAAAAATCAGTTTAATTTGAAATTAAATAAAAAAATAAGTCTTAATTACTAAAACTTATTATGTCTATCTATTTACTAATAGTGATACCCCGCCGCCAAAGAATATTCCAGCGACAACCCCAAGTAAGACTACTAAACCTATAATTACTTGAATACGAAGATTAATCATGCTTCCTCCTCCATAAATTCGAAATGATTCTTTTTTTAAAGTATATCACAATATAATAAATATGCAAAAAAACAGCCTTCAATGAAGGCGAAATCGTTTCTTTTTTTTTAATAATTTTCTTATCGCCTTTTTGCTTTTGTATAGTGTTGTGATTATTGTTATAATAACTATGAAAGAAGCTATTATGGTCATTGAGATTTTTTCAATTTTATTCAAACTTACCCTCCCTTTGTATTATACGACATAAATTATAAAATGAATATAGAAATATTAAGAAAACTAAAGGTATGGCGTGATCAAACTGCTCGAAAAGAGGGAATTGAATCTTTTCGGGTGCTTTCCAATAAAACGATTGAGGATGTTGCCAGAGCTGAACCGAAAACCAAGTCAGAAATGGTTAATATTAAAGGGATAAAAGATAAAAAATATTATAAATATGGAAAAGAGATCACGGCGATTGTTATAAGTGAAAGTAGCGTACAAAATAATTCTACTCATTCTAAAAATATTTCAGATAAAACATTAACATGGCAAGAAAAAGGATTAAATATTGCAAAGAATATCAAAAAATCTAATATTCATTTTTCAGATTTCGAAGGAGATATGATCAATTCAAAACAAATAAAACAGGAAAGTAGAGTTTACTCTATAAGCGATTTTTTAGATCTTCTGAATGAGCGTCTGATGATCTCAGAAGTGAGAGTGAAGGGTGAGGTGACAAGTGTTGAGCAGAGAGAAAAAGTGATATATTTTAGTCTGAAAGATAAAGACGACCAAAGTGTCATTAATTGTTTGATTTTTCGATATCAGTATGAAATTTCAGCCGTAAAATTTGAAACTGGTGATGAGATTGTGGTTACTGGGTATCCAGAAATTTACAAACCGATGGGAAGATTAAGTTTGAAGGCAAGCTTAATTGAAGTTGCCGGAGAAGGAGAGTTAAAGAAAGTTTACGATGAATTGAAAACGAAACTAAAGAAAGAGGGATTGTTCGCAGTTGAGAGAAAAAAAATTCTTCCAAAATTACCAGTGACAATTGGACTTATTACATCTTCTCAAGGCGCGGCTATTGCTGATTTTCGAATGAATTTAGGTAATTATGGTTTTAAGATAAAGTTTGTTGACTCAAGTGTAGAGGGTAAAAAAGCAGTCTTTGAGCTAATATCTGCGGTAAAAAAAATAGGAGAAATGAATGATATCGATGCGCTGTGTATTATCAGAGGAGGAGGAAGCCTGGAAAGCTTACAGGCTTTCAATAGTGAAGCATTGATACGAGAAATAGTAAAATTGAAGATACCTGTTGTTTGTGGGGTAGGTCACGAAAAAGATGTTTCACTGGTTTCATTGGTTTCTGACATTGCCGTTTCAACTCCGACAGCAGCAGCTAGAATTGTGAGAGAATCGTGGGACGAAGCCCTAGAAAGATTGAATCGCAATCAAGCGATTATATTAAATTCATTTGAGAGGCAATTGCAAAGCAGAAAATATAAGTTGCAAGAATCATCGTATGTCATAAAAAACAAGTTAGAAAAGATATTTTATAAATTTGAAGATCTCAAAAATCAAATTTTACTTAACTTCAGAAAAATTGAAATGTCTATAATAAATAAAAGAAATGAAGTGTTAGCTTTGGAGGGCAGGCTTTTCAATGAATATGAAAGAAGTGTTTCTTTCGCAAAACAAAAGATCGTATTCTTTGAAAACTCTCTTAAAATTCACGATCCAGAACGAAATTTGAAATTAGGATATAGTATTACGTATTTCAATGGAAAAATACTGAGGAGTGTTCAGCAAATCGAAAAAGGTGACGTGATTAATGTAAAACTGGCAGATGGAAATATTGAGTCGGAGATCATGAATACCAAAAAATATACGTAAATTCAAACACAACACATGGGATGATATTAACTAATACCAAACTATGTTGAGCTTGACATCGTTTAAATGGCGCAATTATTGAGAAAATTATACGAAAAATTCTTCATATAAAATATTTTATTTTTTGTAACAAACGATCGTTATATTACTGCTCACTCTTTTTATAAAAGGTATTTTTTCGAGAATATTATTTGCAATTACGATCAAGTTACCAAAAAGATTGTAAGCGTACCGGATTGAACTTGGGAATCTGCTTAACATAAATGGTAATAAGAAGTTATATTCCTGTTTTTCGATTATAAACCCTGAATCTAGTAGTATTTTTTTAAGTTCAAGCATTTTTAGAGTATTCTTGTGATAGGGATTACCAATTAATTTTTGAAACGTTTCAGTATAAGAATAACTATTTGGATATAAAAAAATGAAGAATTGTCCTTTTGGCTTGAGAATTCTGTGGATCTCTTGGAGAGAAAACTTTTGATCATCGACATGTTCCAAGACTCCGACTCCAATAACAGAATCAAATGAATTGTCGTTATAGGGAATCTTTCTTTGCTGCCTGGAAAAATCTTTTTCAAGATTCGCCTTGTCTATTAATATTTTCCAAGGACTAGACCAGAAAATGTCATATAATTTAATTTTTATATCTGATCTTTTATTCGATAAGAGATAAGATATATCTCCATATCCACATCCCCAATCTAGTATTCTTGAATTTTTTGGAATATTCTTTTCAAGATAATTAATTATTTTTAAGTTTCGGTAAAGAGGTAGGTCAAAAAGATAATGATCCTTGAGATAATCGACACCTCTTTCCCATTGTTTTTTATTTTTACATTTCTTAATTGAGATGCGAGCGCATCTTTTTATATTGTCGAATAATTTTCTATTAGAGCTTGAGAGGATCATATATTTTTTTTATATATTTATAGCTTAATTAATAATAGTATATTTATATAAATTGAACAAATTACTGAGATCATTAGAGAATTTTTGTGAGTATTGACATCATCTGACATTTATGCTAGTCTGACTAAGTAAGCTGTGCGTTATAAAGTAGAACATAAGTCGAATTCTGCAAAGCATGTTGTCTTGCAATTTAATTCGCATTTTATTTT
>JAGLLA010000045.1 GCA_023140775.1 Candidatus Parcubacteria bacterium
ATGTGAGTGAACTTATTCATAGCAGTATCTGACTCCATTTGACCTATTGACAGCATTGACTAAATATGCTACGTTAATTTGTTAAGACAAGTATCTGTGATAATTTACTTAAGAAAAGTATTGAGATTGATGTAAAGGAGGAGAGAGTTGAGGTTACGGCTAAAATCATATAAACCTGTTAAACCAAAAGTACAAAAACTCATTTACATCAATCTCTATATTTAGAGAAGTGTGCGGAGGCTAATCTTTTTTAGCCTCTCGCACATTAAATATTTTTTAAGTTTAGCCTTTAAATTATCATTGCGAATAATGTCATGCTGAATTTATTTCAGTATTACTTCAGAATCTGTCGACTCTGATTTCTTGTTTTGTGAGACAATCAGAGAGTTGCCAACATCACGAAGGATCCTGAATCAAGTTCAGGATGACAGAATGAAAAAGGTAAATTTAGAAAAACCCAGCACCGTCCTAACCGAAGTGATGGGTATAAACTTTTGATAGAATATCGGGAGTATGAGGACAAAAATGTTCTTTGAAAAGGGAAAGAAAAAATATGTTTTTTTAAAGTAGCAAATTGATTGCAAAAATATTTGTGATTAGTTTGCTACTTTAAGAAAGAAGGATTGAGTTTTCAATGTCTTTCGGACTTGGGTATAGAATTATGAGGTGTTATTATGATAACTAATAAACAGATTTCAATTTCTATGCAGCACACTTACGCAG
Organism: Candidatus Parcubacteria bacterium; assembly: GCA_023140775.1. Classification (GTDB taxonomy): domain Bacteria; phylum Patescibacteriota; class Minisyncoccia; order JAHIHE01; family JAGLIN01; genus JAGLLA01. The sequence goes on from JAGLLA010000045.1 coordinate 724, forward strand.
CATTATTAGCTGGAGAGAGAAATCCAGCAACAGAGCTGACAGATACAGCGAGAGAATTAACAGCAAAAGAAAGGGGGGTAATTGTACAAATGCATGTCATGGTTTCAAAGGGTATTGATGGCATTAGCTATCTTGTAAGGGAAAGTTTTCCGAATGAACATGCCTTCTACGATGGTGTGGAAAATGATAACAAAATATTGAGAGCACTCTTGGGCGAGGAACAACAGGACAAAAACAAGTTTTATTTTTTAGATCCACCAAAAAAAGATCTAGAGAAAAAATTTGTTAGAAAAATAACAAGAAAGGAAAGGAAAGCCTTTAGTAAAAGAGGTCAGGATGTCCCTAACTATTACAAAATCTATGACGATGAAAAGTGGATTGGATTTGTAGACTGTGTGTTCCGGAAAGTCTCATTGGTCACTGATCCTCGTGGTACAAAAAAATTATTATTAATCCTAAAAGAATTGCAAAAGTAATATGATTGCGTTTATTTCAAAAACAATTTCTTCCCCTTTTCATTTTTTTCAACTTCATCTTCAAAATGTCGCTTCGAACTTAATTTAAAATCTATTAGGCTTTATCATTAAGAATAAATTTTAAAAAGCACGGAATAGATTTCTGATTTAGTCAAGGATTGCAAATATAAGGTGGGTTTGAAAAAGCTTCTGATTCAGTATCAGAAGGAAAATTGCAAAAGTCTCCACGCAAAAACACAGTAATATCAATATACGATAATTTCAGCTAAAGAGCTAAACACTTTCATTGACTAATTACAACACAAAAGCTATTATGTCTATAGTTACATTATAGCTTTTTTCATTTTTATTTTTAATTTACATCAAATAAATGTCAGCAATTATAAACATCATCACCAACAACCAAGAAACAGTAATCATTACCGTTATTTCAATTTTGATCTTATTCTTTTTATGGAATATTTACCTTACTTTAGGACTTAAAAAAATAAAAAAAGGAACGAGAGTTTTTTTTATGGGGAAGCAAGGTCAAGATCTTGAGGAAATTATTTATGCTCAGATAAAAGATTATGAGAAAATCAATGACAGTATAAGCAAAATATACAAAGATAACGATGCGCTTCGCGAAAATGTCAAAAAATGCATTCAAAAAGTGGGAATGGTCAGATTTAATCCGTTTGGAGACGTCGGAGGAAATCAAAGTTTTGCAATCGCGCTTCTTGACAATTATCTTAGTGGTGTTATTATATTAAGTCTTTATTCAAGAGATGGAGTTAAAATTTATTCAAAGGAAATTATTGAAGGAAAATCTGAATACAAGCTTAGTGACGAAGAAACAGAAGCCCTAACAATCGCCTCAAACAGCAAATAACTTATCTAATTTTAAATACAAATGACTAATCAAGAAGAAAAAAAGGAGCAAGAAGAACAAGAAAATAACGAAGCTACAATCATCAAAAAAGTTCTTCAAATGCCTGAAAAAATAATGGTCAAAAATTTAGCTGAGAAAATGGAAATAAAATCGACTGAACTGATTTCAGAGCTTATTAAAAATAAAATTTTTGCCAATATAAATGAATATCTTGACTTTGACACTGCTGAAATTATCGCAGATCATTTTGGTTTTACCTTGGAAAAATCAGAATCCATAGCTGAGAAAAGAAAACTGCGAATGAAAAAATATACAGGTCCAGGCGCAAAAAAAAGACCCCCAGTTGTTGTAATTATGGGACATGTTGATCACGGGAAAACCACTCTTTTGGATAAAATTCTCCAGACAAATGTTGCCAGTGGAGAATCGGGTGGAATTACTCAAAACTTTAGCGCCTATCAGGTCAAGAAAAAGGGAGAACTTATAACTTTTATAGACACTCCAGGACATGAAGCCTTCTATTCAATGAGAGAAAGAGGGGCCTACATTACTGATATAGCAGTTATCGTTGTTGCGGCCGACGATGGAGTCAAACCTCAAACCAAGGAAGCTATCAAGTTTGCCAAAGATGCTGGAGTGCCAATTATAGTCGCCCTTAACAAGATCGATAAAGCTGATAAAAATATTGAAAAAGTAAAAAAGGAACTTGCCGAAAATGACATTGCTCCAGAAGATTGGGGCGGAAAAACAATCTGTATTAATATTTCTGCAAAAACTGGCGAAGGAATCGATGAGCTACTGGATATGATCATTTTGACAGCAGACGTGGAAGAGATTAAAGCCAACCCATCAGACACTGCTGAAGGGTTTATAATTGAGTCACACATGGATTCACAAATCGGACCCGTTTCCATAGTTCTGATTCAGAATGGAACCCTAAAAGAAGGGGATTATATCAGCGCTGGATCTGTCTGGGGCAGAATTAAAAGAATCGAAAATTTTAGCGGAAAAAGAATACACAAAGCCACACCATCTATGCCAGTTACCATTATTGGTCTAAACGACGTTCCGAGAGTGGGTTCTTTTCTTCTTGAGGAATCAGGAAGATTATCTGCCGAGACAAGAGTGAAGGAATATAACAAACTACAAACAATGGAAGGCCCTGTTGATAAAGTGATAAGTACAGCCAAGATAAAAGAGCTCGTGAAGTCTCACAAGGTAAAGAAATTAAACATTGTCCTGAAAGCAGACACGAAAGGTTCACTAGAAGCTATAGTACAAATAATCGAAACAATCGAATCTGAAACGGTAGCGGTTCAGATTCTGAAAATGGGTGTGGGAAACATAACGGAAACCGACATCAAGATGTGTCATTCCTCAGGAGCTGAAATAATCGGATTCAATGTCAGCTCTAGTCCCGCCTTGGAAAAGTTTGCAGAAAAAGAAAAAGTTGAAATAAAAATCTACAAAGTAATCTATGAACTTGTTGACGAGATCAAAGAAGGACTTACCTTGATCCTTGAACCAGAGGAAGTTAGAACAGACATTGGAATTGGAAAAGTAATTGCAATTTTCAAGTCTGGAAAAAAATCCGCCAAAAAAGTTGACATGATAGTGGGAACAAAAGTGGAAAGTGGTAAGATCGAAAAAGGATCTCTCATTGAAGTACTGAGAAATGAGGAAATAATCGGAACAGGGACAGTCAAAGAACTACAAGCGAATAAAAAGGTTATAAAAGAAGTAAAAAAGGGAAATGACGCTGGAATAACCTACGAAGGTGATATTATTATCGAAGATGGTGATGTTTTACATTTCTACAAAAAAGAACTTATCAAGAGAAAATTATAATAATAATTAATAAATATCGTGAGTCAAAGAATAGAAAAAATTAACGAACTTATCAAACAAGAAGTTGGGAAAGCACTACTCAAGGAAATGAATTTTCCTTTGGACGTTTTGGTCACGATCATCAGCGTGAGTGTGTCCAAAGACCTGCGTTATGCGGACGTATTTATTAGTGTTTTGCCCTTTGAAAAAAGAGATGAGATCAAAGAGGCTCTCAAGGAAAATATCTATTTTATTCAAAAGACCATCAACCGAAAGCTTGTCATGAAGCCGCTGCCAAGAATTGTTTTCAAAATTGATGAAACTGGAGAACAAGTCAAAAAGATAGATGAGCTGATCAAAGAAATACATAAAAGTGATAAATAAAACAACTCATGGAAAAAGCAATTGATCTAATACAATCTAGCAACAGCATTATTCTCTTATCTCACAAAAATCCAGATGGAGATGCTGTCGGATCTGTTCTTGGGCTAGCACAGGGGTTAGAGTCAATTGGGAAAAAAGTAAAATGTTTTTCCAAGGATGTTATTCCAAGCGTCTTTGACTTTTTACCCAGCATTTCACAAATTGAAAATACGATCGAACCAGAACATCAAGATTTGATCGTTCTTTTAGATTGCGCACTTTTTTCAAGAACAGGAATTGAAAATATAAAAGATATTGTGTCTTCTTTCGACAACTTACTGATCATCGACCACCATCCCAAAGATAAAACAGAGTGTGATCGCATCAACAATTGTGTTGCTGTCATTGACCACAAAGTATCATCAACAGCTGTCCTAACTTTTAATCTTTTAAAAGGGCTAAATATAAACATAACCAAAAATATCGCGAACTGTCTTTTAACTGGAATTTTCACAGACACGGGGGGATTTCAGCACAACAACACTGACCCTCAGTCACTTCAAGCAGCGGCAGAATTTATGAAAAAGGGTTCACGTATCGACAAGATCGCAAAAAATATCTTCAATACCAAAAGCTTAGCAGCGATAAAACTATGGGGAATAGCACTAGAGAGAATACAAAACAATCCAGAGAGTGGAATGGCAATTTCTTACATTAGCAAATCAGATATGGATAATCTCGGAGTTAAAGAGGAAGAGCTTATGGGTCTTGTAAATGTCATCAACACAATAAGCGATGCGAAATTTTCCCTATTATTAACAGAATCCGCAGACAATAAAATCAAAGGTAGTCTCCGCAGTGAAAAATACAAAGGAATTGATGTTTCCAGAATAGCCAGAAGCCTTGGAGGTGGCGGACACAAACTTGCTTCAGGGTTTGAAATCAACAGTACAGATATTACAAAAAGTATTGATGAAATTAGAAAAGCTATTTTAAAGAATAAATCATAATATTAATATACAGACACTATGAATGAAATACTACAGGATCTTTTAGATATTGCGACCAGCACAGCAATTACACTTGGGGTTATCTTCTCTTACTTTCAGATAAGAAAAATTTCAAAATCAATTGAGATCGGACAAAAGGCAAATACAATAAATGTCTTGAACTCTTTTACAAAAGAATATGATGAATTAATGATCAAATCGCTAGACTGCAATACAGTAAAAAAAGTATTAACTTGGTATTTCAGATTTTGGAATTTAATGACAAACGAATTTTTATTTTTTAGCAAAGGCCTACTTGATCCGTATCTTTTTGAATTTTGGGCATATAAATTGTGCTTATACTATAATGAAAAACCAACATCCATTCCCTTAAAAAGAGTATGTACCTATAAGGACAGTCATCAAAATTATATCGCAAATCATAATGGCAATTATCCCAAAACAGATGCTTTCTTCAAAGATCTTATGAAAATTGCAGATGAAGAAAAAGACGAAATAACTATCAGAAAAAGAGTCCATCAGCTTGTAAAGAAATATAAAAAAATAAATCATAAATGCTAATTATGAATTTTGGCGCTCATATTTCAATTAGCGAAAGTATTGAGAAAGCTCCACAAAGAGCTCACAAAATTGGCTGTGAGTGTTTTCAAATTTTTTCAAAATCTCCACATGGTGGAACATCAAAAGAAATTACAAGAGAAATTACTGAAAACTTCAAAAATGAAGTAAAAAAATATAATCTCAAAAACTATTACATTCATACTCCCTATTATATAAATCTTGCCTCTGCAAATAGAAGGATTTATCATAACTCAATTTCAGCTATCAAAGAAGAGCTCACAAAAGCTGATATGCTGGGGGCAAAAGCAGTTGTGACGCATCTTGGTTCTGCCAAAGACTTAGGAGAAAAAGAAGCAAAAAGGAAATTAATTGAGGGTCTAAAAAAGATATTTTTGAGCAGCGGAGATGAAATAATATTTAAGGCTAAACTTCTTCTGGAAATCACGGCTGGAGCAGGAGAAATTATGGGAGATACTTTTGAAGAAATTGCATATTTTATCAAAGAAACCGAAAAGGATATCAAAAAAAATAAACTGGGGGTATGCTTGGACACAGCTCATGCTTTTGCGTCTGGATATGATCTCAGAAACAAAACTGCTGTACAAAAAGCATTTGACGCTTTTGATGAAATGATTGGACTTGATCGATTAAACCTTGTTCACCTTAATGATTCTCTGACCGAACTTAACTCGCACAAAGATAGACACGCCAACATCGGAGATGGAAAAATAGGGATCATTGGAATTGAAGCAATTTTGAAAGACGAGAGATTAAAAGAAATGGATTTTATCCTTGAAACACCAAACAATAAGGCAAATGAAGATTTGGAGATCTTAAAAAATATAAGAAAAAAGATATAAGATGCTCATAACAATTTTTATACTAGACAATTAGAAAATGAAGAAGCAAATGTTTTTTGTATTAATTTTTTTTATACTATCTTTTACTAGTATTGTTTTTTCGTGGCAAAGTTCAAGTAATAATTTTGAAGATATTAAAAATGAAAATCAATCCACAAATACTAACACGATTAAACTTGAAAATATTACTAAAGAGAAAATATCGGAAAATAACATTACAAAGAATTCTCAAGCAAGTGAAATAGAAGATAAATCATTTCAAATCAAGACTAGAAGAGAAAAGAGAAAAGCAGAAAAAGAATTACAAATTGAAATATATGTAGATAAATTAGTTAAAATTGGAAACATTTTTTGGGGTCTCAAAAAAAGTGAAACTCTGTTTCTTTTGAAAATTGCTATTGAGGGACAAAATCAACCAGTTGTAATCAAAGTTCCCGAAGACTATACCTCAATTCAAACAGCCATCGAAAATGCCAAGAAGGGAGACATCATTGAAGTTGCTCCAGGAGAATATCACGAAAATATAATTATGAAAGAAGGAGTGAGTTTGCGTGGAACTGGCAAAGTCGATTTAATTCCTTTATCATCTCTGATTCCCTCGTGCTCCAAAGACAGACCAGAGTCAGTAGAGATCACTGAAAAAGATATTATAGATTCTTCTTCAGAAAGCTTAGAACTTGAAGACTGCGCTGAAGAAATTAAACAATCTAAAGAAAGTCTTTTAACTGAGAAAGAAAGTTTTGATGTGATCTTAAACGGCAATGAAATTGGCAATGTCGTCACATTTAAAAAAGGCATTTCCAACAAAACCTCACTGTCTGGTTTTATCATCAAAAATTCTGGCAAAAACTTAAGTGGCATCTTGATTGAAGATTCCTCTCCTCAGATTCACGACAATATTATGACCGACAATGATTTTAATATATACATCAAAGGAGACTCCGCTCCTGTTATTCAAAAAAATGCCATAAGATTTTCCAGTAAAGGAATTCAGGTTTATAATTTTCAAAAAGAGGAAATAGAAGATAATAAGCCAGAAGAGAAAAATCCTAACATTTCAGAGCCAGAAAAAATAGCTTCACCCATATTCCTCGCAAAGCCAAATATACTCGACAATCTTATTACGGACAATAAAATTGGCATTGATCTATATAACTCATCGGCCTTAATCAATCACAACACGATCAGCTATAACAACCATTACAAGACTTATCTCGGAGCAACATATGGTATTTATACAATAAATTCGTCTGCTGACATCAATAATAATATTATTTCAGATAACGGCATTTGTGAACTTTGTGCCGGAATTAACGTCGACAGCAAAAGCAAAGATATCCAAATTAGCTATAATAATATTTGGAATAATAGAAACAATTTTGTCTGCTATGGACAGTGCGCAATGCAAGACAACAATCTTTCCGAAGACCCGCAGTTTGCCAATTCAATTGAGGGTAATTATTTTCTTAAAAAAGATTCAGGATTGATTGGAAAAGCAGAAGCTGAATTGGATATTGGAGTGAGGTGGTAAAAATTATTTTAATATTTTAACAACACTTAAAAATGTCTCTCAAAAAACTTAACGAAAAAATATCTCAATGTAAAAAGTGTGAGCTTTGTAAGACTCGCATCAATGTTGTTTGTGGTTCGGGTAGTGATCAGGCGGAGATTATGTTTGTCGGTGAAGCACCAGGCAGAAAGGAAGATGAAGCGGGGCTTCCTTTTATTGGTAGCGCAGGGAAAATTCTTGATGAAATGATTGAGTCAATAAAATTAAAAAGAGACGATGTTTATATCGCGAATGTTGTCAAATGTCGACCTCCTGAAAATCGAGATCCGAAACCAGAGGAAGTTGTGATGTGTAAAGATTGGCTTAATCAACAAATTGAAATCATCAAACCGAAACTAATTGTACTTTTGGGCAGGCATTCAATGGATAGATTTCTTCCTGGGCAAAAGATTTCAGTCGATCACGGAAAGCCGAAAAGATATAATGGCAGGATATATTATCCTGTTTATCATCCAGCAGCGACTTTATATAAAAGATCATTGCTTGAAGAGTTGCAAAAAGATTTTCAGAAAATTCCAAAAATTATCAAGGAAATTGAAAAAGATAATAAAGATGAAATTACAGAGGTTTGATTTGACCACTGCTTGATTTTATGCTAACTTTAACTAT
>JAGLLA010000046.1 GCA_023140775.1 Candidatus Parcubacteria bacterium
GTAAGCTGTGCGTTATAAAGTAGAACATAAGTCGAATTCTGCAAAGCATGTTGTCTTGCAATTTAATTCGCATTTTATTTTCAATCATGAACGGTAAAATCAAAAAACTTACAGATAAGGGATTTGGTTTCATCACACAAGAAGAAGGTGGAAAAGATTTATTTTTTCACTCAAATGAGCTTGTTGGTGTTACTTTCGATGAACTTAGAGAAGGTGATGATGTTACTTTTGAAGTAACTGAATCTCCAAAAGGTTTGAACGCGACTCAAGTGTCACGTGTATAAATCTTATCTGGTTTAAAAAAAATAAAAACCCTGTTTCAGGGTTTTTATTTTGAGATAATGTAAATATTTATGAAGTACGATACTATAGTAATAGGCGGAGGTCCCGCAGGGATGATGGCAGCAGGGAGATCGGGAGAGCTCGGATCGCGAGTTCTTTTGATTGAAAAAAATCAGAAACTTGGAGTAAAGCTTTTAATTACAGGTAAGGGGAGATGTAATCTTACTAATAAAGTTGATGACCCGAGAGAATTTGTTTCTGAATTTGGAAAAAATGGAAAATTTATTTTTTCATCTCTTTTTGTTTTTGGAATTGAGGATACAATTAATTTTTTTAATGATCAAGGTGTAAAAACAAAGACTGAGAGAGGTAAAAGAGTGTTTCCCGTAAGCGATAAGGCACAAGATATTCTTAGTGTGTTGGTTGGATATATGAAAAATTCTGATATTGAAATTAGAAAAAATACGCAAGTCACCGAATTTATCATTAAGGATCGTAAGATCAAAAAAGTAAAACTTGCGACAGGAGAGGAAATTGAGGGTAAGAACTTTATCTTGTGTACGGGTGGTAAATCATGTCCCACAACAGGTTCAACTGGGGATGGATACGCCTGGCTTGCTAAGATGGGTCACAACATAGTAAGCTTATTTCCCTCACTTGTCTCGATCATTGTTAGGGATATATTTGTCAAGGATCTTGAAGGACTCAGCTTGAAGAATGTCGAGATAAGTGTATATAAAGATGAGAAAAAAATCGATTCAAGATTTGGAGAAGCCATTTTTACATCTGACGGAATGAGTGGTCCAATTATTCTTGACTTAAGCCGAAAATTAGCGAGTGAATCTTTCGATAATATAAAAATTAAAGTTGACTTTAAGCCAGCACTAGATCATTCAAAGCTTGATAAGAGAATTCAAAGAGACTTTATGCAAGGGAACAATAAAATGTTCAAAAATAGTCTCGAGAAATTATTACCCAAAAAACTCATTCCTGTTGTCATTAAATTATCAAACATTGACCCCGAAAAGAAAGTGAACTTGATCACACGTGAGGAAAGAATGAAATTATTAATTATAATGAAAGAATTTCCTCTAGAACTAAAAGCACTATCTGGATACAACAAGGCAATTATTACGGCTGGCGGAGTAAAATTGAGTGAAATTAATCCAAAGACGATGAAATCAAAATTAATTGACAATTTATATGTTGCAGGAGAGATACTCGACCTTGACGGTCCGACTGGAGGCTATAATCTGCAGATCTGCTGGAGTACTGGATATGTAGCTGGTAATAGTGTGAATAGGGATCTATAATCAGGAAGGGCTAGAGAAGGAAATTTGCAATTAATAAACAAAAAAAGTGATTGAGTATAATTCAATCACTTTTTTTAAAATAGGGTAATTAACGCGTTTTATTTTTTTCATGGATTTAAATGCGTTTTGTAATTTATTTATTTTAACGTAGATTTGATTTTAATTTTTGATATATTTTTTTAGATTTTCCATTGATTCTGCTGATAGGTTTCTTGCGTTTGTAATTGCCTCTTGAATTTGGTTTTCGGAGAATGACTCTTGGTGACCTTTTTTAATTGCCTCATCACCAACTCTATTCTGCAAATAGTCTTCAATATAAATCTTATGCTCTCTTGCTAAATCTTCCCCATCTCCGGAATCTTGTATATATTGTTCTAGAGCACGTCTTGCTAGATGCGTGATTCCTTCTCCTGAAACTGCAGTTATTGTGTATTTGACTCCAGTACTATCATTGCTTGAAATAATTTCTACTGTCTCATCTTTCTCGACAATGACGTCTTCTTCTTGCGTTGTGACACTTTTTTCATCGCTTTCGGCTATTTTATCTTCTTGAATAGCGATTTCTTGATCTAGATTTTCTACAAAAGATTCCTTATTCTCGTCGGCTTCATTTTCTGTTAAATCATTTACTGCAATAGAATTTGCATTAGTATCGTCACTACCTTCTTGGTTGTAGTTATATGCGCTCATTCCAATTATAAGTACAATTAATACAACTAATATTGTCTGCCAATTTTCATAACTCCAGTCTTTTATTTTTTCAAACCATCCTTTTGTATTAACTCCAGTTATTTCGATTTCAGTTTCCATTTGTTTATTCCACCCCCTTTCTTTCGATTAGATTGTTAAAGATCTTAATATGTAAATATTAACATAAGCACAAAAAAAAGCAAGTTAAAGGCAAAAAATGTGTTTATTTATTATTTTATCATATTTTTACCTGAAATTAGTGTATGTGTGTTAGCTCTTTCAAACAAAGATTAAAAAAATAATCTAATCATGGAAATTTTATTATTTCTCAAGAAGATATAATATAAATTTATTTAAACTACTTCAACAGTTAAAATTATTTTTAAAATACTTAAATTAAATGTTCTTATGTAAGAACATTTGTAAAATAAATTTATTTTTTTATACATAAATGGTTGACAAGCTATTGTAAATATTTTTTTTTACTATATAATTAAATTATAAATAAAAAAAATTTTAATAGCCTAAGAAAAATAAACACATTTTATAAAAAACATTAACGCATTATTTTTTAAGGCAAAACTAATTAAATATCTTTAAAAAGAAAGGAGGTGTATTTAAATGGTAACTGCTAAAAAACCTGCAAAGAGAAAAGTTTCAAAGAAAAAACCAGCTACTAAAAAAACTGTCAAGAAAGTAATAAAAAAGAAAGTTG
>JAGLLA010000047.1 GCA_023140775.1 Candidatus Parcubacteria bacterium
CCTTCCAATGCTTTAAAAAAGAAACTACGATTTTTCGGTGAACTGTTTTCTTGTCTGGCCTGAGAACATCTTCTCCTGTAAAAGCTTTGAATAATAGAGTAACTACTTCTCTGATCTTGATTCCAAATTTTTGTGCAAATTCAAAATCTCTTTCATCGTGCGCAGGAACTGCCATGATCGCGCCAGTTCCATATGAAGCCAAGACATAATCCGCGATCCAAATCGGAATTTCTTCTTGATTCACGGGATTGATTGCCTTGATTCCTTTCAGTTCAACACCTGACTTTTCTTTAGCAAGATCAGTTCTCTCCAGATCTGATTTATTGCGCGCTTCTTTTTGATATTTTTCAATTTCAGAAAAATTTTCAATTTTATTCTTATACTTTTCGATTAAAGGATGTTCAGGCGAAAGAACCAGATAAGTACAACCAAAAAGAGTGTCCGGTCTCGTTGTAAAAACTTCAATAATATTATTGTCATTGCGAGGATCCTGCGACGACGAATTCCCTTCTTGAGAGGGGGTAGAGGGTGTGTTAATCCCGTTATTAAAATCATTTTGTGTATTCGTTCGGGATTCTTCGTCGTGCCTCCTCGGAATGACAGAAAATTTTACTGCCGCGCCTTCTGATTTTCCAATCCAGTTGATTTGTTGGGTTTTGATTTTTTCTAAATAATCGACATTGTCTAAATCTTTGATTAAGCGATCTGCATAATTTGTAATTCGGAGCATCCATTGTCTCATTACTTTTCTTTCAGCGAGTGTTCCGCATCTCTCACAATTTCCGTTGACAACTTCTTCATTGGCAAGGCCAATTTTGCAACTGGGACACCAGTTAATAGCCATTTCTTTTTCATAGGCAATGCGATGGTCGTCTATATATTCTCTTTTTTCAGTTTCGCTTAAATTTTTTGGCAGTTCAAGTTCTTCGATCGGTCTTGCTTTATCTGATTTCTCATCATAAAAACTATTGAACAGTTTCAAAAATATCCACTGTGTCCACTTGTAATATTCGGGATCCGTGGTATTGATCTCGCGCGACCAATCAAAACTTGGACCATAGCTCTTGATTTGACGAGTGAAATTCTTGATATTATTTTTGGTGACAGTTTTGGGGTGTGTTTTGGTTTTGATTGCAAAATTTTCCGTAGGCAAACCAAAAGCATCCCAACCGATTGGATACATCACATTAAAACCGTTCATTCTTTTTTTGCGTGCAATAATATCGATGGCGATGTGGCTTCTGAGATGTCCGACATGCAGTCCAGCTCCAGATGGATAGGGGAATTCGATCAAACAATAGTATTTTGGTTTTTCGGATGAATCTTGGGCTTGATATATTCCGCTTTTATCCCATGTTTTTTGCCATTTCTTTTCCAGTTTTTTGTGATTATATTTTTCCATTATTTTCTATTATTTTTCATTTATATTAATTTGCCTCATCCCTCTTTTCTCGCGGCCGTGACAAAAGAGGTTATAGTTCAATTTCCTCAATTAAAAACAATTTTACATATGGATCAATAGAGTGTGTTCTTAATAAAAATTCGGTTTCTCTTTGAATGTCATAAGGGCAAATCCAAATGCTTTGCTGAAGCATTTTATATTCTAGTAATCGCAGTTGTTCTCTCAGCAAATCCCTTAAATATCTTTTATTTTCAGGAATGTCGAATATAATCATTTGCCATTTTCCGTCGGATCTTTTTTTCTTACCACTTGCTTTAAGCTTTACTTTTAAGACTCTTTCAGCTCCTTTTTTAGTAAGCGCAATTCCTTGGTTATTTTTTAGATTTTTAATATTAATATAACCATTCTTTTTCAGGCGATAGATTAATTGACTGAACCTTTGCTTGTTTTTTTGTCTTTCATATTGTTTTTTTAAATCATAAAGGGATGGACAATAAATCTCTTTCACGGTTTTCAAAGCAAAAATGTCAAAAGTCTGGTCTAACTTTTCAGTATAGCTATACACATTTAATAAAAATTTGTCAGAAATTGGTAATTTCATAATATTTTTATTGAATTTTGTAATAATATCTAATTATCTATCGGATATTAATTTGCATCTCATTTGTCACTCCTTTCTAACGGCCGTGAGAAAGGAGTGACAAGACTTTCGTAAGCTATTGATTGGGTTATATTTACTCACATCAGATAAAACCAGCATCAGATAATACTAACTTTAAATATAACTACTATCCCATAATATTTATGTAGATCGGCTTGAATATATTATCGTATACAAATGCAGTAATATTAGTGAATGACCTATGTTTTATTCAGTTTTGTTGATTTCATTTTCAGTGTCCGAGATTGTGACATCTTCCTTTTCTTCTTCATTCTCTTCTTTATTTCCGTAGAAATCAAACATATTTTCATTTCCCATTTTGTTGAT
>JAGLLA010000048.1 GCA_023140775.1 Candidatus Parcubacteria bacterium
TATCAATTAATATAAAAACTAAAATAGTAGTGACTGTAGCGAGAAGTGGCAGGTCTAGATTAATCAAACTTCTTTTGACCTTTAATTTTCCTGCAACCACAGACGCCAGACCCACTACCAGTAGAATATTCGCAATATTTGAACCAACCGCATTGGCTGTGGCAATTTCAGTTTGTCCTTGAAGTGAGGCGATAACTGATGTGGCAAGCTCAGGCAGAGATGTGCCGACACTAACAATGGCAATTCCGATAACAAAAGGTGAGATCTTCAAAGTTAAACCGATCTCTTCACTGCTTTCAGTGAACCAATCTGCTGATTTAATTAAAACTGCTATACTTAAGACAAATAGCAACACCCAGAATAATAACATTGTGTTAATTTATAAATTATTTAACAAATATACCAAATTATCGACGTAAACTCAAATTTGCCGGCGGAGTAACTGTTTTTTTTGTATCAGAACTGCTTGATCTATATCTATTAGGATCTTCTTCGCCCGTGATTCCTCTTCTCAGCTTATCAATATCTCTCTTTCCAAATTTTTTTCTCATAGCCTTGATGTCAATTCCCTCTCGTGCCAATTTTTTAAATGCTTTTCCTGTAAACCTTTTTGACTTGAACCTTCTGGCAAAATCAACGAAATCATCCTTTTTCAAAACCGACTTAGAAGGGTTGTAAGCCTTAAGAGCCTTGATAAATTCAACTTTCTTCTGCACAGATACTCCGTGAACCCCTTTGAGCGTTTTGTTTATTTTAGTTAATCCTTTTCCGCTAAAATCATTCAGTCTTTTGTGTCTGAATAATTTTACTTCATGCTTGTATGTTTTTTTCTCAACTGGAACAACCTGACCAGCAACAATTCTTGGATCTTCTGGCTCTCGCTCTTTTCCTATCTTTCTCTTATTTTTCTCCCTATCTTTTCTGATTCTCTCAAGTTGTTCTTTCTTTTTTTCTTGATGCTCTTTTCTGACCTTTTCCAACTCATCCATTTCTTCTTGAAATATTTTATCTTCTTTTGATGTTACATCGCCGTCTTGATCGTTTGGTTCATCTGAATTGTCTATATTTTGATCATCCATACTTTTAATATCAAATTAAAAATAAATTGTAATAACTTTATTCAATTATATCAATTTTTGAACTTTATCACAACACCGAGATTATTTATAAAAAATCTTATTTCCAGATTCCAGGTAGATATATTTCATCGTATTTATCTCATTTTTACTAATCGCTTTAGACAAAAACTCTTTTAAATATTCAACCTGTAATTTTGCAGAACTTATCGCATTAAAGTAGATTCTTACATTCTTGTCAGTATAAGCGATCAGCTGTCTGGTTTTTGTACCTTTCGTTTTATAATATTTAATTTTGAGACTATTAATTTGTCGCATTTCGCTATCAACTTCTAAGACAAAATTTACAAAATCCTGGTCAGAAACTTGATCATTGATATTTATTTTTTCAAGAATCATTTTTTCTTCTTGCTCTATCTTTTGATCTTCTCGATGTAAATTTTCAATTTCATTTTTTTTAGACTCATTTTCGTAATATTCTTCTCCAATTGTTCTGCTACGCCCTAGGGCTTCTTCTTTGATTTCGAGTTCTTCAATAATTTTTATAAATTTTTTATTATTAAGATTTTTATATCCTGTCTCTTCTGTTGCAAATGCGATGCCATCATTATCCAGATAATAACACTCATCCAATCTACACCAAAAGACAAAAGGTATTTTTTCCACAATTTCAATTTTCAAAGTTTTTGGAAACACTTTCTTAATTTTCAATTCTTCGATTTCAGAAAATTCAACGAATAATTTTTCTTTAATCTCTTTTTTATTTACTAAAAATATATTATCTTCTGCGATTATTCCCGCGTAATACCCTGATAAATCACTACTAATAATATTTTTTATATCATTTTTTTCAGCACCTTGATTTCCGCTAATTTGAATATTTTCAATTCGAAAAATATCAGAAAAGAAAAAGACATTGAAAAACACTGCCAACACAAAAACAACTATAATCTTTCTATAGTTCGCAGCCATTTTACTTTTTTTCCTTCTAAAATCGTATTTCTGTCGCTGAAATTTTTTTTGTTTTCGAATAGTCCACATTTTTATAAATTAAATTAAAAATATATACGCGTTATGCTTAGTGTAACTGTCATTATCGAACATGGAACTGAATTCGAAACAGACTTGTTTCAGGATCTTTCTTCTATTATATCGATTACTTTGTCAACATTAACTGTTATCGGCAATATAGATTTAAAAAGTAAATAGATCTCAAAAATTATAAATTGGATCTTAAATCTCTTCTTGCTTTATAAGAGCTCCTTTGTATCAAAACTCGTCAAAATAAACTGTTCAAGATCGAAGCTAATATCCTCTTTTAATCTTTCGCATAGTTTCCACGAAATAAGTTAATAGGTATTTTTGACTTAACGGCAAATCCTGGCAATGCAATATCTCTTTCTGAAACCCTCCAAATCCTTTTTTAAATTTTGAAAGTCCGCTCCAGGGATGCTTTGGTCTGTTTTCGACAATTCCATAGAAATTAAACATTTCTTTTCCTCTCGCCTTTGCCTCTTTAATTGCCTCCCATAAACTCAAATAAGACGATGGTATTTTCATATATTCAGAAGACGATGCTCCATGATGGTAGAACGCTTGTTTTCCGTAAAAAACAACGATTGCTGATGAAATTATTTTTCCATCATATATTGCTGAAAATATTTCGATTTGATTATCACGCCCAAAGATCTCTACTTCTTTTTTTATATAATCATAAGAAAAGGGAATAAATTTATGTCTTTTAACGGTTTCCGAGTGAATGTCATAAAAAGCTTTTAGATATTTTTCGTCATTACTTTTAACAATCTCAACTCCGTCTTTTGTAGCTCTTCTAGTTAAATTTCGATGTGTTTTTCTCATCCCTTTCATCAAATCATCTTCGTTCTTTGTGATATCCAAAAGCCAGGTTAGTTCAGGATGCATCATATGAATTGGAGCATCTTTAAATCCAAAATTTTGAAATATTTTGAGATTTTCTTGAGTTTTTTCTAATATCGGACTAATTCTGATAAAACCAACTTTTTCCTTTTTACCTAAAGTCTTGAGAAACTGAAAGATTTCATTGAATATTTTTTGTTCATCATCTATTGATTTGTGATTCAAGATTGGACCTTGAGGAACGAACAAAAAAGACCCCCTTCTTGCCTTGATTTTGATGATTAAAAAGACAGATTTTAATATCCCTTCATCAAAAACTCCCATTCGCCAGATCTTCTCACCAGTTTCCTGATTAAACTCTCCCCAATTCCAAGATTGCA
>JAGLLA010000049.1 GCA_023140775.1 Candidatus Parcubacteria bacterium
CATTGAGTATAAATATTCTGCTTGAAGTCCATCTTATTAATGCAATACAAAACATATGTAATGCGCTATCATCATGACCATTTCTGTCATATATTTTGTATATTAGAGGCTTTCCATGATTGCTTGTTCTTTTTTTTGTCAAAAGAAGGAATTGCATCAAAAAGAATTTCGTCCCCATTTCCTACATCATGTGGTAAATCAGATTTATAGCAGAAAATAGACTCTTCTCCTTCTACAGTAATAAAGCAGAATGGTTGGTCAGACCTTCCGAAGCTTATTTTTCCTAAAATATCCTTTCTGATTTTTCGTTTATCTTTTAATCTTCCTTTAGGGGTTCTCTCATCATCAACCAATATTTTCCAATAACTTCGGCAGATATTCAATGCTTCTTTTAAGGAATTTGGTTCGTCACTATTACCAATAATGCCATTCAACTCATTAATATTACTCAATACAGATTCATTTATAGACCAATTTTGTTCATGCCTAACATTGTTGCATAGAATTAGATGAATCCTTGCTTCTTCGTTCTTTCCCATCTCCTTACAGAGCACTCCAATATCTTCAAACAATGATACCATTAGCTCAAGCTTCGAATTACGACTGGCAGCTTGATACATTAGTTTTAAAGCGACTTCACTCTTTCCTAAATCTCTTACTACTTTTGCATATTCATGAAACAACCACCAATCACAATTATGGCTGCTACATAGATTTTGATAAACATTTTCTGACTCAAGCAGATTGCCAAGTTGATAGTATGCTAAAGCCTTAAGTCTTAAAAAAAACTTTTCTTGCTTTGGATAAAGTCCTGAAATTTCATCGACCAAAGTTATTGCTTCATTTTGCTCTCCGTTTTCAACAAGACCTTTTATGCGATAGTTATACCAGAGAGTTTGATCGCTCCAACCTTCTCTGCCTAATCTATCTGTCATTGGTTCGGTATTAAGAGATTGTGGATTGAGCTTAATTACCCATTCGTTGATGGTTTTCCAATCAACTGATTTTTTAGCAGATTTTAATACTTTGAAAACTGTTAATTTTGCAGCTAAGTCCTTAGGATTTAGTGCCATTATTTTTTGAGCTATCGGAACAACAATTTCTAAAGGCGCATCATCCTCAAGTTTATTGAGCATGCCATTAATGTAAGTCCATATGACTTCTAACTGGCACCATTGAAAATCAGGATATTTAACAATAAGCTCATCAGCTAGAACAATCGCTTCATCAAATAATTCGAGTTTTCTGAGGCAATGAAGAAGTCCAGCGCCATCATATTGATTTCCCCTTTTGTTCCACAAATCTTTATAGATTGGAAGAGCTTCTTCGAAATTCCCGTTTTTTCGAAGTTCGTTGGCTTTTTGTTGTTCTTCTATTAAGTTAGTCATTATACCACAGTTACTCTATTCTTTGAATACTTCATTAGTTGTTTTGAAATGCATTTTTGCTACTTTCTGTAATGATTCCTTTCCATGTGTTTTAACAAATTTTTTCGCACACATTATAACTTTTGGCGATGCACCTTTAGGAAGATTAAATCCATATTCATTTGATAGTTTAGAAAGCTTATCTAAAAATCTTGCTCTTGCTAGAATCGATGCTGCAGCTACAGCTATGTTTTGTTCAGCTTTATGCATTTGTATCAATTTTATCTTCTTGCCCCTCTCTTGAAGTTTACCAATAATGAATCTTTCATCGGCAAATTGGTCTGCAATTGCAATTTCACAATCTACCTTGGATAGAACGTCTTCTATTGCTCTAGCATGCCCCCAAGCAAGCAACGTGTTTAAATTTTTAGATTCTTTTCTGAACTGGTTGTATAGCTCATTATATTTTTCAGGAGATATCTCAACAATAGCGTAGTGACCTTTACATGTCTCGGCAATTTTTTGAGCAATCTCTCTATTTCTCTTATCGCTAAGGTTCTTGCTGTCTTTGACACCACATGCAACCAAAACCTTCGCAGTTGATTCATCTACATAAACACCCGCACAAACTAAAGGGCCAAAATAATCTCCTTTTCCAGATTCGTCAGTACCAATTATAGGATTCTTTGATTCTATAACTGTACATTCATTTTTTTGTTTTTTTAGAATCGGGGTTGTGCTGTTACTTTCAATCGGTGTTTGATTTTGCTTGATTTTTGGACGAAATATTTTATATGCTTTCTTTATGGTTTCGCATATAGTTTCAAGCATTCGTCTAGCGTCATTTAAGTTTTGCAATTCATTTTCTCGATATGGATCTGAATGTACAATGAAATTTCTGCATATATTATATTCTGCCAGAAGCTTTGGAATTATGTATTTATCTCGTTGTTTATTCGGAAGATGATTTTCCAAAATTTTCCAATTAAATTGAATCGATTTGGGATTTTTTTTGATTTTATCTGGATCAAGTTCTCCCAGTGAAATAAATAATTTTATGGCAAAACCTTCAAAACCTTTTCCTGCAGCCATTATTGGAGTAGAATATTCTGGCAATACACTCCCAGTATCCTTTATCAAGTTCAACAATTGTTGAGATGAGCTAAAATAATTTTTATCTACATCACTTAGAAAATCGTAACTCTCTTTTAATAATTTTTTAACCTCAAGTTGCGCTTTTAATGATTCTCTTGACGCATTTTTTCTAATTTTTTCGTTTTCATATTCAGTTTGAGCAATAAACCTACTTGCTATTTCATTATCATTCGAAGATGAGCTACGTTCGATTGTTGTGCATATTTCATCAAATAAATCTGAATGCTTACCTTGGACCGTTAAATTGCCCGTTTTATATTGTTTTACAACAACAGATGTGTTATTTTTTGCAAATATCCAATGGTAATATTCTAACTCAGAGCACTCATTTTCATGACAATTAGATATTTTTCGGATTTGCTCTGCAACTACATCTATATTATCTTCCTTGATTTTGTAAGTTGCCCACC
>JAGLLA010000005.1 GCA_023140775.1 Candidatus Parcubacteria bacterium
TCTGAACTTGATTCAGAATCTTTTTAAGGCTAGGCTTTGCTTAAAATTTATTTCACAAGACATTATTTGATGGAAAGTAGATTCTCAAACAGGTTCAAGATGACAACAATTTAACAATATAGTAATTCAACAATTTATATTTTAAACTCAATTACATCTCCGTCTTGGACAATATATTCTTTTCCTTCAGTGTGAATCAATCCTTTTTCGGTTGCATTTGGCATTGAGCCAGAATCAAGCAAGGCCTGCCAATTGATAACAGTGGCGCGAATAAACTTTTCTTCAAAATCGGAGTGAATCGCGCTACCTGCTTGCGGGGCAGTTGAATTTTTTTTGATAGTCCAGGCTCTAGTTTCAATTTTTCCAGTGGTAATGAAAGTGATTAGTCCAAGTAGTTCGTAGCATTTTTTCACAAGATCATCAAGGCTGGAAACATTTTCATCTAGATCTGTTTCGTCTTTGAATTCTTGAACTTCTTCAGGGGTGAGGTCCATCAGGTCAAGCTCGAACTTGATTGGAATAAATAATTTATTTTTGATTTCTGGCAAAATTGCATTCTTGTCAATTTTTTGGTCCTCGTTTATATTAACGACATAAAGAATAGGCTTATCTGTCAGCAATTGCAACCCTTTGATGCTCTTTTTTTCATTTTCGTTTAATTCGACACTGTTAGCGAATTTTTCATTTTCAAGAGCCAGTTTATATTTTTCCAAAACAGTTTGTAGTTCCAAAGCCTCTTTTTTTCCTGCTCTCACATCTCTTTGAATTTTAGCCTGTCCTTTGTTGATTGTTTCTAAGTCAGCTAAAATCAGCTCAAGATTAATTGTTTCAATGTCGTCATTCGGGTCAATTTTTCCGTCAACATGGATAATGTTGCCATTCTCAAATCCGCGTACAATGTGTACGATCATGTCCACTTCGCGAATATTTGCCAGAAATTTATTCCCCAAACCCTCTCCTTTGTGGGCGTCTTTGACAAGTCCTGCAATGTCCACGAATTCAATGGCAGTCGGGATGATTTTTTCAGTTTGCGAAAATTCTGCCAACCTAGAAAGTCTTTGATCGGGAACTTTAACGATACCGACATTAGGGTCGATTGTGCAAAATGGATAGTTTGATATGTCAATTTCTTTTTTGGTTATTGTTTTGAAAAGCGTTGATTTGCCAACATTTGGAAGCCCAACAATTCCGACTGAAAATCCCATATTTTTTTGTTATTGTTTATATAATCAATCTATCGTAAAGTCCTATTTTAGTCAATTGAGCAAAAAAAGACAGAAATGACATATGTTATCATTCCTGTTGCCTCGTCACAAAAAATGCTATTGCAATCAGTGCTATTATCGCAAGAAGTGCTTCATCTTTATAAGGACTTGTTTTCTTTTCTTCATTTTCGATTGGATGTTTCAGAATTGTTTCATTTGCATCTTCGTTTGTTTCTTCTTGACAGCTCGCCGAAAAGGCGGTCAATAAAAGAAAGACAACAAAAAAAACAATTATACGATGTTTGCGTTTAATTTTATCATCTCCTCTATCTAATATATACAATTAAATATATCAAATTTATCCTATAAGTCAAGCAAGAGGGTTGTTTTTGTCTGTTTTTTGTGTTAAGCTTGCAATATAGTAGGATTTATTATTAATACAAAAATATGATAGATTATTTTCAGCAATTCAATCAAACACTTGGGACTTACACTGGCATCAGTATCGCTTCTTATATAGTAGCAGTTTTGATCCTGGTAGCTTCTTTTGTGGTTGCTCAAATTATAAATTTTATATTCAATAAAGTTTTTTTCATCTTAACTGCCAAAACAAAAAATGATTTTGATGACGAGATAATCAAAATATTAAATATGCCAATATTTTATTCGGTTGTTCTGCTTGGCGCTTATCAATCTTTTTCTTACATTAGAATATTTAGTGGCTTTTCTGACGATTTTTCAAAAATTATAAAATCAATTGCAATTATGATTTGGGTATATGCAATTTCAAATATTGTAAGTGTCATTATCAATAAACTAGGATTTCAATTTGCAGCTCGAACAAAATCTACCCTAGATGATGAACTTATGCCTCTTTTCAAAAAATTAAGTCGAATTATAATTTATTTTGCGGGAATAATGATTCTGTTGAAGGTCTGGAACATAGACATTACTCCGCTTCTTGCTTCGGCTGGTATTATGGGATTTGTCGTTGCTTTTGCAGCTCAAGATACGATTTCTCATTTATTTGGAGGAATTTCAATTTATTTTGACAAACCTTTTAAGGTCGGAGACCGTATTCAACTTGAAAGTTCTGAGATTGGAGATGTTTTGGAAATTGGAATTAGGTCAACAAGAATCAAGACTTTTGATGAAACCGTGATCGTGATTCCAAACAATATTATTGCCAGTTCAAAAATTATAAATTACAATCAGCCAGAATCAAAAATGAAAAGCAAAGTTACTATTTCTGTTGCTTATGGGTCTGATGTGGAAAAAGTGAAAAAATTGCTTTTGGATATTGCAAACGGAATTGAAGAGGTTGCCCAAGATCCAGCACCTGCAGTTTATTTTTCTGAGCTGGGAAGTTATTCCTTGGATTTTTTAGTCATAACTTGGGTTGAAAGTCCTATGAAAAAATTTATCGTTAAGACGAAGATAAACGAAGAGGTTTATCGTCAGTTTAATGAGAAGGGGATCGAAATTCCTTTTCCAACTCAAGATATACATTTAAAAAATAATCAAAAATAATATATGCAAGCTGTAATTTTAGCGGCTGGTAAATCCACCAGAACCTATCCTCTGACTTTGACTCGTCCAAAACCTCTTTTGAGAGTGGCAAATGTAACAATAATCGAACATAATCTCCAGCAGCTCTCAGATTTTGTCGATGAGGTGATTATTGTAGTCGGTTATAGATCTGAAATGATTAAAAAATTTTTAGGGGACAGTTTTGGAAAAATGAAAATTAAATATGTAATTCAAGATGAAGCTCTCGGAAATGCCGATGCTTTGAAACTTGTTCAAAAAAATGTTAAAAACAGGTTTATCTTAATGTTTGGAGATGACCTATATAGCAGAAAGGATGTAAAAAATTTATTAATATATGACAATGCTATCTTAGCGAAAAAGGTAAAAAATCCTGAAAATTTTGGAGTTTTGAAAACAAAAGATGGTATTTTTAGCGAAGTTGTCGAAAAACCAACAGAGTTTATTTCCGATTTGGTAAATATCGGTTGTTTTGTTTTTTCAAGGAAAATTTTTGATGTTCTAGAAGAGATTACGCTGTCATCGAGAAATGAATATGAATTAACGGATGCTTATAATTTGATGGCAAAAACAAATGAAATACAAGTTGTACAGGTTGAAGATTATTGGCTTCCAATTACTTATCCCTGGAACCTGCTTGAAGCAAATGAATATATTATCAAAAATAGTAAGAGCACTAAAGATAAAAAAGCGGTTATTGAAAAATATACTAATATCAGTAAAAATGTTTCAATTGGAAAAAATACAATTATCAAATCTGGTAGTTACATTGAAGACGGAGTGGTGATTGGTGACAACTGTGAAATAGGTCCTAACTGTTATCTTCGTAAATTTACAACCATAGGAGATAATTGTCATATCGGACAGGCTGTGGAAATAAAAAATTCGATAATAGGGGACAATTCAAACATTGCTCATCTTTCTTATGTTGGTGATTCTGTTATTGGAAATAATGTTAATTTTGGAGCGGGAACAGTAACTGCAAATCTTAGACATGATGGCAATACTATCAAATCAATGATAAATGGAAATTTAGTAAATTCTGGAAAAAAGAAATTAGGAATCTTCGTTGGAGATAAGTGCAAAACAGGAATAAACAATTCTTTTTATCCTGCGGTGAAAATAGATCCAAGCTCTCAAACTCTACCAGGAGCAGTCGTTAAAAAAGATGTAATTAATAATTAAATAAATTAGAAAGTTATATGAAAATAGTAATTGGGTTTGATGATACGATTTTTAACACTTATAAGCTAACTAAAGAATTTATAAGACATTTAAAAAAAAGCGGATTTCGTTCTGAAGAATTTAAGAGGATTTACATTAAAGCGAAAGATAAAAAAGAAGACTTTGACCAAAAAGAGCTTATAGGCTTGTTTGATCAAATAGATTCTTCGGATAAAGAAAAAGTGATCAATGAAATTAAGCTTTCATTGGAGAGTTCAAAGAAGTTTATTTATCCTGATTTTTATAAATTTGTTGATAATTATAGAAGAAAGAATCTTATTCTTCTTTCTTCTGCTTCTACCGATTTTCAAAAACTTAAAATTGATAATTCTGGCGTCTCGCATTTTTTTGATAAAATTTATTTCACACCAGATCGTAAGATTGAAGTATTGCAAAAAATATATCATAAATATCCTACTGATAGAGTTTTCTTTGTAGATGACAAAGCATCTGAAATTGACGAAGTCGAGAAAAAGATTCCTGGCATTGTGACTATTAAGATTGACAGAGCAAGAGGGGTTTATGTAAATCAAAAATCAAAAATATCTAATTTTGTAGTAAAAAATTTGAAACAAACAAATGAGATAATTCAAGACCTAACAAATAAGATAAACTAACTAAACGACCAATGAAGATAATTTTAGATTTTGATGACACGATTTTTAACACTTTTGGAATGCTGGAGGAGCTTGCTGGAGTTTTTGAAAAAGTTGGTTTCTCTAAGGAAGAGTTTTTTCAAACTTATCAAAAAACAACAGATCGGGTTGGTGACTTTGACCTAGAAACGGCAATAAATATTTTTGAAGAAAACAAAGCCTTTGACAGAGAAAAGGTGAAAAAGGAATTAAATTTAATAATAGAGAAGGCCGATAATTTCGTTTACTGTGATTTTTTTAATTTTATTAGAAATTTCAAGAAAGAAGAACTACTTCTACTGTCTTTCGGTACCACAGATTTTCAAAAATACAAAATTGAAAAATCAGGGATCGTTCCGTATTTTAATGAAGTGATCATCACTAGCAGAAGCAAGGCTGATGATATCGAAAATATTAGCAAGAAGCATAATGGAAATATAGTTTTCATCGAAGATAAGGCAAGAATTATCGATGAAGTAAAAGAAAAAAATCCTGACGTGGTGACAATGAAAATTATCAGAAGACAAGGAAGACATGTTGAGGAAAATTCAAGACTAACTAACTATATAATTCAAGATCTATTTAGACTTGAGGATGTAATTAATAATTTAAGAGATTAATTTATGGCAAATATTGATGAATTGATTTTCAAGGCATATGATATCAGAGGAATTTATCCTAGTCAAATTGATGAAAAGACTGCTTTTAACATAGGAAGAGGATATGCGACATTCATTTTGCAAGATAATCCAAAGGCCAAAAACATTGTCGTTGGCTCTGATATGCGTGAATCTTCTCCGGCACTTAAAAGAGAAGTGATCAGAGGATTGACTAAGAGCGGTCTAAATGTGATTGACGTCGGGTTGGTCAGTACGCCAACTTTCTATTTTGCGGTTGGTTATTATGGATATGATGGCGGAATTCAAGTGTCAGCTTCCCACAATCCGAAAGAATATAACGGCTTCAAGATGGTCAAGGGAAAGGCTTATCCTCTTAGCAAAAATAACGGAATATTTGAAATTAGGGATTATATTCTTGCAGATAGTTTAATTGAATCAAACAAAGAAGGCATTGTGACAAAGAGAAATCATGTTTTGCAAGATTTGGCAATTGAACAGTTGAAGGATATTGACATTTCGAAAATCAGCAAGTTTAAAATTGTTATTGATGCGGCCAACTCAATGGGTGCTCTTGATATGACAGAGTTTTTCAGATCGGTCCCAGCAGATCTGATCAAAGTCAATTTTGACCTTGATGGATCTTTTCCTTCTCACGAAGCCGATCCTCTGAAAGAAGAAAATTTGGAATTGCTCAAACAAAAAGTCATTGAGACAGGAGCTGATTTTGGAATTTCTCCAGATGGTGATGGTGATCGATATTTTTTTGTTGATGAAAAGGGAAATGTATTACGACAAGAGATCTTGAGAGGGATTATGGCTCAAATTGAAATTGCTGAAAATCCAGGCGCAGTTGTTTGCTATGACATTAGGCCGGGAAGAATCACCAGAGATATAATCGAACAAGCGGGAGGTAAGGCTGTGGTCACTCCTGTCGGACACTCCTTGATCAAAGAGATTATGATCGAGAATAAAGCTGAATTTGGTGGAGAGTCCTCAGGACACTATTTTTATAAAAAGTCATATGGTTATTTCGAGATGCCATTTATATTAGTGGCTAAATTTTTGCAATTTATTTCAAAGCAAGATATTTCCTTTTCCCAGATTATAGCGCCCTATAAAAAATATTTTCATTCAGGTGAGATAAATTTCAAAGTTAGTGATGTACAAGAAAAAATGAAGGAAATTGAGAAGACCTATAACGATAGTGAGATAAATAAACTTGACGGAATTACTATCGAATATCCAAACTGGTGGTTCAATATTCGCGGCTCAAACACAGAACCTGTAGTTAGATTGAATCTGGAAGCCAGAACCAAGGAAATTATGGAAGAAAAAGTGAGAGAAGTTTCTGAGATTTTAAGGAAATAGATTATGAAATTGTTGAAAAATCGTCATCCAAAAAGATTTTTGAAATTTTCGATCATCGGTGTTGTAAATTTTTTTGTCGATCTAGTAATACTAAACTTATTAAGCTATGTAACGGGATTCAACAAGGGTTTCTATGCTTCAGTTTTTAGTGCTCTCTCGTTCTTCATTGCCAACATTAACAGTTATTTCTTGAACCGAAGATGGACATTCAAAAGTAATAATAAAGATTCTGGTTATAAAGCATTTTTGGCGATAAGTCTTTTTGGTGTTTTAGTAAACATTTTCGTTGTATTTATACTTACTACTTTTGTGCAGCAAAATTATTTTTCAGATATTATTTGGTTGAATATTTCCAAATTTGTTACTGTATTTTTTATCTCTGTTATCAACTATTTTGGATATAAGAAATACGTGTTTAATAGATAAATGTTCTTATGAATATTAATCAAGAATTTTATGATTATATAAAACCAGTTCTAGTTGAATTGAGAAAAAAAATCGGGAATAATTTTGTGGTTTTCGGGTCAGCTCCTTTATATTTATTGGGAGTTGTTAAGTTTAATGGCAAAATTAATGATTTAGATGTGTTTTCATCAGATATTTCTATCATTCCTGATGAGGCGAAAGAAGTTATTTTCCACGGAAATCAAAATCAAAAACTTTATAAGGTTGTCATTGATAATATGGAGGTAGATATTGGTTTTGCTTGGCCAGGATATGGGAATATTTTTGAGAAAATATATAAAAATCCTGTAGTAATTGACGATTTTAAGTTTGCAAATTTAGATGCCGTGACAAAATGGAAAAAAATGATGGTCGAAAAATATAATCGGCAAAAAGATCAAGATTATTTACAAAAAATCGAGGAGTATCTAAACGAACAATAAATATTAATATATAAATAAAAAATATGATTGGAGCAATTTTGTGTGGAAGATATGGAAAGAGACTAAAGCCTTTAACTGATAATGTGCCGAAGCCACTGTTGGAGATCAAGGATGGTTATACGATTCTTGACAAACAAATTATGCAATTCAAATATGCTGGCATAGATAAAGTGGTTTTGCTTTGCGGATATTTACATGAAAAAATTCAAGAGAGGTTCGGAGATAACTGGAATGGAGTCGAGATTAATTATCTGATTGAAGATGAACCGAGAGGAACTTTGTATGCCATTAACAATTTGATGAAAAATTTTGATTCTGAAAATTATATTATCAGAAATGGGGATGTGGTTTGCGACGCAAATATCAAAGAGATGATTAGAGAGCACAAGAATAAAATGTTGATGTATATTTCTCCCTTGATTTCTCCCTATGGTATTGTTGAACTTTCAGAAGAAAGAATTGTGGGATTTAAGGAAAAACCGAAAATTAATCATTATCTTAATGCCGGAATATATATTATTTCAAAAGATTTGAAACCTCTCATTTCAAAATATCCTGAAGGCGCTATTGAAGAAATATCTTTTCCTGAAATTTCTCAAGAAGGATTGATGAATCATTATGAAGAGGATGGTTTTTGGCAGTCGGTTGATTCAATCAAGGATTTAAACAAGGTGAGGCAGGAATATAAAGACAGAGAAGACAAGCCTTGGGGTTTTGAAAAGATCATAGTTTGTACAGACAAATATATGGCCAAAAAATTGTACATTATGAAAGGGGAGGGAACTGCTTTTCACAAACATCTCAAAAAAGATGAAACAATGGTTGTGGCTCAAGGTAAGGTTGTTGTTAAATTTCCAAACAAAGAAGTTATTTTATCTGCTGGCGAGAAAATCCAAATCAATCCAGGAACAGAATATTCAATCGTTGCTCTTGAAAATGCAACCATTCAAGAATATTCAACGCCTTATCCTGAAGATACGATTAGAATTGAAGATAAATATGGAAGAAAGTAAGTATTCTTTTCAAATAAAAAAAGAGGCCAGGTTTGGCCTTTATATATTATTGATGCTGCTCATGACAGATTTCAGAATTGGGGTTTGTGGAAAACTTGTTCCTTCAGGAGGTACGAATATTTTTCCATTTTTCCAACCGTAGCTAATTTTTCCAGTCCATTTCAAATTTTCATCAAGTTCAAGGGCATAGACATCTCTTTTTAAAAGGTTTTTCCCGCCCATGATTCTGCCATCTAAAAACTTTAGATTTTCAATTTTAGTGTCTAACTCAATGCTGATGATTTTGATAAAATCTAGACCTCTCGTGCCATGGTCGTGCACAGGCAGCCCGTGATATTTATATTTTTTACCTCTCCAAGTTATTTTAAAATCTTTTTCATTACGCAACTTCAATATTTCAGATTTCGTTTCTTTTAAAGGAAGATCTTTTGTTTCTTGGCGCAAGTTTGCTCCGTCTCGAATTATAGCTTCTATATTAATATCTTTGAAAGAATTATTTTCAAATTTTGGCAATATAACTTTGTCGTTAGTCACAATTATCAAATCTTCCAAACCTCTCCTGACAGCTGTTTTCTCTGGATTGGCAATTTCTGAGACATATCCCAGTCCGGTGAAAGAGGTGAGGTGACGATCAAATGATGATTTTGAAATTCGCAATGTCGTCATAAGATAATTTTTAGCTGGAGTTCTGATAATTATTCCGAGACCACCGGCTGTAAATCTTATGACATTACTGTCCCCATTTTCTTTCTTGGGGTCACTGATTAGGCGTCTTTCTGCTATTTTACTTGCAGTTTCAGGATTATCTTCAATTTCTATTTCGATACTCTTCTCGGTTTTTTTGATAATTGTGGCTCTGACTATTAAAAACTCTTCGCGTTCTTTTTGCGTGATATAGTCGTCTAAATTATTTACTTTGATTTCGCTCATAGTTTTTATGTTTACTAAAGATACTATATTGATAAGAAAAGTATATCATTTAATGGTATATTATGTCCATCATGCAGGTTTTATAAAAATTTCAATAAAAAAATCTGAAAGCTCTTTTTATTATCAATTAAAGAGCCTTCAGACAATATCTAATTTTCTTTCCAGAGAAGTTTTGCAAAAAACTTCTCTCCGTCTTCTAAATTAAATATTTCGGTTACCTTATGCTGATTACCATCAGATCCGATAACAGAAACACCTTTTTTAAAAGCGGCAACTGCCTTTTTGTTTTTTATCATTTTTTCAAATTCATCCGGATCTCTCGGAACACTAAAAAAGTTACCCGCAACGACACTTGTTATTGACTTAGGATTGTTTTTAAAAAACATTCCTATTCCTTCATAATAAGCAACACGAGTGAATCCTATTAAAACCATCTTTTTTCCACATATCATTTCCACATAATTTCCTAGTAAGGTTTCTTCAACTCTATCGTCAGGCAAACGTGCGATTATTTCTTCTATTGTCATTCCACGGAGTGCTTCATCTATTTTTTCTTGGCTTCTTTCATCTTCGTTTGTCATTTATTATGGCTCCTTATATTTTTATTTCTCTTTTATTAACTAAAAAAAGCGTCTCCACAACTAAAATCTTCTCGAGCTTTTTTTAGCTTGAGCAAATTTTAATCTTGGAAACACTAGTTGATATATTGCATTCATATATTTATTACAATACTTTTATTACATCTTTGTTAGTTCTTTCATAATTGCCTTAAGAACTGGGGTTTGCGGAAAATTTGTTCCTTTGGTAGGTCTAAATATTTCTCCAGATTCCCAACCTAGAATAATATTTCCTTTGAGATCATAAGCGAAAACATCGCGGTTTAGAAGATTTCTGCCACCAACGACTTCTCCGTCGAATACACTTAGTTCTTCCCAAGAATCTATCGGAACTTTTATTTTTACCGCTCCTAAGCAATCAATTCCGTTCACGCCTTCATCGATCATTACAATTGATGAAAATCTGGATCGTAGTTCACCTTTCCAATAGACTTCTGTTATTTTTTGTCCAGGTAAATCAATTATAGATGCTGGACATTCTACAAGAGGAAGTTCCGCGGTTTCTGGTCTTAGAGATGCGCCATCTTTTATGATTGCCTGGATATTAATTTCAGACATTATATTTTTAAAAACTGGGAGTACGATGCCTTTTCCAGAAATCATAAACACAAGTTCTTCGAGACCTTCTCTTCCTTGTACTAGCTCTGGATTTAATACTTCTTCGAAACAAGCACTAAGCCCAGTAGCACAAGTAACGTGATTTGGATAGGTTGGAGCCTTAGGATCTCGTAAAATTACAAACCCGATTTCTTCACCGTCATTTTTTTCCAAGACAATAAACAGTCCACCTGCGGAAGCTCTGTAGAAATCTTCTTGAGTAAATTCCATAACACGGCGATCTGTTTTGTTGATTGCAACAAGAGGGTCGTCTGGTATTATTATTGTGACTTTATTTTCCTCTTCTTTCATTCTTACTGCTACTAGAGCAAAGTTATTTCTTTTTTCATATGCGTCAAGGGCACTTAAGTTTGGTATAGCTGTCTTTGGTAGTTCAATTGGTTCTCTATTGCTCATTGTTTATTCCTCCTTGCAAAACGAGCTCTTTTCTTTCGAAAAGGTTACTAGTATTTCACAAGATTAAATTTCTTTCTTTTGCTCTAACGAGCAGTTTCTGCCTTCAAGGGGAACATTCCCTCAATAAAAAAAGCAGATTTTTACTCGCTAGAACTGTTGTCAAAGATCATTAGTATATGTGACAAAGTATGACACATCTTATTTTTTTGTCAATATCCGTCAATTACTCACAAAAATTAACATTTTGTGGATAACTTCCTGCTTTGCTAGTTTTGAAAAACTGTGTTATTATTTTTATATGAAAAAGTATGATGAAATATATATTCAAATAAGTCTTTTAGTATGACTGACATTGGATTTACAACTGGATGTTTATATAAAACAAAATTGTCATATTTTGAAATAATTTTTCTTTATAAAAAAATTGGAACTACGGCCATAGAATTAAGCTTTGGAAGTTTGGAGGAATTAGACAATTTTAGTTTATCAAGTGATATAGAAAAATTACTTCAACATTTTTCATACATATCAATTCATATCCCGTGGATTGAAATTAATTATGATATAAATTTAAAGTCAGAAAAAATTATTGGAAAAATTAAAAGTTTATGTGAACAGTTGCCAATCAAGGGAATTGTTGTACATCCTAATTGCATCGGAAATTTTGAATATCTTGAAAGCTTAAAATTGCCGTTTCTGTTGGAAAATCTGAATAAAGGTCATTTGGAAGGAATTTCTTCTGAACAGTTTAAAAAGTTTAGAGATAATTTTGAATTTGATTTCGTTTTTGACTTGCAACATGCTTTTGAACATGATCAGACGATGAATGTAGCTAAAGAATTACTTGGTGTAATGAAAGATAAGATAAAGCATATCCATATAAGCGGTCAGAATAATTCTACAAGACATTTGTCGGTTGTTAATTCTGATAATCAGAAAAAAATCACACAGATACTCAAAATATGTCCTAAGGTTCCCATAATTTGTGAAGGAATTATGTTAAATAATTTTGAAAGACGAGCTACAGAAGAATTAAATTTTATCAAAGAAAATTTATAAATAAGTTTTTAACCATAATATTATGACTCGAAACCATTCCAGGGTTACAATTACGATTAAAGACGATCTTCTGAAGAGTATTGACAAAATGGTTGACGGCACTAAGATCAAAAATCGTTCCCATGCAATTGAGTCATTGCTTTTGCAAAATTTCAAGAGTCACAAGATCAAAAAGGCTGTCATTCTGGCCGGAGGCGAGGGAATAAGAGTACAGGGTTATGAAAAACCTGTTTCCAGAATCCTATCGCTGCACAAAAAGAAGCCTTTTGCTGAATATATATTTGACTGGCTAAAAAAACAGGGCATTGAAGAGGTCATAATTTCTGCTGGTTCTTTGTCAACAGAAATCAAAGATCAAATTGGAGATGGGTCTCAATTTGGTTTGCAAATATCATATCTCGCCAAAGACACAGGAACAGCGAGCGTTTTGAAATATTTGCCGAACATTATTGATGAAACATTTTTGATGACCAACGGTGATGTTCTTTGCGACATTGATCTAGAAGAGATGCTTGATTTTCACAAAAAAACAGAAGGAGTTTGTACAATCGCCATGGCTTCCGTGAAAGAGCCTTCTGCTCTGGGCACGATCAAATTGAGTGGCAGTAAAATTGTTGATTTCATCGAAAAGCCAAAAAAGGGAGAAGAGGAGTCATATCTGGTTAATGCTGGTATATATTTAATGAATCCAAGTATTTTCAGTGAAATTTCTTCCCAATGCTCCAGTTTGGAAAAAAATCTTTTTCCGTTTTTGGCAAAAGAAGGAAAGCTTTTTGGGTATCACTTGCAAGACAAATGGTTTCATCTGGACAGCGATCAAGAATAAAAAATAATAGCAAAATAAATGAAATTTCTTATAATGGCAGGCGGGAAGGGAACAAGGCTTTGGCCAATTTCCAGAAAAAACAAGCCGAAACAATTCCAAAAGTTGATTGGCGAAAAGACGATGCTCGCAGAAACAGTTGATCGTCTCTTGCCAGAGTATTCTTTGGATAATATATACATTGCGACGAATGGCGATTATACTCAGGAGGTAAAAAATAACTTGCCAGCCTTGTCGGTTGAAAACATAATTTCAGAACCTGCCTTCAGAGAAAGAGCGTCTTGTGTTGCGCTTGCCTCAGCTATTTTCTCTAAAGAAGGAGCAGATGAAACCATGGTTGTTTTTCCGTCAGATCACTATATTAAAAAGAATGAAGAGCTACTCCATATCTTAAAAGAGTCAGAAAAGTTTTTAGATGAAAATCCTGATTATCTGGTGACCATCGGCGTGAAGCCTTCGAGCCCTGAAACTGGATATGGCTATATCAAACGTGAGATAAAATCAAAAAATAGCTCAAGGTTTTCTGAAATTAGGAAATTTATTGAAAAGCCAGATTTGAAAACTGCACAAAAATATTGTCAGGACGAAAATTTTTTATGGAATACCAGCATTTATCTATGGAAAACATCGGCCATTATCGAAAGGTTTAGAAAATATATTCCTGATACATACAAAAGACTTTGTCGGATCAGAGAAGCCGTGGGAACTTCTGAATTTCAAAAGGTTTTAGAAAAGGAATATCCCTTAATGGATATGATCTCAATGGAGTATGGAATTTTGGAAAATGATGAGAAGTCTGTTGTCATTGAGGCGGACTTAGGTTGGAGTGATGTGGGGAGTTGGTCTGTGCTTAAGGATTCTTTGATCGGCAAGGATGGTCATTTTGTCAAAGGTGAACATCTTGATATTGGTTCAAAAAATCTTCTTGTCTATGGCTCAAAAAAGTTGATTACCACTGTTGGTCTCAAGGATTTGATTATTATTGATACGGATGATGTCATTTTGGTTTGTGACAAAAATAATTCTCAACTCGTGAAAAGTGTCGTTGAAAAATTGGAAAAAGATGGCAAAATAAAATTGTTATAATACATCTTTCATTTCGTGTGAAGCATCGAAGTCTTGTTGAAAAAGCATAGTCCAAAAATCTCTTTTGATTTCACAAAATGCTTATTGATGGATAAACTTACTTCGGAGAAATCTTTCTACCAACATGCACTTAACTGGTATTCTTATAAATAACAAATGGGTTTACATCTGAAATTTAATTTTTAATTAAAAAACAAAAATGAAAATATTGATAACTGGTGGAGCTGGTTTTATTGGATCGAATCTTGTTCATGAAATGGTGCAAGCTGGCAATGAAGTTATTGTGGTTGACAATCTTTCTACGGGAAGTCTGGACAACCTTGCGGATGTAATAAGTGAAATTAAATTCTTTGAAGTTTCCTGTTCGGAGGTTTTGAAACTGAAAGAACTAGAAGGTTTGGAAGAGATTTATCATTTTGGTATTCCTTCTACAACTCAGCTCTATCGTGATAACAAGTCTCTGGTGGGACATGCGGTCAACGATTTCATTGAAATTTTGGAACTTGGAAAAAGAGAGGATTGTAAAGTAATTTATGCTTCTTCGTCTTCTGTGTATAATGGAAACACACCACCATTTCACGAGGAAATGACAGTTCATGTCAAAGATTTTTATACAGAGGCGCGTTACTTAATGGAAAGAATGGCAAAGATCTATTATGATTTTTATGGCGTCAAATCAATTGGATTTCGATTTTTTAGTGTCTACGGCCCCAGAGAAGAAGCGAAGAAAGATTTTGCAAATCTGATCTCTCAATTTATGTGGGACATTAAAAAGAAAAGATCACCACTAATCTATGGAGATGGAACTCAAACTCGTGATTTCACATTTGTCGATGATATCAATCATGGCTTCAAGCTGGGGATGTGTTCTGATATAGATTGTGATGTATTCAATTTAGGAACAGGGGATTGTTATAGTCTGAATAAATTAGTCGATATTCTGAATGAAATTCTGGAAACTGACATCAAACCAGTATATCAGGAAAATCCTCTACAAAACTACGTTAGCGCCACTCTCGCGGACACTTCCAAGGCTAAAAAACATCTTGATTTTCAAGCAAATATTAGCCTCAGAGAGGGAATTTTAAAGATTATCTAGGTCCAGGTGCTGTGGATAAACTTAATTTGACACAACTTCTGATGTGTCATATACTCACTTACAGAAGTGATGAGTTAATGAATAAAAACATCTCAATGAATTTACGAATTCGAGAAAAATCTATTACCAAGTTTCATCTCATTCGTTTTTATATTTTTCAAATTTACTACTCACAAAAAGATAATCTCAATTAAGAGGTTATTTTTTTATGGGTAAAATTTTGCTCATTTACAAATTTATTTAGATTGAAAAAAAACAAAAATAAAAAATAAGGAGGATGGATAGATGCTTTATTTTTATGAAGAGGATGGATTGAAATTTGTTCAATTGCCAAAATTTAATATTGGCGGTACGGTCATTATAGCTGAAAATTTACAAGCTCTTTGTTCTGAACCATGCGAAGGATGTTCTTTTCATAAAAGAGAGTGTGAGTGTTCTTTGTCAATACCATTTTCGAAATATTTTGAAACAATAAAAAAATCACAAGAAATCGTGATTAGCTGGCAAGAGTTTTTCGAAAAAGAACTACAAAAATTACCCGAAAACAAAAGGAATAATTAAAAAAATAAAATATAATAATAAAACAAAAGGATGGTGATTTAGATGAGTTTGAATTGTGAATATATACATTACTGTCGTGGTAAAGCAAGATATCAACTATGTATTGCTACTGGTTGCAATTTGTGCACTGACAGGTTCGTTATTAATCTGATGAGAGAATTATTGGGACAAGAGCTCTTGACTGATGAAAAAAAACAAAATCTTGTTAATATTGGAGAAATTTGGATTAAAAATCGGAGTAAATTAACACGAAGAGAAATAGTAAATAATGAATTAAAAATAAAATACTTAAAAAAACTTCAAAAATTAAAATGTTGGAAATACTATCTTAAAACTGAAACTTCAACTTTTGATTTAAAAAATCAAATACCATTAGCTAGTGTTTCAGCATAGGGCAAGTTAATTACTTGGCCCTATTTTTATTCGAAATATAAAAAGGAATGTCTTTTAGTATATTGCTATTTTAAAAAATAAGTATGATATTTGAAGATAAGGTAATTGGCGATAGAATTTCAATCTTGACAATACTGATGAATCATCAAGGCCTTTTTCTTGATTCTTTCAAAATACCTCTTTTGTCACGGCCGTGACAAAAGAGGTATTTTTTCTAGGGAGTGAAAAGTAGCATAATCTCGTAATGCGAATCAAATGTTATATTGCAAAGAAGATCTCTTATTGCAAATAAAATTTTATGACGTAGACAAATTCTTATTGAGATTTGTCCCTGTACTTTTAAATCGCTACGCCGATTTTTTCTTTTACCTCTTTCATTGTTTCTTTTGCGATTACTCTTGCTTTTTGGGCACCAGCCGTGAGAATTTTTTCTACTTCTTTTGGATTTTCTTCCAACTCTTTTCGTTTTTCGCGGAAGTTCTGGAAATAATTGGCAATATCTTCGGCAATTGAATCTTTTAATCCGGAGAATTTTATGTTTTGGTTTTTAAAATTCTCGGTAAAGTATTTTTTATGTGCGTCAGTTCCAAAATTTTCTAAGAGCATATTAAAATTAATAACACTATGGGCGGCTGTTATGCTTTCTTTGCTATTTTCATTTCCTTCTATATATTTAATTTGAATGTGTCCTAAATTATCATAATTCATCTCTAATATTCCTAAGTCGAGTAATTCTTTAAAATCTGATACTGAAACAGCTTTTCTCATTTTTTTCATAATCACTTCTGGCTCATCATTAATCCCAATATAAGATTTTGGTCCGCTTGATTTACTCATCTTTTTCGTCGGATCAGTGAGGGACATAATTTTGGGAGTCTCGGTGATCAAATCTTGTGGTTCGGGGAAAGTCTTGCCAAATTTGTTGTTGAAAAATCGCGCGATTTTTCGAGTCAGTTCAATGTGTTGAATTTGGTCCTGTCCGACTGGCACTTTTGATGACTTATACATCAAAATATCAGCTGATTGCAAAACTGGATAATCAAGAAGTCCCATGTTAATATTTTTGTCTTGTTGTTGAGATTTGTCTTTGAACTGCGTCATTCTTTGCAGCTCAGCGAGGGGAGTGATCGTGTTCAAGATCCAAGCCAGTTCAGTGTGCTCGGGAACTTGCGACTGGATAGCAATTGTTACATTGCTTGAATCAAATTTTTTGCCTGTTAATTCCAGAGAAAACACTTCAAATGCCGCTACCATATCCTTCGCCAAACCCATAATTTGTTTCTTCTTTTCTTTGGGATCATATTCTCCTGAAATGGAATGATAATCAGCAATGAAGAAAAAACAGTCATATTCGTTTTGTAGTGCGATAAAGTTTTTGAGAGCTCCCAGATAGTTGCCAATGTGCAACTCTCCCGAAGGCTGAATGGCACTAAAGATTCTTTGTTTTTTTGTCATAGTCGTTTTTATTATTTTATATCTTAATTATAGCTTTATATAAGAAGTTTATCAATTTTAAATTTTAGGGGATATGTTTATATTTTATATCCCCACTTTCATGAACATATATTTCCTTCCGCATTTTGATTTGTAGAATTTAACATTACAGCTTTGACATTATTGCACAATTCCAAGCGCGAAAGGATGTTGTTCGACTGCCTCTAGCCTATTGTCGCATTCTGGACAAAGTAGCTTTTGATAAATATCCATAATTTTACCTTTTATTCATTGCAATACTCGCAATATTTTGTATACGTTTTACTAGTGCTTGGCTCTTTCGATTTTGTTTCGATTATTTCTAATTTATTTCCACAATGCAAACAAATTAAGTTCAGATTTTTTACAGTGTTCATTTTCTTTTCCTCCAATGTTATTTGTATTTTTGAGAAATAAAAAAACTCCTCATCTTTGAATACATAAAAATAATTATGTATGCAAGGACGAGAAGTTATCCCGTGGTGCCACCTTGATTGTTTTGGAATTTTACTTATGAAAAAACCGCTAGATAGCGGAGCCAAAACCACTTTACCGACTCTGACTTTTGTGATAAACACAAAAACGACATCAGCTAATCCCATGATTACGGGGGAGACCGGATTTCCACGTATGCAGAAATCATCTTTTCGCAAGATGCGAAGAAACTAGACCCAACCCCGAACAATAAATTCGGGATCTAGCTTGTAGATTTTATAATTATGCAAAGAGCTTTTCTTTCTGAATGAAGGATAACACACATATGTATTGTGTCAATATATGTTTTTATATCAATTAATAATTTTTTACAAGCACACGATATTACAAAATATCGTGTGCTCAAACAATTTGCTTAAATGTTAATATGCTCATATGTTAATATGACAAATTATACCTCAATTATAACTGGTAAAATCATTGGTCTTCTTTTTGTTTTAGTGAACAAGAATTGTCCAATTTGGTCTCTGATATTATCCTTCACATAGGTCCAGTTCGCGCTGTGTTCTGGGGCGGTTTTTTTATTCACGATGTCGACTATCTTATTTTTCGTTTCTTGGACAAGTCCAGTTGATCCTTTCATATAGATAAATCCTCGAGAGATGATGTCGGGCGAACCAACAATCCTTCCTGTTTTACTGTCGACGATGACAATCACAGTAAACATTCCATCTTCGCTCATTTGTTGTCGATCGCGAAGCACAACATTCCCAACATCTCCAACTCCCAATCCATCAACCATAACATAGTTGGCTGGAATTTTTTCTCTGGAAATTGCAGCTGAATTTCGAGTTAGTTCTGCCACTGATCCGTTACCCAGAACCATTGTATTTGCCTTGGGAACACCGACCGTTTCTGCAATTTGAGCATGCAACTTGAGCATGAAATAGTTTCCATGAATCGGAATGAAATATTTTGGTTTGATAAGGTTGAGCATCATTTTCAGATCTTCAATTTGGGCGTGTCCTCCAGCATGAACATCCATCATCTTGTAATGTACGACATTTGCCCCAAGTCTATAGAGTTGGTCTTTCAGGCTTTGTACAGTTCTCTCATTTCCCGGAACCACGGACGAAGAAAAAATCACTGTATCGTCCTTTTTGATTTGGACAGATCGATGCTCTTTGTTCACAATTCTCATTAAGACCGCATTACCTTCACCTTGTGCTCCTGTGCACATCAGAGAGACCTTGTTGTCAGGGTAATTCTTCATTTGCTCTGGCCTGATCATTGTCCCTTTTCTGATTTTCAAATATCCTAATTTATTCGCAATTTCAATGTTTGTTCTCATACTATATCCATCAACAGCAACTTTTCTGCCATACTTTTCAGAGATAGTGATGATCTGTTGAATTCTACTAATCAAAGAAGAGAAGGTCGCTGCAATCACTCTTCCTTTTGATTTCATGATAACATCGTCAAGAGTTTTTTGAATTTCTTGTTCGCTAATTGAATAGCCGGGATGTTCTGATCCCGTACTGTCTGACATTAAGAGGAGAACATTTTGTGATCCCAGACTAGCTATTCTTCCAATGTCTGCTGGTTTATCTGTGATTGGGCTGTTATCGAACTTGAAATCTCCAGTATAGATGATTAATCCTTCGGGAGTATAAATTGCCAGTCCAAGTCCATCAGGAATACTGTGATTTACATGAAAAAATTCAACTCGAAATTTTCCAAGATTAACCTTACTTTCGAAAGTAATTACTTTAATATTAAGTGGGTCGATATTTGGATAGTCTTCATGTTTTTTCTTGATAATCCCAGCAGTCAGTGCCGCCGTATAAAGAGGGGGATTACCAATTCTTGGCATGATGTGAGGTATGGCTCCAATGTGGTCCATGTGTCCATGCGTAATGAAAACTCCCTTAATATCTTTTTCTCTGCCTTTTAGATAATTGATGTTAGGAATTATATAGTCAATTCCTGGCATATCTTCTTCTGGAAATTGAAGTCCCATATCAATGATAATAATATCTCCATCATACTCGAAGAGGGTCATATTTCTGCCAACTTCTTCAAGTCCTCCCAGAGGAATGACTCTTAGTTTTGTTTTGTTGATTTGTTGCCCTGCCAGTTTTGTAGGACGTATTATTGGTTTTTGTTGAATTGCCGGTTTGGCTTGAGGTGTCACAGGATTTCTCCTCGGTCCTGCTGGCCTTGGTGAATGTGCTATAGGTTTTCGCTGTTGCATTGCTGGTTTTGCAGAAAATATCACAGATTTTCTTGGTTGTGTATTTGTTTCGTTTTTTTGTATCATGTTTATTAGTTAGTTTTAAATTGTCATTCTGAATTTATTTCAGTATTGATTCAGAGTTTTTCTTATTTATGATTTAATGTTTTCTAGATCTGATTATTATTAATTAAATTTGAAGATTATAAATAAATTATTGTGAAAAATTTGATTTATAATCCGTAAAAAAGATGTGCCGGAGAGAGGACTTGAACCT
>JAGLLA010000006.1 GCA_023140775.1 Candidatus Parcubacteria bacterium
GTCCAAAGCATGGTTTTCCTTCTTGTAGGAGACACTTGTTTTCTCTGAGCTGACATTCATAGCAAACCGGTCTTTGGGCAATGTAGGGAACTTTTCCTCCAGCGTATTCCATGAT
Organism: Candidatus Parcubacteria bacterium; assembly: GCA_023140775.1. Lineage (GTDB taxonomy): Bacteria > Patescibacteriota > Minisyncoccia > JAHIHE01 > JAGLIN01 > JAGLLA01. The sequence goes on from JAGLLA010000006.1 coordinate 116, forward strand.
GATTCTGTAAAATTCATCTTTGTTCATTGGACATCCTGGAATAAAAGCATCAACTTTCACAATGTCACTGAGTGGCTTGATATCAGGGTTGTTGATTCCCTCGATATTTTTGTAGATATATTTGATTTGCTCTTCTTTGTTTCCTTTGTAGTTTTTCATTTCGGCAACTCCACCCAAGTGCGCGCAAGCACCTAAGGCAATCAAAACCTTGGTTTGTTTCCTAATCTCTTTGAGTCTTTTGAAATTTTCTTTGGTGATTGGACAACCTTCAATAATCGCAATGTCATATGGACCTGAAAAATTTTTCGTTCCAGAAGCAAGTCTGAATGATCTTAAGTCCAATTTGTCTGCAATATCCAGAAGTCTTTCTCCTAAATCCAAAATTGAAAGTTGACACCCTTCGCAACATGTCAGACTAATAATGGCCGTTTTTGGTTTATACATTTCCGTTTAGTTAGATTGTTATTTTATTGTTACCTTTTAAAAGAAACTACTTTAGATTCCATCGTTTGTGAAAAGGTTTCTATGTCATCTAAATCTATTCTTTCAAATCCGTCTTTTTCATAGGGCTTTACAAATTTTATCTTTTTATCTTGATGTTTTGGTTCAACGCCCCAAGTCAAATCGCTTTTTCCACAATACTTTTCAGTGCCTATTAGAATATATTCTTTAACATTTTGGCAGTCTCTCCAGTTTTGTGTAAGATCAATATCGCCAATCATCCAAGATTGGATTACAATATCAGGTCTATATTTGTTAATTGCGTTTTTGCTGTCAATTTTTTCAACAATGTCTAGATAATCACGATTAAAATCACCTCTATCTGTTACAATAATTTTTATTTTATCAGGTAGTTTATTATTACAATGTTTTTGTAAATTATAGCCTAGTTTCCCGCGTCCAGCTCCAATTTCCAAAATAAGAATAGTCTCATTTTTATTCTTTTTGAATTTTTCTATTGTTTCCATAATATGTTCAGTCAATCCTTCTAAAAGCTCTTCTGTAACAAATTCAAAAATATTATCATTTTTATCTTTGGTGCAAAATTTTGATAATTTTTCATAAGACTTATTTTGATTATTTGCGCCAAAAAAGAAATTTTCAAGTTGCTTTTTGCTTGGAACGTAGTTAGGATCTTTGATTTTTTCGTATAAATTTTCTGACTCGATGTCTAGACTCAGTATGCCATTAAATTTTTCCATTTTATTTATTCATTTATAATTATTTTTATAAAATATCTCCTATATTCCTTCTGGTTTATCCTTGATTTCGGCATAAGAAAACAGGGGACCATCGGTGCAGACATATTTTCCACCGACCAGCGCGCAGTGTTGACAAATTCCAATTCCGCAGTGCATTCTTCTTTCCAGTGAAACATAGATGTCATCATCGCTGAGTCCAAGGGCAATTAATTTTTGAATAACGAACTTATACATAATAGGCGGACCGACAAGGATTGCTACGGCATCTTTTTTGATCTTTTCTGGAGTTAATAGGTCGGTTACCACGCCTACATTATCGCTCCAGGTTTTGTCTGGCGTATCAACTGTCAGATTCATTTCCATATTCTTACTCCACTTTTTGTAATCTTTTTTGAATGATAAGAGCTCGGAATTTCGACAGCCGTAAAAAATTTGAATATTCTGAAATTTGTCTGGATGGAGATTTGCGTCTTGAATGATTGTTCGCAGGGGCGAGAGTCCGCATCCACCAGCGATCAAAACTAAATTTCTGTTTTTAATTTTTTTTCGATCAAAACCATTTCCATAAGGACCTCTGATCCCAATGCCGTCACTAACTTTTAGTTCAAAGAGTTTTGATGTCAGACTACCTCTTTTGTCAACGGATACTTGAAATGTTTCTTTGATCGTTGGACTTGAGCAAAATCCAAAAGGAGCTTCGCCAAATCCTGGAACCGAAAGAATGAAAAACTGTCCATGTCGAAACTTGAATACATTTCTTGTCTGTTCATCTTTGATCTGAAGAGTAAAAAGTTTATTGATCGGTGACAATGTTTCAATTTTCACAATGGAAGTTGAAATCGGTTCGTATTGGTTTTTCATGGTAATTTATTTGTTATATGTTCTTTAGAATTAATTCTCTTCAAGTATTCTTTTTAAATTTTCTCTAAGGTCAATTCCTGCGGGACAAACTTCCGTACATCTTCCGCACGAAACACATCCGGGCATTTCATATTCCTCAGGGATTCTGACGAATTTGTGGTCATAATAGTTATAAATTCTTTTTTCGGTCGAATCAAGGAATTTATGTCCGCCAGCAATCTCAGAAAATTCTTCATAAAAACAACTATCCCATTCTCGAGAGCGTACAATTTCATCTTTTTTGATCTCATCTTTGATTTTGAAGCAAAAACAAGTTGGACAAACGATTGTACATTTTCCACAGTCTGTACATTTTTTGGACAGCTCTTTCCAGATTTTTGAACCACAAGATTTTTTTACCTTTTCAATTAGCATGGAATTTATCGGTCCAAGACCTTTTTTGGGAACTGGTCCAACATACTCGATGTTTTCATAATCTCTATATCCAAAACCATCAAGAAGTCTTTGACCATCTTCAGAACCAGTAAAAATTCGAAAAGACTTTTGTTTGTCGTGAGATTTTGCTTCCAGGAAAATGTCGAACTTAAGATGCTCTAATACTTCTTTTTCAAATTTTTGATAATCCTCTAATTCTGCGGGAACGGGGCTTTGTCCGATGACAATGGCGTTTCGTAGTTTTTTTTGAAAATGTGGGTCCTTATTATAAACTTGATTGATCAAAGTCAGAGCCTTGAGGTCGTAAAAATGAAGTCCAAGCAGGACTATTTTCACATTTGGACTTCTGTTTAATGTTGTTGTATCACCAGAAAATTCCATCATTTTCTGACACGGTGGCAAAAAAAATTTTTTAAAAGAATATAGAGGTCTTTTGGGACAAAGAACGAAATCTTTTCCTGAGCTGATTTTTTTTATACTGATTTCTCCGTCATCATCTGTATGGCTAAATACATTGTGCCTATTTTTTATAAGATATGAAACGAAGTCTTGGAGTTGTTTGTCATTCATAATTTTATTTGGATAATAATCGAGACATTAGCAATGATAACAACATTATAACACATTTTTTGATTATGCAAAATTGATTATTTCGTCAAATTATGATAAACTATAGTTATTAATAATTAATTGTTACTGTTGCCAATGAAAATAAAAAAAAATGGTTCTCAGATTATAAGATCGGGAAAGTTTTGGTCGTTTATGTTTTTGCTCTCGGCTATTTTGTTAGCCGTTGATATTTTTAGAACAAAGTGCGGAAATAATTCTTTTTTTCCAACGGTAACCACCATTTGTGGTACTGTGAACATTGATTTAATATATTTTGCTTTTTTGTTTGCTTTTTTTATAATTTCACTATATTTTTCGTCACGCAATATTTCTTGTGTTTTTTCCAGTCGAAGCAAGCAGAGAAAAATTACATGTTCGATAAACGCTCGTGATGCACAAACTGTGATTATGTTTTTCTTGGGAGTTTTTCTTTTTTTGTTTGCAATCTATGGATATTATTTAAATAACTCAATTTGTTCTAAAAGTGAAGCTGACGTGAAAAAGGAAAAATTGTTTGAGCTTCAAAATTTCGTCGAATTATCATATGAAAATAGCAATTACTATCCATATTATTTTAGCGAGAGATCTTATCCAAATTCATTCCAAGACATGATTGACAATGGAACGCTGAGCAAGGAGGATGTGATTAATTTTGAGCTTAAGGGATTTGCTATTAAAGAAGTTGACAGTAAAGAAGACTATTTTATTGAGGCAAATATTTTCCAAGAAGAAAGAAGATTATTTTGTGAAGATATTAGAAAAAAAGTTAAGACATTTTATTGTGATAAGTCTCATTGTGTATTTAATTAAGAAATAGTAATTTTAATCAACAATCCTAAAGATAAAATCTATGACAAAAATTGCAATCAATGGCTTTGGTCGAATTGGAAGACCAGCGCTAAAGGTGATTTTAGAAAAGCATCCAAATCTTGAACTTGTGGCAGTGAATGACTTGACTGACACAAAAACTTTAGCTCATCTTCTACAACATGATTCAAATTATGGAAAGTATGAAAAAGAAGTGACTTATGACGAAGATCATCTTATTGTCGATGGAAAAAAAATCAAAGTTTTTGCGCAAAAAGACCCAGAACTTTTGCCTTGGAAAGAATTGGGAGTGGAAGTTGTTTTGGAATGTACGGGATTTTTCACGACTGAAGAGGGAGCTGGAAAACATTTGAAAGCAGGGGCAAAAAAGGTTGTGATGAGCGCTCCTTGTAAAGGTGGAAATATCAAGACTTTGATCTTGGGAGTGAATGAGTTTGACTATGATTCTCAAGAAGATAATATTGTTTCAAATGGTTCTTGTACGACCAATTGCCTGGCTCCAGTGGTCAAGGTGTTGAATGACAATTTGGGTCTTGAAAAGGGCTTGATGACCACAGTTCATAGCTATACAAATGGTCAGAGAATTTTAGATCTGCCACACAAAGACTTGCGTAGAGCTAGGGCAGCAGCCGTTTCGATCATTCCGACAACCACTGGCGCAGCAGTGGCTGTGGCAGAAGCAATTCCAGCAATGAAAGGAAAACTTGATGGCATGGCAATGAGGGTACCAACTTCCACAGTTTCCATTGTTGATTTCACAGCAATTGTCAAAAAAGAGACAACAGTCGAAGAGGTTAATGCGCTCTTTCAAAAAGCGAGCGATGAAGACACTTTGGGAGTCATCAATGCGACGAACGAACCTTTGGTTTCAGTGGATTATAAAGGAAATCCGTTTTCCTCAATCGTTGATCTGCCACTGACAAAAGTGGATGGAAACCTGGTGAAAGTTTTGGCTTGGTATGATAATGAATTTGGTTATACAAACCGATTGGTTGAAATGGCAGAGTTTGTGATGAAGGATTAAAGGACAAATTATAATTTCATACAATGAAAACAATAAAGAAGGTGTTATTAATCAAGTATATCCAAAACTTACAACATCAAGAGTTCCTTTTCAATTTGCAGACACTAAATTAGATTCTAATAATTAATAGGTTTCGGAATTTTGAATTGTAATTGACTGAAGTCAATATAAATTAAACCTCCAACAACAAAGATTCTGAAATGAATTCAGAATGACAGTTTGAAAACTTTATAAACTTTCCAACTTCTTATACTTTATAACTTTTAACTTAAAAGCTATGTCACATACATGTAAAAATCTTTTGATTCGTTGTATGGATTTTCGTTTAAATGCAGAAGTTGAGAGATGGACGAAGGAATCTGGAATTTTTGAGGGTGGATTTGATGTGCTTTCTGTTGCAGGAGCATGCAAAAGTCTGACAGATGGAAACGAGGAAGTAAAAGATAATTTTTTGAGTAATGTTTTTGTTTCAACTGCGTTGCATGAGGTTTGCAAGATCGTGATTTTCCATCATAGTGATTGCGGAGCTTATGCGCGGAGTTATCAATTTTCTTCAAGAGAAGAGGAAAAGAAAAAACAAATTGAGGATATGAAAAAAGCAAAAGAAATTATTCATGAAAAATATCCCAATGTTGAAATTGTTCTCGTTTTTGGCGCGATGAAAGATGGCGAAGGCAGGGAAATTGAATTTGAAAAAATAAATTAATTATATGATAATAACAATCTGTTCAAGTGTTGATTTTTCTCCAAAAATTATTGAAATCAAGGCGGAATTGGAAAAGAGCGGTCATCAGGTAAATATTCCATATTTTACGCAGAAGATCATTGATGGTGAGGTTGATTATGGAGAATATATGAAATCGAAGGAGACTGATGGAGGAGATATTTTGCTTCGAAAGACTCAGTCAATGGACATGATCAAAAGGTATTGGAATTTCATCAAAAATTCTGAGGCAATCCTTGTTTTAAATTTGTCAAAAAAAGGTGTGGATGGCTATATTGGTGGGAGTACTTTGATGGAAATGGGCTTTGCTTATGGTCATGACAAAAAAATATATTTATACAATTCTATTCCACAAAGAAGCGAACGAATGCATTATGTTGATGAAATTATAGACATGAAGCCGATTGTTATTAATGGAGATTTAGCTAAGATTGTTTGAAAAAGTAAGGAAATAAATTCATTTATGATAGTGTAATTGAGTAATTTAAGTTTATGGATAATTTTGGAAAAGTAGAACAAAAAAGAGAAGATTATCAAAATAGATTTTCCGGTGTTATCGGCAGTGAATACAATTTATTCGAAAAATCAGTTCCTTGGCATGAAGAATTTCAAAATACTATCGGTGACAAGATTTCTGATTATTGTTTTCAATTGAAAGATAAAGAAAAAATTTCAGTTTTAGAGGCTGGTTGTGGGACCGGTCTTACAACTATCAGGATTTTAAATGCTGATAAGAGAATTAGAGTATTGGCTCTTGATAATGAAGATCAAACCTTAAATCAAGCAAGAGAAATATTACATGACTTTGAGGATAGAATTAATTTTATAAAAAAAGATGTTATAGAATATCTAAAAAATATTGATGATAATTCTTTGGATATTTTTGCTTCGGCATATTTGATTCACAACTTACCTGCAACATATCGAGAAAAAATATTTCGGGAAATTTTTAGAACATTAAAGAGTGGTGGACTGTTCATTAATGGTGATAAATACGCAAAAGACGATGAAGCACAACACGAAAGAGATCTTCGAGAACAAATTAAAGATTTTGATGTTTATGAAAAGATGAATCGTTCTGACATTAAAGAAGAATGGACAAGGCATTATTATGATGATGAAAAAATAAAGATCACTGAAGGAGAGCAGAAAAAGATTTTACAAAGTTTAGGATTTTGTGAAGTTGAAACAGTTTTTCGCAAGAGAATGGAGGCGATAATAACGGCTGTAAAGTAGTTGTTGTAGCACAAATTTAGGCAAAATGATATAATAGAAATAGGTTTAATTAATCTAAAAGGAGAATAAATTTATGGCTATTCCAAAAGAAGGAAAATCAAAGGATGGCAAGGCAATGCATTTTTCGGTGGGAGCTTTGATTGAGAATGGTGGGAAATATCTTCTCATTGACAGAGTTAAGCCTCCATTTGGTTTTGCTGGGGTGGCAGGGCATATTGACGAAGGAGAAAGTGCCGAAGAGGCACTTGTGAGAGAAGTAAAAGAAGAGAGTGGTTTAGATGTGGAAAATTTTGAACTTCTTTTTGAAGAAGAGGCTAGTTTTAATACTTGTCGAAGAGGAATAGATGTTCACTATTGGTATCTGTTCAGATGTGTTGTTGAAGGAAAAATTAAGCAAAATATCGAAGAAACAAAGTCAATCGGGTGGTATACTCTTGAGGAAATGAAAAAACTAGAATTAGAACCAGTATGGAAATATTATTTTGAAAAAATGGGATTGATCTAGATTTTAATCCAGTCGACGAGTATAAAAAATATTCGTCATCTATCCAATTTATCTGGAGCGTAGAACGAAATAAAATGTAGTTCAACTGAAAATGGGTGTGATGCAAGTCTTTGGTTAAGCTTCGCTATCGCTATGCCTAACAATCCGGTGAGAATAGAATTAATTTTTTTATAAAAAAGAAATGTTTAATCACAAGGCACTAGATTTTGATCAAGAGATGCCTTTGGTCTATACGGCGACATCGAAATATAATTTTTATTTTCGATCGCATATTTCAAAATTCGTTTTGGAAAATGAAGGAGTCCCACTGAATCCTTTTATGATTTTTGATTATTTTCTGCTGGATAGTGTGGAGCGAGATTTGGTTCGGGCGGGAAATAATAATGTCGTAAAGAGATCGGATGAAGTGTGGGTTTTTGGCTCAGTTTCTGATGGCGTTTTGGCAGAAATTAAAATTGCTAAAGAAATGAAGAAGCCGATCAAATATTTCAAGATTGAAAAATCAAGGAAAATAATTTCGATTACAAAAGAAGAAGTTGAAATGGAGGGGGATGTTGAGAATTTTAGAAGTGAGCTTTAGATAGCCATTGTTTTGTTTGCTGTAATTTATTTTAATCTTCAAACATGAAATCAATAAAAGAAATTGAAAATTTAAGAGGGAAAAAAGTTCTGGTGCGGGTTGATTTTAATGTGCCAGTGGGAGACGATGGCGTGGTTGACGGTAAGGAAGATTGGAGAATCAGGGCTGTACTGCCTACAATTAAATATCTTCTGGAAAAAGAAGCAAAGATCATCCTCATGGCTCATCTGGGCAGACCAAAAGGAAAAGTAGTTGAGGAAATGAAACTTGGTCCAGTGCAAGACAGACTGTCTGAACTATTGGAGTTGTCAGTTATCAGAACGCCAGATTGTACTGGAGATGTCGTCAATGAAATTGTAAAAGAAATGCAATCTGGCGAAATTGTTCTTTTGGAAAATTTGAGGTTTCACAAGGAGGAAGAGAAAAATGAGGAAGAATTTGCAAAGCAACTTTCCAGTATCGCTGATATTTATGTTAATGATGCATTTTCTGTTTCACATCGCGCTCACGCCTCGGTTAGCTCAATTACGAAGTTTTTACCATCGTACGCAGGTTTACTTTTGGAGAAAGAAGTTCGAACATTGTCCGATGCAATGCATAATCCGAAAAGACCAGCGACAATTATTATGGGTGGAGCGAAAGCTCAAACAAAGCTTCCCGTAATAAGATTTTTAATGGACAAATTTGATTATATTCTTGTGGGGGGGGTGGTAGCAAATGTTATTTTGAATGCAAAAGGAATTGAAACAGGCAATTCGATGCTTGGTGACCTAGATCCCGAGGAAGCAAAAAAAATAGATCTTGATAATAAAAAGCTGTATATTCCATTTGATGCAATTGTTTGCAATTCAGAAGTCAAAAAAGTGGAGATTTCTCTTATGGCTAAAATTGGAGATGAAAGAATACTTGATATCGGTCCTGAGACGGAAGAAATATATGCGAAAATTATTGCAGATTCAAAAATGATTATTTGGAATGGTCCGATGGGCAAGTTTGAAGATGAAGAGTTTTCATCAGGCACTAGAAAAGTTGCCGAGGCTGTGGCAAAATCAAAGGGATATAAGATAATCGGAGGTGGGGATACGATCACTGCTCTTGATCAGTTTGGATATCTTGATGAGATAGATTACGTCTGTACGGGAGGTGGAGCAATGCTTGAATTTTTGGCTGGAGAAAAAATGCCAGGGATCGAGGCCTTAAATTAATTTTTTTAAATTTATAAATAACCTATAAAATAAAAATGTTTTCTATGATTATCAGAAAGATTGATGAAAATATTAATATAATATCAAAAATCGCAATTATTCTTATAATTATTTCTTTAATAGTGACCCCAGTTTTTTTTGGCGCTTTTTTTATTACGCTCGTAGTATTGCTGAGCATTGGTTTATTCGAGTTTGACAACTTAACACAATCGTTGAAACGGATGATTTTGATCTTTTCGATCATTATTTTTTTGTTTTTTCCAATTTTTGTCGGATTTGCGATAGAAAAATATAAGATCAATCATTTAGAATCAATTACAAATCGTAATCATCTCAAAATCGCTGAAATGACAGAAGAGTTCAAAGCTATACTTGGAAAAACTAGTCCAGATTATACGGAATATGTTGCAGAAAAGATTGAAAATTATGTTTATGAAGAAATTGCTTATGAGCGTAACAGTATATCTTTTCCAAGTATAAACAAAATAATGAAGTCATCTTCTTCTGATGATCGAGGAAGGGCGTTGGTGGGATATGCAATTTTGAAGAATTTAGGTTATAATGTATATATTACAACTGGATTCGCCGAAGGTTCTCATACATGGCTTAGAATATATGAGAAAGAACCGACTTCGCTTGGAATTGAAAGCAGTGCAGAAGAGAAATTTTCTGAATCAATGAACGTTTCTTACATTAAAAAAGCGTGGGTCATCTCTAGTGAAAGTAATGTTTTTTGGGGTTCTTCTCAAAATCAATTTTACTCTATATTTTCAAATGGTTTTAGGACTAAAAATGTTTTGAGCGCTTTTATTGTCAATTTGTTTTTCGTTTTACCTATTTTCTTGATTTGTTTTTTCTTTTTTCTAATTAATGGAGTAAAAAATAAAAGAGATTTTGTTTTGATGTTTTTGGGATCTGTTTTAGCTGTTATTTTAAGTGGAATGATTGGAATTGTTCTTTCTGCAATTTTCGTTTTGCCACTTATCATAGGGGGTGGATTATATATCAGATGGTTAAATAAGAGATATTAATAATTTTAAGTTTTATAATTTATGACAAACAAGATAAAGAAAATTCAAGCAAGAGAAATTCTTGATTCTCGTGGAAATCCGACTGTAGAAGTTGAGGTTTTGGTGGAAAATGGAATTAGGGCTGTCGCTGCCGTTCCTTCAGGAGCTTCAACAGGGGAATTTGAGGCTATAGAGCTACGAGATGGAGATGAAAACAGGTATGATGGTAAAGGTGTTTTAACTGCTTGTGATAACGTAAACAAAAAAATAAGTAAAATACTAAAAGGGGAAAGTGTGACAAGCCAGAGAAAAATCGACAAGATAATGATTAATCTTGATGGAACTGAAAACAAATCGAATCTTGGCGCTAATGCAATCTTGGGAGTGTCTCTTGCCTGTGCTCGTGCAGGAGCTTTATCGGCCAACCAGCCTTTGTATAAATATCTTGCTAAAAAATTTGGATTTACTTCGCTTGGATCTAAATTCCCAATACCTATGTTTAATATTGTAAATGGTGGCAAACATGCAGACAGCGGTCTTTCTGTGCAAGAGTTTATGATTTTGCCAATCGGTATCAAATCCGTGAAAGAGAGAATCAGAGCTGGCAGTGAAGTGTTTCAAAATTTAAAGAAGATCTTAGCAGGTAAAGGTTTTGCGACTGGAGTTGGAGATGAGGGAGGATTTGCCCCAATACTTGATTCTCATACACAAGCATTTGAGCTGATCATTGAGGCTATTGAAAAATCCGGATACGTTGCTGGAAAAGATATGGCGCTTGCTATTGATGCGGCAGCGAACTCTTTTTGCGATGTTGATAGTAATGAATATATCCTAAAGCCTGAAAATATTTCCTTAGATCACAGTAGGCTTATCACACTATATATCGAGTGGATTAAAAAATATCCCTTAATTTCAATTGAAGATGGTTTGAATGAGGACCAGTGGAATCAATGGAAGGAGGCAAAAATGAAAATTGGCAAGCACAATGAGAAGATTATGATAGTTGGCGATGATCTAACTGTGACAAATACCAAAAGAATTCAGAGAGCTATTGATGAAAAATGCGCTAATGCGGTGATCATTAAATTTAATCAAATTGGATCATTAACAGAGACAGTCGAAGCTATTAAGCTAGCCCAAAAAGCAGGATGGAAAGTGATTGTTTCTCATCGCAGTGGTGAAACTTGTGATGATTTCATCGCTGATCTGGCAGTTGCTTCGGGAGCTGATTTCCTCAAAGCTGGCTCGCTTTCTAGAGGTGAAAGACTAACGAAATATAATCGGTTGATGAAGATTGAAGAGGAGATTGGATAGAATTTATGAAAAAACATTATAAGTAAGATATTTTCAAAAAAATCTAGTAGCAGTATAATATCAAATATTATGAAATTAAAAAATAGAGCAATTATCATTGGAACAATTTGGGGTTTATTAAGTGAAGTACCATTTATAATTGGAGTCTCACAAGGATTTTCATGCTCAGCTAATATTTATTTTAAATGGAAAATTTTGGCTTTTCCTTCTTATTTTGCACATATTATTAATTGTCAAATTTATGGTGTGATGGATGTAAGTACAGGGACTATTTTGACAATTTTTATATTACCTATCTTTATAGGACCATTAAGCGTTTATGGTTTTATTAAAGTATATCAATATTTAAAAAAATAATAATTTAGATGTTGGTTTAGGTCTCTTGACTTGAATCAGATATATATCAAATATATAGATTTTAAATTAATTAAAGGTAAAAAAAATTCAAATAATATTTATGTATAAAAAACCAACAAATATTCTTATCATCCTTGATGGCTGGGGGGTTGCGCCAAAAAGCAAGGGTAATGCGATTGAGCTTGCCAAGAAGCCTTTCTATAATAGCTTGATCAAAAAATATCCGAATACGACCTTAAATGCGATTGGGCTTGCAGTGGGCTTGTCCTCTAATGAAAGAAGTGGAAGTGAGTCGGGACATGTCAATATTGGCGCAGGAAGAATTGTCAAACAAGATTCTCAGATTGTCACAGAGGATATTGAATCTGGAAAGTTTTTCAAAAATTCCGAGCTTTTGAAAACTATGAAGCATGTCGCGGAAAAAAAATCTAATCTACATCTGATAGGTCTATTATCTGAGCTTGATAGTCCTCATAGTGATCCTGAACATCTTTATGCTCTTTTGAAACTGGCCAAGCAAAAGAAAATGAAGCAGGTTTACTTGCATCTTTTTACTGATGGCAGAGATACAAATGAAAAAAAAGCCCTTCTCTTTTTGAAAGATCTAAACAAGGCAATCAAAAAGATCGGAATTGGAAAAATTGCGACGATTGGAGGAAGATATTATGGAATGGATCGGGTCAAACATTGGGATCGATTACAAAGAGCTTATGATGCAATGGTTTTGGGCGAAGGCCTTAAAAGCAAGTCGGCCGAGGAAGCAATTCAGAATTCTTATAAACAAGGATTATCTGATGAATTTATTGTCCCCACAGTTATCGTTAATAAGACAGGCAGACCTATTGTCAGAATAAAAGACAACGATTCAATTATACATTTCAATATACGAGGAGACAGAGCAAGGCAATTCATGAAATTGTTTGTGCTTGATCAGGTACTTGGTTACGAGAGCAAATCTCATAATCTCAAAAAGATTTTTGCTTGTGCTTTGGTTGATCTCGGTCCCGATCTGCCGATTAAGGTGGCGTATCCTTCGCAATCAATTAAGAATACTCTTCCTTTTGTTCTGAAAGATCTGAAACAGCTTTATATTACAGAGGATGAAAAATATCCTCACATAACATATTTTTTAAACGGCGGACACAAAGATCCAATTGGAGGAGAAGAGAGGGAGCATGTTGTGTCTCAAAATGTTTTTTCTTACGATCAAAAACCAGAAATGTCAGCTGGGGATATAACAGATGTGATCGTTTCTAATATTGAATATAGCGTTTATGACTTTATCGCAGTAAACTATGCTAATGCAGATATGGTCGGTCACACTGGAAATCTCAAAGCAACGATCACAGCTGTTGAGTTCCTTGATAAGTGCTTGAAGCGCGTCATTGAAAAGGTTCTGGAAAGCGGGGGAGTGGCTGTGGTGACCTCAGATCATGGAAATGCGGACGAAATGATTGATTTGAAAACTGGAGAAACAATGACCATGCATAGTAAAAATCCAGTGCCCTTTATTGTCGTTCGTAACAAATGTACTAGTGGAAGATGTAAATTGAAAAAGAACGGAATTCTGGGTAATGTCGCTCCGACAATTCTAGATATTCTCGATATCAAAAAACCAAAAGATATGGTTTTGGGAAGCTTGTTGGAGAAATAACAATAAATACAGATAAAGGTAGACATGGGTTTAGAATTTTTGTTAAAATTTATAAAAATGGATTATACAGAGATAATAAATAATACAATTTCTTTTTTTGCAATAATCAGTTTTTTAGGATTGTTGATTTTTTATATAAAAATTCTAAATGGTAGTAAAAAAATAAAAAAATTAAATAAAGAAATTGAAGTTGAGATAGAGGAGCTTAATAATCATGAAATAGAACATTTAGAAAATAAAGGAATGGGATATATAACCGCAGGATGTATTTTTGAAATTAAAAAACAAAAATTGCAAAATAGTATTGAAAAATTAAAAAGACAAAAGGAATATATATTAGAGAAAATCTCTATTTATAAAATTTTTAAGAAGTAATTTGAATAAATCGTAAATTAAATCTATGTTTGACATTATAACAATTGGAGCGGTGATTCGTGATGTGACTTTTTTGACAGATGAGGGAAAAGTAATCGAAACACCAGAGAATTTGACAGCGCAGTCTTTACTTGCTTTTGAGTATGGTTCAAAGATCAAAAGCGAAGAGGTGTTTTTCAATTTTGGAGGAGGAGCTTGCAACGCGGCGGCAACTTTTGCAAAGCTGGGGATTCGTGTGGCGGTGAATTGCCGAGTTGGAGAGGATGAAGAAGGGGAGTCGGCTGTCAAAAATTTGAATAAGCTAGGAATTAATACTGATTTAATGCAAACTGACAGAGAGCGAAAAACAGGGTTTGCTTTGGTAGTGGTGGACAAGAATCAGGGGGATCGAATTATTTTTGTGCAAAAGGGCGCAAGTAATTTTCTGGAAGTGAAAAAAGATGCTATTAGTCAAACAAAATGGATCTATCTCACGTCTCTGGCTGGCGAGTTTGAAAAAAGTTTGGAAGAAATTAATTCAGCTATTGAGGAAAATAAGATCAAGTTGGCTTGGAACCCAGGAGTCAAACAGATTGAAGCGGGCAAGGAAAAATTGGCAAAAACTTTGAAAAATACGGAAATTCTATTGGTAAACAAAGATGAAGCTATTGAGCTTGTGCAGAGTGATGAAAAATTACAATTGGATTTCAATCAAATCAATGACTCGGGAGTCTTGGCAAAAACGATCAAATGTTGGGGTCCAAAAATTGTGGTGGTGACCGATGGCAGAAACGGAGCTTATGTTTGCGCAGAGAATGATGATATTTTGTATGCGCCAATCATTTCTGGAAAAAGAGTCGATACAACTGGAGCTGGTGATTCTTTTGGAAGCGCCTTAGTTAGCGGGTATATCTTGTCTGATGATATTGAAAAAGCACTCAGATTTGGAATTCTCAACAGTGGAAATGTCGTCGGTGAATATGGAGCCCAAAATGGAATTTTGAGTAAGGATGAGATTGAAAAAAGATTAGATGAAGTGAAAGTGAGTTATTTATAGAAAGTTGATTAAAAATAGGTTTTAAATTCATCTAAATTGTTCCCCCTGATAAGGGGGTCAGGGGGTTTGAAGTTTGGTATAACTTAAATATATGAATGGCGTTATAAAAATCAACAAAAAATTTATTCCATATAATAAAAGTCTCACTGAAAAAGCTCGTGAAAACAGAAAAAATCCTACAAAAGCAGAAAAGAAAATTTGGTACGAAATTTTACAAGACAAAGAATTTGATAGGTATAAATTTATTCGTCAAAAACCGCTGGATAATTTTATTGTTGATTATTATTGTTCAGAGCTTTTATTTGCAATTGAAATTGATGGAGACTCTCATGCTCAGCAAATTAATTATGATATATCAAGAACGGAGAAATTAAATAAATTGGGAATTAAAATTGTTCGTTATACAAATTTTGAAATTTTAGACAATATTGCAGGAGTTTATGATGATTTGAAAATAAAGGTAGGAGAAAGAAAAAAGGAACTAGTATTTTAAAAGATTGAAATAGAGAGTAAAAATGAAACTCAAACGAAAACCCACCCCAACCCTCCCTTGTCAGGGAGGGAGCTAATTTAAAAGTTCCCCCCTGATAAGGGGGTTAGGGGGTTTGAAAAATTATATTAATATCAATTACATAGTTGAATGTAAATGAACAGAGAGATCTCTCGGCTTCGCTCGGGATGACAGAAAATATTATCTAAATTATCTAAGCCGAAAGCTTTTCCTAAAAAGTAAAAAAATAATCAATTGAAATAACTATCAAATGAAAAAACTTAAAATTGCGTTTTATTCTACTAATGAATTTTCTTGTCCACTTCCCAAGGAGATCATTTATGCTCCCATGGATTTGGCAGAGATGGTAGTCAAGGAGCTTGATAGAAGGGGGCATGATGTGACACTTTATACTTCGGAAGATTCAAAGATCGAAATGAAAAAAGTGACAGCGGGAATGACTTCGTATTACAAATTGAAAGATAAAGCCACCAGTGGCGGGTTTCATGACCAACTGCAGATGACACTTTATGAACAACTTCTGGCTTCAAAAATGTACGAGGATTCTCAAAAGGGAAAATTTGATATTATTCATGCTTATCATCTGGTGCCGAAAATTCTGCCTTTTGTGAATCTGACCAAAACTCCAACAGTTTTCACACTGCATGATCCGATGGATGCTAGTTGGAACAAGATGATCAATTTCTGTCAGTGGAAAAACAGGGCAAGCTATATTTCCATTAGTGATAATCAAAGAAAGGGAATGCCAGATCTCAACTATGTGAAAACGGTTTACAATGGACTTGATTTGAAAAATTTCAAATTTCAAAAAAAGCCTCAAGATTATTTGGCTTTTTTGGGAAGATATTCAAAAGAGAAGGGAATTGATGTTGCAGTCCAAGTTGCGATTAAGTCGAAAGAGAAATTGAAAATGGCTGGCAATATTTGGGGTGGAGGATTCTATGATGAAAGAGTAAAGCCATTTTTAAAGAAGGGTGAAGTTGAAGATATCGGATTTTTGGATCGAAAAAAACTTTCTTCATTTTTAGGTGGAGCAAAAGCGTTACTTTTTCCAATCAACTGGGAAGAGCCTTTTGGCTTGGTGATGATCGAAGCTATGGCTTGCGGAACACCAGTTATTGCTTTTAACCGCGGTTCGGTTTCTGAAGTTGTCAAACATGGAAAAACTGGTTTTGTGGTTGAAAACGAAAAAGAAATGATAGAAACGATTCAAAATATTGATCAAATCAAAAGAGAAGACTGTCGAGCTCATGTTGAAGAAAATTTCACGATCAAAACTATGGTTGATGGATATGAAGAGGCTTATCGGAGAGTGTTGGATGGGATTGGAAATTAGGCTGTACTGACATTTTCCGCTGATAAGGGGGTTTGAATTATTATAAATTTGAAAGATTTTGAAAATTCTATTTAGGATAAAGTTTTGTGAGATTTAAAACTCGCCCCAACCTTCCCTTATCGGGGTGGGAGTTGCTTATTTACATTAGTGATGGATATATATAATAGCACTTTCTTCAAAAATGAAATTTTATGTTATAATGTAAGTATAAAAGGTAATTTATAAAAAATAATCATTATTTATGTTAGATAATTTTTTTAATCCAAAATCAATCGCCGTAATTGGGGCATCGTCCAATAAAAAAAAGTTAGGCTATGGAATGCTGAGAAACATTCTTGATCAAGGCTATCGGGGAAAGGTTTATGCTGTAAATTTGAAATATAGCAAGGTTCAAGGAATGAAAGCTTATTCAAGTGTTTTGGATATAAAGCAGAAAATTGATTTAGCTGTCATTGTGATACCCGCCAAAGCGGTTAATTTTGTTTTAACTGAATGCGGAGAGATCGGAATTAAAAATATAATAATTATTAGTGCAGGATTTAAGGAGATTGGAAAAGAGGGGATTGCTCTTGAAAATGAGATGAAAGAAATCGCCAAGAAATATGAGATGAATATTCTTGGTCCGAATTGTTTGGGAATTTTAGACTCTACTAGCAATTTGAATGCCTCGTTTGCAGAGGGTATGGTTCAAAAAGGGTCAATTGGATTTATATCTCAGTCTGGCGCAATATGTACTGGCATGCTTGATTGGGCAAATTTGAATAATGTGGGATTTTCAAGATTTGTCAGCATGGGAAATAAGGCGATGATCAGTGAAATTGAAATGCTTGAGTTTTTCAAGACCGACCAAAAGACAAAAGTAGTTTTGGCTTATCTGGAAAGCATTGACCAAGGGAAAGAATTTATGAAAGTGGCAGCTGAACTTGCCAAAATTAAACCTCTTTATATTATCAAGCCTGGAACAAGCAAAGCCTCATGCGAAGCAATGAAATCTCATACTGGAGCTCTTGCCAACAAGGAAGAGGCAGTTAAGGTTGCTTTTTTTCAAGCTGGTATTGTTCGTTTGAATAATCTTGAGGAACTTTTCAATATTGCAAAGTTGTTTTCTCGCTTTGACAGCTTGGCAAATGACAAAATTGCCGTTATTACAAATGCTGGCGGTCCTGGTGTGATCTCTACTGATGAAGTGGAAAAAAATGGTTTGAAAATGGCATCTTTCCAAAAAGAGACAGTAGATGTTTTGAAAAAAGGTTTGCCATCCACGGCAAATGTTCATAATCCTGTGGATGTAATTGGTGATGCCAAGGCTGATCGATATGAAATCGCTCTTGAAGCGTTACTTGCCGACAAGAATGTTGGTGGAGTGATTGCTATATTAACTCCGCAAAAAACTACGGAGATCAAAAAGACGGCTAATGTTCTTGTGAAATTTTCGAAAAAAAGTGCAAAGCCAGTTTTAGTCAGTTTTGTTGGAGGAGTTTCAATCGAGGATGAAGTGAAGGTTTTGAATAAAAGTTCTTTGGCTTTTTATGATTATCCATCACAAGCGGCATTTACGCTTGGAAAATTTTGGCAATATAAAAAAGCAAGGGCAAATGCTGTGAATTATTTGAAAATGTTGAGTAATAATAAAAATAATTTAGTTGAAAGATTGGATAAGAATTTAGATTTTATGCAATCATTAGGTGTTATAGATTCATATAAAATTCCAATTGCAAGGTCGTTATTAGCGAAAAACTCCTCTGAAGCAATTGTGCATGCTCAAAAAATTGGGTATCCCGTTGTTTTGAAGATCACTTCTAGTAAAATTTCTCATAAGACCGAGGTTGGTGGAGTAAAAGTAAATGTAAAAAATGATTTTGAAGTGAAAGAATATTTTGAGCAAGCAAGTAAAGATCTTAGAGATAAGTTAGATGGAATCATTATTCAGCCAATGATTAAAGGCTCTGAAATAATTTTAGGGGTGAAGCAAGATGAGAATTTTGGACATTTAATCATGTTTGGTTTTGGTGGTATTTTCACAGAAATCACCAAAGATGTTTCATTTCGATTCGCGCCAATCGACAAAAATGAAGCAATGAAAATGATCAAGGAAATTAAATTATTTCCAGCTCTTGATGGATATAGAAATTTACCAAAAATGAATATAGATTCGATTGCCGATGCTTTGGTTGGCCTTTCAAATCTTGTTTCTGAACATAAAGAAATCAAAGAACTGGATATTAACCCATTGATTGTGACTGAAAAAGAATGTTTTGCAGTTGATGTGCGATTTGAGATATATCGATAAATAATTAACAAAACATAACTATGGAAATACAAGTGGAGATACCGAAGGAAAAAATTGAGGATATAAAAAAGTATATAGATCCTTTTCATCTTGATAGTAAAAGACAAGAAAAAGTCTTTGAGGAGATCAAGGAAAATGCAAAGGCAGATTTTGATTTTTATGTTCTGACGATTTTTGCTGGCATAATTATAACTTTGGGTTTGGTGGTGAATTCCGCTGCGGTTGTAATTGGAGGAATGCTGATCGCTCCTTTGGTGTGGCCAATTCTTTGTCTGTCTATGGCGATAATCAGAGGCAAATCAAAGCTTATTCAAAGTTCTGTTTTCACTTTGATCAAGAGTACCTCAATTATTTTCATCATTGCTTTTCTTCTAGGTTTGATGTCTCCAGAATATGCCCTACAAGGAAGTGAATTCCTTTCTCGCACCTCACCAACAATTTTTGAACTTTTTATTGCTCTGGCTGCTGGGTTTGTTGGCGCTTTTGTAATTGCTTATCCAAAAATTGGCGCGTCAATTGCTGGGGTTGTGGTGGCAGCAGCTATTGTTCCGCCAATTGCTGTGATGGGAATTTCAATTTCTCATGGAAACTTATCAATGGCAGGTGGGTCATTTATACTTTTGATGTCAAATCTAATAGCTGTAACTTTTTCTTCTTCAATTTTGTTTTTAGTGGCAAGGTTCAAGGGTCCTGTTTCTGAAAAAGGACAAGAGCAAAGAAAAAGCAATATTCGATGGGCATTAGTGTTGTTGCTTTTTATGGCGATGCCATTATTTTTGATTACAAGCAGTGTTGTTCAAGAGAATAATCAACAAAATACAGTGCGAGAAGCAGTGCGGGCCGTTATTCCAGATTCAACTACGACAAACGTCCAAATCACAGAAGAAGGGGATATTTCTACAATAAATATTACCATTCAATATTCTGGAAAAATAAGCCAAAGACAGATTAATAGCTTAAAAGAGGTTTTAAATCTAAAAATGGATAAAATTGTAGTTCCTCGAATTACTATCGTACCAATAGTTAAGGTTTGGGAAATCGAAGACGAAAGATAATTGTTAAAAAGTTATTTAAGGTGTATAATAATATAATAATAAATATGATAA
>JAGLLA010000007.1 GCA_023140775.1 Candidatus Parcubacteria bacterium
GTATTATGCAAAACATATATCAAATTAGAATTCATTCTCGTGGAGGACAAGGAGCAAAAACTGCGGCACAAATTATTGCTGAAGCGTCAATTGAAGAAGGAAAGTTCTCTCAAGCTTTTTCAGAGTATGGCCCGGAAAGGTCTGGAGCGCCAATGAAAACATTTCTGAGAATTAGTGAAAAACCAATTAGATTATATTCTGATGTTCAATCTCCTGATATGGTTGTTGTTCTCGATCCATCTTTGCTTGAAAACATTGATGTTACTGATGGTCTTGCTGATGGAGGTATTGTTTTGATTAATTCTTGTGAAGAGGTAAAAAGCTTGAAAAAAAAAATAAAGAAGAAAAAATGTAAAATTTATACAATTGATGCCAAAGGTATTGCCATGAGAATTATTGGCAGGGATCTACCGAATACAGCGATTATGGGCGCTATTATCAAGCTTGTACTTTTGATTCCCTATGAACATGCCATTGAAGAAACTAAAGAGATGTTTGAGCACAAAAAATTGTCAAAAGAAATGGTAGAGAAAAATGTTGAAGCATTGGAAGAGGGTTATAAGAGCTTAGAAGTGTAGAGATTTCTACCCAGCTTTAGCTGAGGGTTATAGAAACTTTAGTTTCAAGTATTTTCAGAAATTGGTGATTTTAAAGTATCACGAACCCTCGGATAAATCCAGGTAGAAAAATATTTTTTAAATATAAATTGAATTTCTAATTTCTAATTTCTAATTTCTAATTTCTAATAATTTCTGATCAACTTCGTTGGCTCCATTGTGGCGGAGCCCTGTGGAGCCAGTTTGAATAAAATAATGATAATACAGTAATTTAACAAAATATAACAATTTAATAAATATGAAACTAAAAACTGCAAAGCAAATTCCCATTGGAGGGAAAATAATTGAAGCGGGAAATTCGAAAGAGTTCAAAACTGGAAATTGGAAGGCAAAAGAGCCTGTTCGAGACAAGGAAAAATGCATTGATTGTATGCGTTGTGCTGTGTTCTGTCCTGATATGGCAATTGGAACAGAGAAAGTAATCGTCAACGGAAAAGAAAAAATAAAAGTGAGAGATGCGAACATGGACTATTGCAAAGGTTGTGGAATTTGCGAAACTGAATGTCCTGTCAAGGCAATTCGTATGACTGATGTCGGTTGTGAGCTATAGATTAAAGAAAAATCTGAAGTATTGTCAAAAACTGGTCTCTTGCCAGTTTTTGTTGTTGAGTTATGATGGAGATACTAATTATTCGAATTACGATATTAAGGATCAAATTGTCATTCTGGATTTAGTTCTGAACCATTAAAAGGTCACACTGGGTCATTGAATTTATCCACTAGACTGTCTATTGTAAAATCGAAATATCTAGTGGTCATTGAAAAAAGATCCTGAATTCCTCCCAAGGCGGACAGGCAAATTCAGGATGACAGTGGCAAGAAGGTTTATTGACTATTTCTTTATTATTTAAGAAAATGCAAGATCAGAAGAAAAAAATAAAACAAAAAATCAAAGAATTTCCGGATTCAGCTGGGGTTTATTTGATGAAGAATAAAACTGGTAAAATCATCTATATCGGCAAGGCAACTTCATTGAAGAACCGAGTTGGTTCATATTTCACAGGCGCGCTTGATAATAAGACAGCAGCTCTAGTCGATGACATTTATAAAATCGATCACAAAAATACTGATAATGTCGTGGAAGCTTTGATCTTGGAAGCAAATTTAATTAACAAATACTCGCCGAAATATAATATCAAACTGAAAGATAATAAGTCATTTGTAAATATTGTTATCACTGATGAAAACTATCCAAAAGTTTTAATTACTAGACCTACGGATAAAAAGAAAATAAAGGCAAAATATATTTTTGGTCCATATCTTTCGAAATGGGAAGCTGAAAAAGTAATTGGCTTGTTGGTGAATATATTTGATTATGATAATAGTCAGGAAAACAAAACTTCAAATTTATATCGTAGATATTATCTCAAAGGATATTCTTCGGGAAAAATTGGAGATATCTCAAAAAAGGATTATCAAAAAATTATCGACAGCATAAAACTATTTCTACGAGGAAAAAAAGAAAGATTAATAAGAAAGATCGAAAAAGAGATGAAACTATTGTCCAAAGAAATGAACTATGAAGAGGCCACTGTCAAAAGGAGCCAGCTATTTGCATTAAATCACATTCGAGATGTTGCTTTTATCAGAAAGGATGAGTTGTTGAAAAATAAATATGAAAAATATCCGTTTCGCGCGGAAGCTTATGACATTTCAAACATATCAGGGCAATTTGCTGTGGGTAGTCTGGCAGTCTTTTCTCAGGGAAAACCAAACAAAGGTGAATATCGAAAATTCAAAATTAATTCGGTTGTGGGAGCAAATGACATCGCTATGCTTAAAGAGGTTTTTGAAAGAAGATTTGCGCATCAGGACTGGCAGATGCCAGATCTAATCATTATTGATGGAGGATTAGGACAAAAAAATATTGCAAGTCTGGTTTTGAAAAGGTATAATTTAGATATTCCAATAGTGGCAATTGCCAAGGGACCAGACCGAAAAGGAGAGAAACTGTTTTTTTCGGCTCCCAGGGGATATGTTTTTCCTGATGTTGAATTTATCAAAAAAATGCGTGATGAAGCACATCGATTTGCAATTTCCTATCACAGAAAATTAAGAAGTATGAAATAATAAAAAGAAACTAATTATTTTAAATGCAAAATATAGCTTGTCGAATCCCAGAGAGTGAGAGACGAGCTCGCCGAAGGCAGATTTATAAATTTTTCTAGGCGAAAATTAATAAAAATTAGGTGATACATATTTAACTTACAGATCTCTCATCAATCTTCGTCAAAATGGCGAAGCGTTTCGAGATGACATTTTAATCATACTTCGTAATTCAAGGTAATTAAATTTACTTTTAAGTCTTAATTAAATTATAAAAATGATTCCATATTTTTCACTTAGTAGTATTATTATTGGACCAATTACAATTCAAGTCTGGGGATCAATGGTGGCACTTGGATTTCTGGTTGCATTATTCTTGTCTCTGAAAGAAGCAAAGAAAAATAATATTGACGAAGATTCTATTTGGGCCTTATTGCCACTTTTGTTGTTGGCGATGGTTATAGGTTCGAAGCTTTTTTATATTATTTTTAATTTTCATTCATTGCAAGCAGGAGAAACTCTTATTCTTTTGAATTCTGGTTTTTCTTTGATTGGAGGATTATCTTTTTCTGTTATAGTGTTTTTTCTTTTTGCCAAAGCAAAAAAAATTAATGTCTATAAATTAGCAGACAGTTTAATACCTGGCGCAATTTTGGCTATTATAATCACTAGAATTGGCTGTTTTTTGGTCTATGAGCATATAGGTGCAATTACGACTTTGCCGTGGGGAAGATTCTATGTTGATGGAACTATTAGGCACCCAGTTAATATCTATTATATGCTCAGCGGTCTTGTTATTTTCTTGATAATTTGCTATCTTAAAAGGAGGCAGGTAAAGGAAGGAATGCTAGCTTTCGTTTTTCTTGTCTATTATATGACTTCGAGATTTTTACTTGATTTTACGAGATGTTCAGATTTAAATATATGCAATGGTCATTATATTGGATTGACAAATACGCAATGGATATTACTACTTTCTTTGCCATTAGTATTAACTATAGCAAAAAAGAAGAGAGTTTTTTAATAATTATTTATTACTAATATTTAAAAAATGAAAAATAAAAAGCAAACAAATTTTATCGAAGGCATAATATCAAGTCCGATTTTTTTTCTCGGAATAATCGTTGTTATTTTTGGAGCTCTAATTTATTTTTCTGGAAACAGTTCAGAAGAAAATTCATTATCTTCTGGTTACGACTATAACTCTGATGTTGTCACAATTGTTGAATATGGAGATTATCAATGTCCTGCATGCGGTAGTATGTATCTTACTGTAGAAGAATTATTAAAAGAATATGAAGGAAAGGTTGTGCTTGATTATAGGCATTTCCCATTAGATGGGCATGAGTATGCAGTTGGTGCTTCTATGGCTTCTGAATGTGCCAGAGAGCAGGGAAAGTTTTGGGAAATGCATGAAAAGCTCTATAAAAATCAAAAAAAATTACAACCAGAAAATCTAAAAATATTTGCAGGTGAATTGAAATTGGATATGGATAAATTCAATAGTTGTATGGATGAAAATCGATATCTTGATAAAATTAACAAAGAAAAGTCCTTAGGAGAAACGGATAGAATTACAGCAACACCAACGGTTTATGTTAATGGCAAACAAGTTATAAATTCTGAAAATAGTAGATATTTGCCAAAAATCGATGATTTCAAGGATATGATAAATACTGCGTTAGAAGAAAAATAATGATTTGTCATTTCGTGGGAGCGGTAGCGACGAGAAATCTATAAACATAATTTAGCTCAGTTATTAAGCTTATAGACCTCTCAATCGCTAAAAGGCTCATTTCGAGATGACATTCTTGTAGTGTTTTGTAATTCAAGGCAACGAGACATCTGAAAATTATTATCAGAAAGATTAATCATAAGATTAATCTTTTTTGCAAGAAAAAAATGTCGCAAGCGACATATTTATATTTGTAATTCTATTGTTGCGGGTAATTGTATCTGAGAGTTATTAGCCCTTTGTTGCAATTTTTTTATTCCTTTTTCAGTTAGTGATATTTTTTCACTAAAACTATGACCTTTTTTATCACGAATAGAAATTGATACAATGTTTGCTTCTAGTTGACCTCTTTTCTTTCCTTTGTTCCTTTTTTTGTTTTGGCTAAAGCTTGGATTAATCTTATTTATCAGTAGTAGTATTCTTTCTAAAGTAAAGTTAAAATCAAGTAGTCTAAATTCCCCAGGTGGTAAATTTGATTTCATTAACATCCTCCAGTTTAAATATATATTTACATCTTAAATTACAATTTTGTTTAAGTCAAATTTACACTAATCTTTTGTAGTAGAATTTGTTTTACAATTTGTATTTTGTGTTATAATAAAGCTATCAAATGAATAATTATGAAAATATGAAAACTATAACAGAGAAAGTATCAAGTGGGCTTTATATGCTTCTTTTTGGTTTTGTTTTTCTGTGGATAACGCTTGGTTTTATTAAATTTAATGTTCTTTTTCAGCTTCTTCGATTGTGGCCACTATTTTTTGTGGTTGTGGGTGTTGAGGTTATTTTCAAAAGAACAAAGATCTCTTTTTTGAAAGTTCTATCACCTTTGATCGTAATATTCTTTGTAATGTGGATTGTCTCCGTTTCCCAAGATGGTGATTTCTTTCATAAAAGAGGAATCGAGTCGCACAAAATATATCAATCAGTTTCTTCTGGTAATAATGTAGTAGAATTAAATATGGATTTTTCTTCTGGAAAATTACTAGTATCTTCTGAAAATGACAATTCAATCTCAGGAAGTCTCATGGTTCCTGAGGGGATTATTCCTAGTTATCAATTTAGGGAATTTGAAAAAGAAAGTATTTATGTATTATCAAATAATTCTAACACTGAATATGTTTTTGGACCTTGGGACGACAATCACCTTTGGGACATTAGAGTTGGCAAGAATGTTCCAGTAAAAGTAAAGACGAGAACTTACATTAGCAATAATGAATTTAATCTTTCTCAGCTTGATATTTCAGAATTTATCCTCGATTCCAGTATTAGTTCAAGCAAAATAATATTAAATGAGGATATCAGCAGAGTGAGAATTAACGCAATTGGTTCTAAGATCGTGCTAATAATTCCAAAAAATATTGGAATCAGGATATCTTTTGATAAATTTTTTATTATTGATAATTTTGAAAAATTAGGATTGGAAAAGGGGTATAAAGAATATATAAGTTCTGACTATGAAAAAGCTCTGAAAAAGCTAGACATTGACCTGAGCCTTAAATTTTCACAGATCGATATTAGATATAATTAGTTTTCATCCTATTAGTTGATTTCTGGTGTAGGGAAAGGTATATGGCGACATTATATCAAGTCGCTTGCGAGAGCGTTTTGTGTATCTATTATAAACTTAATTTACAAAATTGAATTTTTTTTACTACGAACTTATTGAAAGACACAAAAAAAGAATGAGCTTTGTT
>JAGLLA010000008.1 GCA_023140775.1 Candidatus Parcubacteria bacterium
GCAAAATCCAAATCAATATCAGGCATACTAATTCTATCTGGATTGAGAAATCTTTCAAAAAGAAGGTCGTACTTAATTGGATCAATATCCGTAATACCAATTAGATACGAGACGATTGATCCAGCAGCCGACCCTCTTCCTGGTCCCACAACAATTCCTTGACCTTTTGACCAATTGACAAAATCTTGAACAATAAGAAAATAAGAAGCAAATCCCATGTTTGAAATTGTATCCAACTCAAATCGCAATCTTTTTTCAACGGAGTCATTTGTTTTTCCATATCTTCTTCCTATTCCATCTCGACAAAGTTTTTCAAGATATTTTTCAGGAGTCAAATTCTCAGGAACTTCAAAGTGGGGAAGCAGGATCTTACCAAGATCGATCTCAACATTACACTGGGAAACAATTTTCTGAGTATTATCAATTGCCTCTGGAACATGTTTGAAGTTTCGAATCATTTCTTCAGTACTTTTCATTGAATAGTCTTCACCAATCATGGTCATTCGATTTTGTTCATCAATCGTTCTGTTCATTTGAATGCAAAGCAAAATATCCTGAGCTTTATCATCTTCTTTATTGACATAATGAATATCATTAGCTGCGACAAGTGGAGCGCTGGTTTTTTTGCTCAATTTTATCAAAGCATCATTTATTTCATTTTGACCTTTTAGTGTTGGATGATCTTGAAGTTCAAGATAGAAATTTTCCTTTCCGAATATTTCTTGGAATTCATTAATTGTCTTTTCGGCTTTTTCAAAGTCATTTGCCAAAATTGCCTGTGAAATTTCTCCACCCATACAAGCACTTGTGCCGATGATTCCGTCTGAATTTTCTTTGAGAAGCTCTTTGTCAATTCTTGGTTTATAATAAAATCCTTCAATGTGAGCTGAAGTGGTTAATTTGATCAAATTTTTATAACCAATCTCATTTTTAGCAAGTAATATTAAATGATTTCTTTTGTCATCAAGCCCAGGACTTTTATCATGTCTAGAATTTTTGGCAACATAAGCCTCAACTCCTAGAATTGGCTTAATGTTATTCTTTTTTGCTTTTTGATAGAATTCAATTACTCCATACATAACACCATGGTCAGTAAGAGCCAAAGAATCCATTTCCAGTTCTTTTGCGCGCTTGATTAGATCGTCAATTTTTGCCAAACCATCGAGAAGACTGTAATGGCTATGAGTGTGAAGGTGAGTAAATTTCATAAAGTTTGATTCAGAAGTAATTGATTATTTATCTTTTCTACTTTTCCAATAATATAATAATCCAACTATTATAAGTACTACAAATAAAATTTTCACAACACCGAACAAGACTGTATAAAAAAGAAATCTTGTAAAATCTGTAATTACTTGTGTTGTCGCTTTTCCTGGGGATGTATCAGTCAAAATAAGAATCATTGAGAGAGAAAATATAACAACGAATGATATTTTTTTTATTTTTTTGGCAATGTCCTGATAATATTTAGACAATAATAATTTTATTCTTTCTCTTTTGGAACTATCTTTTTTCCTAATTTCTGCAATATTAGAAATGGAATCATAGTAGCCGGTCAATATTTCTTTTGTGTCATTTTCAGAAACATCAAACCCTGGTTCTTGAATTATTTTCTTATACATTGAGCGTGCATAGTCTAATTTTTCAGGATTATGTAATAAATTTTTAACATTATGAATTTTCTCATCAGTATTCTTTCCTGAAAATTTTTTATCATCCAATACTACGGCTAGAATTTTTTCAGTTTCTATTATTGCCATCTTATACCCCGAATACGACCCTTCTTCCAGATCTTTGTCGACTCGATTCCATAATTCCTGATAATTACTCAACAAAGAATCGTTTTCTTCTTTCATATATTTGAAGTTATTCGAATAATTAGTTTTATTATATATCATAGTCGATAAATTGCAATTTTTATAATAAGTTAATCAAAATGTCCAAATAGGACATTTCTAAATCACCTAAAATGGGACATTTCTATTTCACCTTTACATGTCAACCCTACATATTGACAAAAATAATAAAAAAAACTACAATAACTAAGTTGTATTAATGGAAATTTTCAATCTTTTAATTTAAAAAATAGGTCAAGAAGTATGGAGGGACAAACAAATGATCATTCCTGATTTTTCAAGGGAAGAAAAATTATTAAAAAAAGGATATAAAAGTATAGCTGGAGTAGATGAAGCTGGTCGCGGTCCATTAGCAGGTCCTGTAGTTGCGGCAGCTGTTATTTTTTCAGACGCAAAGATTACACGAGAATTAATCAGAAATGGCGTACGAGATTCAAAAACCATATCAGAGAGGAAAAGAGAATATTTTTATAATATTATTACTGAAAATGCCAAGGACTGGTCCGTGGGTATTGTTTCCGAAGAGATTATTGATAAAATAAACATACTCCAAGCGACTAAAGTTGCAATGAGAAAGGCAATAGAAAAACTGCATGTTAAACCAGATTTTTTGCTAATTGATGGTATAAATGTTCTCGATAATTTCCCGACTAGCCAAATGGCAATTCCAAAAGCAGACCAAACTATTTTTTCAGTTAGCGCCGCTTCAATTTTGGCAAAGGTTACCAGAGATCGAATATTACTTGAACTTGATAAACAATATCCAGATTATGGATTTGCTAAACATAAGGGCTATGGTACAAAATTTCACCTTGAAATGATCAGTAAAAATGGTCCCTGTAAAATTCACAGAAAGTCATTTGCGCCAATGAAAAATATTGAGCCATTGTCTAATAACGAAAAGTGATAATACTTGCAAAATTCAGATAGCTAGTGTAATATTAAATTAAATAATAAAATAAAGTAAATATAATTATATGCCACATCCAAAGAAAAAGACAACAAAAGCAGCAAGAAATCAGCGAAGATCGCATCACGCTCTCAAAGCAATCAATCTGGCTACATGTGAAAGCTGTGGAAAACCTGTAAAATCACATCACGCTTGTACAATATGTGGTCACTATAAAAGAAAAGAAGTAATTAATGTTGCGAAAAAACTTCCAAAAAAAGAACAACAAAAAATTGAGAAGAAAAAAGCAAAAGAGGCTAACAAAGAACTCAAGAAGGTGAAAAAGGAAACTACTAAATTAAAGAAAACGGAAAGTAAAAAGGAAGATATAAAAGAAGGCATGAAAAGTGTTGTTCGGGGTGATAAATAAAAGTCAGTTTAAATTATAAGATATTATGTCAAATAGACACTTGTCTAGATCGATCTCGATGCAAAGCCTATATGAGTGGGATTTTCAAATCTCAATGCTTGGGAGTGGTGAAAAGACAAAAAACAAGGAAAAGCTTGATATGATTGTAAAAAATAATATCAAGGAATATGGAGTCAGTACAGAAAAAGATGATTTTGTGTCAGATGTGATAAGTGGGGTTTTTGATAATTTAAAAAAAATAGATTCCATAATCAAGAGATTAGCCCCAGAGTGGCCCATCGAGCAAGTAACGATTATTGACAGAAATATACTGCGGATTGGAATTTATGAATTAGCATTCAGCAAGAGAACGGACGTTCCCCCTCGAGTTGCAATTAACGAAGCAATCGAACTTGCCAAGTCATTCGGAGGAAATTCAAGTGGAAAATTTGTAAATGGAGTTTTGGGAAGTTTGTATAAGGAAATTGAAGAAAAAAGAGAAAAAAAGGACAGCAAACCAAAAAAAGATAGAATTAAAAACTAATATGTAAAATTATAATATGGATGGCTTAGAAAAGCTTGAAGAAAAAATAGGCGTAAAATTTATAAATAAAGATCTATTACAACAGTCTCTGGTTCACCGTTCTTACATAAATGAACATAAAAATTTTGAGCTTGATCAAAACGAAAGACTAGAATTTTTAGGTGATGCAGTCCTAGAGCTTGTTACAACAGAATTTTTATATAACAGATTTTCAAATCCAGAAGGAGAATTAACAAATTATAGAGCAGCTTTGGTTAACCGTAAGATGCTTGCAAAAATTTCGATCGAAATCGGTCTAGATGAATATTTGCTAATGAGCAAAGGCGAGTCAAAGGATACAGGAAGAGCTCGTCAATATATTATTGCCAATGCGCTTGAAGCGGTTATTGGCGCAATTTATCTTGACCAAGGATATGATCAATCAAAAAAGTTCATTGAAAAATACTTCCTCAGTAAAATGGATGATATCTTGGAAGAAAAATCATATCAAGACCCAAAAAGTACATTTCAAGAAGTGGCTCAAGACAAAGTTGGAGTCACACCTTCATATAAAGTTATCAGAGAATGGGGACCAGATCACGATAAACATTTTTTGATTGGAGTTTTCCTTGGTGAAGAAAAAATTGCTGAAGGAGAGGGAATTTCCAAACAAGCAGCTCAGAGAAAAGCGGCTGAAAATGGCTTGGAAGTAAAAGAATGGGAGTGAATATATGGAAATGATCTGATGTAATAAAACAGGATGCAACCCTGTTTTATTTTTTGAGAGACATAAACTGATTTTAAATCAAAATTTCAAAGCTCAAATTATTCCAAATAAAACCCAAAGTTCAAATGCTAAAAATTTTGATTTTGGATTTTGACATTTGGATTTAAAATTATATTTTTATTAGTTTTAATTTGACCATTTTAAGTTACTAAACTAAAATGAAAAAAGTTAATTTGCTTATTATAATTTATGTGTGGAATTGCGGGATATATTGGGAAAAAAGATGCGAAAAACTTTCTTTTAAACGCTCTAAAAAAACTTGAGTATCGAGGTTACGATTCAGCCGGAATTGTAATTTTATCTGAAAAAAAAGATTTGAATTGTGCTAAGTCTGTTGGGAAAATAAAAGATCTAGAAAAAAAAATTAGCAAGATTGACCTTTCTGGAAAATCTGGAATTGCTCACACAAGATGGGCAACGCACGGATCACCAACGGAGATTAATGCTCATCCTCATCATGATTGTCAGAAGGAAATTTTTGTGGCACACAATGGAATTATAGAGAATTACAAATCACTAAGAGCAGATCTTGAAAAATTGGGTCATAAATTCATATCAGAAACAGATACAGAAGTAATATCTCATTTAGTTGAAAGTAATTTCAAAGGTAATATAGAGGAAGCTGTTTTAAATTCCTTAAAACAGATGAAAGGAGCTTATGCGATTGCCGTAATTTCAAAACACGATCCAGATAAAATTGTCGTAGCAAAAAAAAGTAGTCCACTTGTTATTGGAGTAGGCGTTGGAGAGAATTTTATCGCTTCAGATGCTTCAGCTATTATAGGTTATACTGACAAGATAATTTATCTAGATGATGATGAATTAGGAATTATAACTTCCAATAATTATAAGATAATCTCTACAATAAGTGAAAATAATATTGAAAAAAAACAATGTAAACTTGAATTAGAAGAATACGAAATTCAAAAAGGGGGACATAAATATTTTCTTTTCAAAGAAATTTTTGAAGGTCCTGAGGTTGTAAAAAATTCTGTTAGAGGAAGAATCGTGTCCGAAGCAGGACTTGTAAAACTTGGGGGATTAGAAGTTCTTGATCAGCAACGATTGAGAAAAATAAACAGAATAATCATCATTGCTTGTGGAACTGCCAATTATGCTGGTAAGGTCGGTGAATACATGATCGAAGAATATGCAGGGATTCCTGTTGAAGTTGAAATTGCAAGTGAATTTCGCTATCGAAAACCAATTATTGACTCGCAGACTGCAGTAATTGCGATTAGCCAGTCAGGTGAAACGGCGGACACCCTGGCATCAATTCAGGAAGCAAAAAGAAAAGGAGCTTTAGTTCTTGGAATTGTAAACACTGTTGGCAGTACGATTGCCAGAGAAACTGATGCTGGGATCTATAATCATGCTGGTTCTGAAATTTCGGTTGCCTCAACAAAAGCATTCATATCACAGATCATAGTACTAGCCTTGTTAACCGTATATCTGGGAAGAACAAGGGAAATGTCTCTTGTCACAGGAAAGCGTCTTACAGATGAAATTAAAAAATTGCCGAAATTAATGAAAAAGATTTTAAACTCCTGTTCAGAAATCGAAAAACTTGCCAAGAAATATTCTGCCTACCGAAATTTTTTCTTTCTTGGAAGAAAATATAATTATCCAATTGCTTGTGAAGGGGCTCTAAAGCTCAAGGAAATTGCCAACACGATTCACGCTGAAGGTTATGCGGGAGGGGAAATGAAGCATGGTCCTATTGCCATGATTGATGAAAATTTTCCTTGTTTTTTTATCGCGCCAAGAGATAGTGTTTATGAAAAAATGTGGAGCAATATGGAAGAAGTGAAAGCGCGTGGTGGCCAGATCATCGCCATTACGACAGAAGGTAATAAGGAAATAGAAAATTTAGCAGACGATGTAATTTATATTCCCAAAACCCTGGAAATGTTAACACCAATTTTAACAGCGGTTCCTCTACATCTCTTTGCGGCCTATATGGGCATTGAGCTTGGGCTTGATATTGACCAACCGAGAAATCTTGCAAAAAGTGTGACAGTGGAATAATAAAAAGAATATTAAGCAGATACTATTTAGTATTAAAAAATTTAGTTCAAATGACATATAAATGAAAGATAAAATGGAAAATCATCTCAAGGTTAGAAAAAAAACGGAATACATTCCGTTTTTTTAAATATATTTTCTTTGCGTTCTTAATTTTCTACTCTCTGAATATCAGCACCTATATCTTGTAATCTTATTTCAATATCTTCATAGCCTCTATCAATTTGCGCAATATTGTCAATTGTGCTCTTTCCTTCTGCAAGCAGAGCTGCAATTACAAGAGTAGCTCCAGCACGAAGATCAAAACTGGTAATGTCCTGACCATAGAGAGGTGTTGGACCAGAGATCAAAGCTCTGTGTGGATCGCAAATTGTAGCATTTGCTCCCATCTTATTAAGCTCATTGATATAGGCAAGCCTTCCTTCATACATTGTGTCATGAATAAGCGTTGTCCCTTCAGCTTGAGTTGCCAGAACTGCAAATGGAGCCTGCAGATCTGTTGGAACTCCGGGATAAGTTCTGGTTTCTATTTTACGAACAGCCTTAAGTCTTAATGAAGGCTTGATAAGTAATTGATTGTTTTTTGTTTCAATATTACCACCAATTTCTCTTAATTTTTCAATTACCAGATCAAGTTCATGAGTATTTACATTATTAATTGTCACATTTCCTTTTGTAGCAATAGCTGCAATTGCAAAAGTTCCTGCTTCGATTGGATCTGGAATAATTTTATGTTTTGCACCGTGCAGTTTTTCAACTCCTTGAATCTCAATCGTATGAATGCCCATCCCTTTTATTCTTGCTCCCATCTTGTTAAGAAATCTTCCCAAATCTTGAACATGAGGTTCAATGGCAGCAATTTTGATAGTTGTTATTCCTTCGGCTAAGCTAGCAGCCATCATCAAATTCTCAGTAGCCGTCACCGAAAACTCTTTCAGAATTATTGTCTTGCCGATTAATTTTTCGGCTTCAAAACAATAGAATCCATTTTCTGTAGTGATTTTTGCACCCAGAGCCTCAAGCGCTTCAAAATGAACTCCAACCGGTCGAGCGCCGATAATACATCCTCCGGGTTGTTTTATTTTGAATTTTTTAAATCTAGCAAGCAAACTTCCCAACAATAAGATTGAAGAACGCATATGTCCAACAATTTCAAAATCCATCTTCTCAGGATCAACATTATCACCAGCTTTCATTTTAAGTTTTCCTTTTTCAATCCATTCAGTTTCAACACCTATACTTTGAAGGATTTCAATCATTTTCAAAACATCGCTGATTTGAGGAATATTGTCGATGATACATTCTTCTTTGGTCAAGAGACATGCCGAAAGAATCGGAGTGGTCGCATTTTTTGAGCCTTTTACATCAATTTCACCTCGAAGAGGTTTGCCACCATTTATAATAAATTTTTGCATTAAATTTGAACTTATGGCTTAATTATGATTTAATGTTATAATACATTCCAGTAATTGGCAAGAAGAGATCGCTATATAATATTTATAAATTATGTTAATTATATGAAAATATTACTTACTGGCGGAGGAACAGGAGGACACATCATTCCTCTTTTGGCTGTCGTTTCGGAAATGAAAATAATAGAAACAGAAAGAAACATAAAAAAAACAGAATTTTTGTTTATTGGTCCCCGTAGTGATTTCAATAAAAGCATTTCCGATGCAGGAATAGAAATTAAAATAGTATATGCTGGAAAATTACGTCGATATTTTTCGCTTGAAAATTTTACCGACATCTTCAAAACTCTCCTTGGCTTAATTCAGTCTTTATATTTTGTCTACAAATTTAAGCCAAATATAGTTTTCAGTAAAGGAGGTTTTGCGAGCATTCCGCCAGTATTTGCAGCTTGGATTTTGAAGGTTCCAGTCATCACACATGAGTCGGACACGATTCCAGGTCTCGCAAATAGAATGATTGCGAAACTTGCCAAAAAGGTTCTTGTATCTTTTTATTTTTCAAAAAAATATTTTTCAGAAAAGAAAGTGATCCTTACTGGTAATCCAATTCGAGAAGAAATTTTAAAAGGTGATAAGAAAAAAGCGCAAGAGCTCTTTGACTTAAAAGAAAACATGCCAACGATTTTGGTTTTTGGCGGATCTCAAGGAGCAAGAAAAATAAACGAAGTTATCACAAAATCACTACCCCAAATATTAGAAAGATTTCAAGTAATTCATTTATGTGGAAAAAGTAATCATAAAGAAGTGGAGATCGAAGTAAAAAAAATGAAGTTAAAAAAAATTTATCGCTATCGTCTTTATCCATTTTTATCAGACGAATTGAAGGATGCTTTTGCACTCTGCGATGTTATTGTCTCTAGAGCAGGAGCAAACAGTCTTTTTGAGATCGTGGCATTGGAAAAACCAAGTATTATCATTCCTCTGGCAAGCGCCGCTAGCAATCATCAGGTCGAAAATGCAGAATTTTTTCAAGAAAGAAAGATGCTAAGCATTATCAACGAAGAGGCGCTGAACGAAAATATTCTAGCAGAAAAATTATTCGAATTATTTGATGAGAATAATATTAAAAATGAGATGATAGAAGAAATGAAAGAATATAATAATTTCATAGGTCAAAAACCTATCGACAATATAATTTCTGAGATTCTTGATTATTGCGATCCAATTACAGATATCAAAAAGTAATTGCAACTTAGCTTTATTTAACACCTTATATTCTATGAAAGAGAAAAAAATTGTTTGTTTGGGAGGGGGAAATTCAATTCCGAAAGCGATCTTGAGGCCACTTTTGAAATATCCTGTTAACATTACTTCTATTGCTTCCATGGTTGACAATGGAGGATCGACGGGACAGCTTCGCGAAGATTTTGGAGTTTTACCTCCAGGAGATATTCGTAGACATATCTTAGCGCTATCAAATGCCGAGCAATGGAAAAAAGATCTTTGGGATTTTCGATTTGGTCATGAAATTTTCGATGGCGGACATAGGGGTCATAATTTCGCTAATGTTTTTTTCGCAGGTCTTGAAAAAAATATGAGAGATTATGAAAAGGTTCTGGAATTGGTTCATGAATTTATGCAAGTCCAAGGGAAAGCTCTTCCCGCCACGATCAAACAAACTCAAATTTTTGCAGAGCTAGAAAACGGGGAGATCATCAAAGGAGAATCGGAGATCGATGTCCCCAAAAAACATGATCCTCGATTAAAAATTAAAAAAGTTTATCTAAGCCCTGAAGTTGAAGCCTACAAGCCTTCTTTGGAGGCTATTTCTGCTGCCGATCTAATTATCATTGGTCCAGGTGATCTTTATTCTTCAACAATTCCTTGTTTTTTATCGAAAGGAATGAAAGATGCGTTTATAAAGACAAAGGCAAAAAAAGTTTTAGTTTGCAATGCGATGACCAAATTCGGAGAAACAAATGATTTTTCCGTCTTGGATTTTACAAATGAAATAGAAAAATATATAAATTCAAAACTGGATTTTGTGATCTATAACTCTGAAATTCCATCAGAAGAAAGAGTTAATAAATATAAAAAAGATGAAAGTGCTCTCCTTGATATTGTCCAAGTGAACAACAGTCTTGATCAAAAAAAATTCATCGGAAAAGATCTTTTAGCAAGAAATGGTCCCATTGTTTATGAGTCAAAAAAGTTAATAGAGTTAATAATGTCCCTAACTTTAATTTGTGATAACTGACGGAAAGTTTAAATAAATTAATCAATTAATTAAGAATGTAAGCTTGATTAATACTAAAGGAAAAGCTAAATGAATAAAAAAAGAAATATTGAATTTTTATTTGAAATAGGAACACTAAGATTTATTCCCCGAGCCTGGAGGCAATTTCTAAATAAAGAGTGTGCCAATGTAGCTGAACATACTTTTCGAGTTGTCTGGATAGCATTAACAATTGCCATCGAAGAAAAGGCGGATTTAAACAAGGTTATCAAAATGTCGTTAGTTCACGATCTTCCCGAGACAAGAACGGGTAATGTCCATTATCTTTCTCGTCAATACACTAAGAGAGATAATAACATGGCGATTAATGATACTTTAATGAACACTTCCGTTGAAAGAGAATTTCTTAAACTCTTTCACGAGTATGAAGAGAGAGAATCTCTGGAAGCCAAAATCGTCAAAGATGCTGATAATTTGGACGCTGACATGGAGATTGAGGAACATTATGCCAATGGCGTTCGATCAAAAGAAGATTTTCAACCAATTAGAAATCGAGTCTCTGAACTATTGTTTACGAAAACGGCCAGGAAAATGTGGAGTGAGATTCAGAATTCAAATCATAATGACTGGCATTTAAATGGAAATAACAGATTTAAAGAAGGGGATTGGAAAAGATAAAAATAATGTTTGACCAGTAGCACTATAAATGTTAATCTTGATAGTAAGATAATTGATTTATCGCTAATTTTATGTTGGACTCCCAGACCGATGAGATAAAATCAAAACTAAGTGTCGAGGAGGTTCTTTCTGCTTATTTACAAACACAACGAGCAGGCAGAAACCTAAAGGCAAAATGTCCTTTTCACAACGAAAAGACTCCTTCTTTTATGATAAGCCCAGAGAGACAATCATGGCACTGTTTTGGATGTAATGAAGGGGGTGATATCTTTACTTTTATTATGAAAATCGAAGGTATAGAATTTTATGATGCTCTAAAATTATTAGCTCAGAGAGCTGGAGTTCAGATCAAGAGTCATAATCCCGAAAATGATGGAAAAAAAAGAAATGTTTTTGAAATTGTGGAAATGTCTCGAAAATTTTTTCAAGAATGCTTAAAGATCAAAAACGGAAAACTGGCATTGCGATATTTGCAAGATAGGGGATTGACAACCGACGTAATTGAAAAATTCGAACTAGGATATGCGCCAGACTCCTGGGACCTACTCAGCAAATTTCTAAAAAGCAAGGGCTACAGCGAAACTGATATTGCAATAACTGGAATGACCGTCAAGAAAGATCAAGGAGGATATTACGACAGATTTCGAAATAGGATTATGTTTCCCATAAACAATATTGGAGGTCAGACAATTGGTTATAGTTCGCGCGTCATGCCTGGCAGTAATGAGTCGCAAGCAAAATACATCAACACTCCAGAAACTTTGATATACAACAAGAGCAAAGTTCTATATGGACTTGATAAGGCAAAGAGTGCGATCAGACAAAAAGATCTGTGTATTATGGTTGAGGGAAATATGGATGTCGTTGCTTCATTTCAAGCAAAGGTGGAAAATGTTGTAGCCACATCAGGAACAGCGCTCACATTAGATCAAATCAGAATTATAAAAAGATATACAAAAAATATCGCATTTTCTTTTGATACGGATTCTGCTGGCATCAAAGCTGCCAACAGAGGAATTGAAATGGCACTAGCTGAAGATATGAATGTCAGTGTGATTGCAATTCCAGAGGGCAAAGACCCAGCCGATTGTGTCAAAAAGAATCCCGAGTTGTGGGAAAAAGCTGTTCAAAACCCCAAACTGATCATGGAATTCTATTTCGATAGTGTATTTTCAAAATATGATTGCGATCATATTGATGGTAAGAAAAAAATTGCCGAAGAGCTACTAGGAATTATCGGGAATATTTCAAATGACATAGACAGAGGATACTATCGCAATATGCTCTCGGATAAATTAGAACTAGACGAAAAAATTATATTTGAATATGAGAACAAGATCAAGAGAGAGAAATCCGGATTTGTGGAACGAATTGGAACGAATAATATCGCAAAGAAAAGGATGATCACAAGAGAAGATCAGCTGCAACAGAGAATATTAGGTTTTATCATTTTATACCCTCAATTCTTTCAGGATTTATTTTTAGATCTAGAAGATTATCTCCCAGATGATCGAATAAATGGAATCTATAGTGACATTAAAAATTTATACCAAAAAGAAGGTAAAATAAATGATGAACTTATAGGCGATATTAAGAATAAAATTGCAGCGAAAAGTAGTATTCAGGATCAAGGTAGTTCGATATTGCACATTTGGAATGTTGCCGCTCTGGCAGTTGAGAAAAATATAGATGAAATTGGCGATATGCGCAAAGAGGCAAAGACATGCGTGGTGAATTTGAAAAAAATAAGATTAAAAAAAGAAGTAAAAGAGCTAGAAATAAAGATGAAAAATGATGCAATTAATGAAGATATTGAAAAATTTGATAAACTATATAAGGAATTAAATGATTTAGAAAACAAATAACATACAAGAAGAACTTTATAAAATATTCTAATACATATAAATATGAAAACAAAAAAAGTAATTTCAAAAGTTACCAAGAAAAATGTTGCAAAAAACAAAACAGTAGCCAAGAAAAAAAAGGTTATTGCAAATAAAAAGGTGACAAAAAAACCCAGTCCTGTAAAAAAGAAAATTAATTCAAATCCAGAGAAAAAGAAAATTGTCAAAAAAGAAAAAAAGATTGTGACGAAAAAAAAGACGAATGAAATGAAGATTGTCAAAAAAAAGTTACCTCCCAGGAAAGGAAAAATAACAAAAAAAAGTCAATCAACAAAAGCCTTAAAAACTTCTAAAGTAAAAGAAACTGACCTAGATAAGCAAATTTTAGACCTAATTGATAGAGGAAAAACAAGAGGGTTTGTGACAGAAGAGGAGATTATTCACATTATTCCTGATATTGAAAATGACATCGAGCATCTGGAGGCGTTATACGACGAACTTGAGAAAAAGAATATAAAAATCGAAGGGACTGTTGACATCATTGAAATTTCAGAAGTAAAGGAAGATGAAAGTAAAAAAAGTAAAA
>JAGLLA010000009.1 GCA_023140775.1 Candidatus Parcubacteria bacterium
AAGAAAAATATAATTTGCCTAAAAAGTTTATTTTATATCTTGGAACGATTGAACCGAGGAAAAACATCACTGGCATAATTAGAGCTTTTGAAAAATTAAAAGTGGGGCACTTCAAAATGTCATCAACGGTTAAGGATTGCAAGCTTGTAATTGCAGGTTCAAAAGGGTGGCTATGTCAAGATGTTTTTAACCTCGCTATGAATTCTGTTGTGGCGGATGATATTTTTTTTACTGGATTTGTTGATGATGAAGATAAAGCAATTTTGTACAAATTAGCTGAAATTTTTGTTTATCCATCTTTTTATGAAGGTTTTGGATTTCCACCGCTTGAAGCAATGCAAAACAAAACTCCTGTGATCACTTCAAATGTATCTTCTCTTCCTGAGGCGGTGGGCGGGGCAGCGATTATGGTTGATCCGTACAACATCAATGAGCTTGAAAGAGCGATAGAAAATCTTCTTAGTGATGAGAATTTAAAAAATAATATAACCCAAAAA
Organism: Candidatus Parcubacteria bacterium; assembly: GCA_023140775.1. GTDB lineage: Bacteria > Patescibacteriota > Minisyncoccia > JAHIHE01 > JAGLIN01 > JAGLLA01. The sequence continues at coordinate 498 of JAGLLA010000009.1, forward strand.
GGAATTGAGCAGACAAAAAAATTCTCTTGGAGCAGGTGTGCAGAAGAGACTTTAGCTATTTTAAAGTCAGAAAAATAAGTTAAATTTTTAGATTATGATTATATGAATTTCAAATAAAAAAATCTGAAATTAATCAGATGTTATTGTGTTCTCATACTCTGAGCCAAGTGTCCAATAAAAAAGACTCCATATTCCTACACACATTAAAAATAATCCAACTATTGTGGTAAACTCATTATTTTCAAATAAAGAGACTACACTTAGTGCCAAAATCATACTGATTGAGGCTATTGCTGGTTTTACTATTTTGATGATTTGATTGATTTTCAAGGATTATTCCTCCTTAATATAGTTTATTTTCATAGATAAACTATATTACAAATTTTTCAACAATGCAGGTAAACGAGACAAGAAACATAACTTAAGAAAAATCTATGACTAATAAATCAAAAAAAATTGGGATTGATGCGCGGATGTATGGATATGCGCAAACTGGAATTGGAAACTATATTAGACATCTTTTGGAATATCTTTTCAGGGTTGATAAGAAAAATGAATATGTTATATTTTTGATGCCCGAGGAATATGATGATTTTGTCTTGCCAAATGAAAGAGTTCGAAAAGTGAAAGTTTCAGCAAAATGGTACGGATGGAAAGAACAATTTTTGTTTCCATTTCAATTGTACAAAGAAAAACTTGATTTAATGCATTTCACTCATTTTAATTCTCCGATATTGTATTTCAAAAAATCAATTGTCACAATTCACGATGTGACACCTTTTTTCTTTCCTGGGCACAAAATGAAGTCTTTGATCAGAAGGATTGGCTTTCGAGCAGTATTCTTTTCTTCTGTTAAAAAAGCAACAAGAGTTATCGCAGTGTCAAAGAACACAAAGAATGACATTGTAAAATATTTCAAAATCAACGAAACAAAAATCGAAGTAGTTTACGAAGGAGCTGATGAGCAGTTTCGAGTAATTAATGATGATGAGAAAATTAAAAAATTTCAAGAAAAATATCACATCACCAAGCCTTATATTTTTTATACGGGAGTTTGGCGAAATCACAAAAATCTCGTGGGGCTGATCAGGGCTTTTGAGATTTTGAAAAATAAACATAAATTGAATTATCAACTTGTGCTCGGTGGCAAGGAAGACCCTTATTATCCTGAAGTGCGAGAAACTTGGGAGGATTTGAGACTTGGTGACGATATTATCAGACCTGGATTTATTGACCAAGAAGATATTCCATTGTTTTATAACTTTGCAAAAGCATTTGTCATTCCTTCTTTTTATGAGGGATTTGGACTGATTGGGCTGGAGGCAATGGCTTGTGGAACGCCAGTAGCTTCTTCTAATACAACGAGTTTGCCAGAAGTTTTGGGAGAAGCGGCGGTATATTTTGATCCAAAAAATTCGGAAGAAATGGCAGAAAAAATAAGACTGGTTCTAACTAATGAAAAGTTGTATAATGAACTTAGAGAAAAAGGTTTCAAACAACTTAAAAAATATAATTGGGAGAAAATGGTAATTGAGACCATGGAGATTTATGAAAGTATCTTGAAATAAAAATAGAACAATGAATCTTCATTGTTCTGTGACTAGATAAAAATAAATCACTTTAATTTAAATGATTCTCTAAGGATTTACTTATATCGTCTCTTGACTCGTTTGTTGCTGGAAAGCCCTCGCTTGTTTCTGTGATGCATTTTTCCTTACTGGTACTTCGCAGTTTTTTGGCGAGTGCAATGACAATGCGATCAATTGCTATTCCGAGCAAAAAAATAATTAAGTATAATATTAACATTTCTTCATTCATCCCATTTCTTCCCTTTTTTGTGTTTATCGGGATCTGGACTAACTAACGGAACAAGGTCACTTGAGATGCTATATCCTCTTTCTGCATCATTCTTCAGATTATTAATCTGTAATTGCTGACTGATTATTGCTATTAAAAATATAATCAATACTAGTACAGCAAGACCTACACAATACAATTCGTTCACTTATTATACCTCCATCAATTTAATATTTCCTAGGTTGATTAAATGTTAGTTCATATATAATTAAAAGTCAATTAAATTTTCAAGTAATGGACATCATTCCAAATAAAAAATCAAATCTTCTGTTTCAGAGAGGTGACATGGCAAATAAAGGCGTTATTGACTTGCGTCAGTTTTCTGACGAGAAAAAAAGAAAAAATATATTAGTAGAAAATAATAACAACACAGTTTATGAAATTATTCGAAAAGAAAGTATTACAGAGTCAAAAAAGATTGCCCAAAAAGCAGATATAAAGCAAGATGGAGCTATTGAGAATTATGCTTTACGTGAAAAAAAATATAAAAAGAGTTATGTCTCAAATGTTGATGTAAAAAAAACAGAAAGTGGAATAAAGCCAAAATTTCGTTTTTCTCTTATATTGAGTAGATCTTTTGCATCGTTCATGTTTGCATCTGTATTTGTCTCTTCTCTTGTATTTTCTCTTTCGTTCCTTCAAAGTCAATTTGAAGAAAAGGGTCGAATTATGGGGGTGGGTGTAGAGGCTTTTGATCACTTGAAACAAGCAGGACAGTCTGTTGTTAAGCATGATTTTAGCGAAAGTTTTGGTGAATTTCAAGATGCCAAACTTACCTTTTCTGAAGCAAAAAGACTAACCGATGAATTCGGATTTGGCTTGGCGGGAATGCTCAACGCTTTGCCAATAGATACGCCACTTTCTACTGCCAGAAATCTTTCAGGAGCGGGAGAAAACATCGCATTTGCGGGAGAAAATATTGTAAAACTTTTTGATGAGATCTCGAGGCTTGATCCAGGAAATTTTTCTTCTTCATCAATTTCAGGATTTGGAACTTTGATAGATAAAATTGCGATCAGTCTAAGGCAAGCTGGAAATGACATAAATTCGATAAATATAGATTATATACCAGCTGAAATGAGAAATAAAATAGAGCTAGCTCAAAAAGAGTTGCCTATACTGGCTGACAATCTGGAAAATTTATCTGAAGATTTCGAGACTCTAACTGAGATAATCGGAAACAAAAGGCCTCAGAAATATTTGTTATTATTTCAAAATAATAGCGAAATGAGAGCGACTGGAGGGTTTATTGGAAGTTATGGAATTTTGGATATGGAAAATGGAAAAGTAGAAAATATATTTATTGATGGTATATTCAATCCGGATGGACAGCTGAAAGAGAAGATCGTCCCACCGATGCCAATTCAGAAAATTAGCGCGAACTGGAGCATGCACGACGCAAATTGGTTTGCTGATTTCCCAACTAGCGCTCAAAAGGTTGCTTCTTTCTATGAGAAAACTGGAGGACCTACAGTTGACGGAGTGATCTCTTTTACGCCAACTGTAATCGAAAAAATATTAAAGATCACAGGTCCAGTTCGTATGGATGAATATGACATAATCATAAATGCCGAAAATTTCCTTTCGCTCTCCCAAATGCAAGTTGAAGAATTGTATGACAGGCAGGAGAATAGACCGAAGAAATTTCTAGCAGATTTGATGCCAGTGATATTTGAAAAAATGATAAACAGTGAAGAAATGAACAAGAAGGAAAAAATTCAAAGATATCTTGATTTTATCAATGTAGTTGAAGAAAGCTTGAAAGAAAAACACATTATGTTCTATCACAGAGATTCTGAGATTGAAAATATGATCATCAAGAGAGGTTGGGGTGGTCAGATGTTGAATTCTAGCGGAAACTATTTGAGTGTCGTAAATAGCAATATAAATGGATATAAAACAGATGCTGTCGTTGAAGAAACGATCGATCATCTGACTGAAATTTTTGAAGATGGTTCAATTGTTAACACTGTCAAAGTCACCAGAGTGCACAAGGGCGGACAAAGTGAGTATGATTGGTATAATCGGGTTAATTCTGATTATTTGAGAGTGTATGTGCCACTTGGAAGCATTTTGCTGGAAGCTAGCGGTCATACAGCGCAAGAATATGAGCCTCCAATGAATTATGATAATTTTCGTATCGATGAAGATGTAAAAAATGTTGAAGACACGATCAAGATTGATCCTGATTCGGGAACTCAGATTTTTACAGAATCCGGGAAGACTGTTTTTGGAAATTGGGTTTATGTGAGTCCGGGTGAAAAGGTTGAAGTGATCTATAAATATAAATTGCCCTATCAGATTGATTTTGATTCTTTTACAAAACCAGCCGATAGATATAGTTTACTAATTCAGAAACAGTCTGGTAGTCGAGGAAGTAATTTTTCTGGTACAATTAAAGTTCCAGATAGATGGAAAATTCTTTGGGAGTCTGCTGATTTGATAACTCAAGATCAAAAAGAAAGCTATTTTGAGAGCAAATTAACGACAGATAGGTTCTATGGAGTTGTTTTTTCAAGGGGGCTCTGGGGGGATGAATAGAGATCGTATTTTCAGAATAAGTTCCTCTGGCGTAGAAAAAGTAGTTTGAAATGACAACTATCGAAAGTGTCCTTTTACGCCCTGATGTAATGAATGATTTTTCAAGTGATTGACATAGAGGTAAATTGCTATAGAATAAAAGTATAAATGATATAAATTATAATAGCTTTTTATATATGTATACAAAAAAAGTAATCCAGCATTTCACAAATCCTCATAACTGTGGTAAAATGAAAGAAGCAGATGCAGTAGGGGAAGCAGGTAATCCAGTTTGTGGAGATTTGATGAAAATTTACATCAAGGTTGATGATAATATCATCAAAGACATCTCGTTTGAAACTTTGGGTTGCGCGGCGGCGATTGCCACTTCTTCAATGGTGACTGATCTTGCTAAGGGAAGATCATTGGACGAGGCAATGCAAATTACGAACAGTGAAGTGGCAGAAAACCTCAAAGGTCTTCCACCTGTCAAAATGCACTGCTCTAACCTAGCTGCCAGCGCTCTGCATAAGGCAATCGAGAATTATAAAAATAAAAAATAAGAAAATTGTGATGAAAATGTTAATTAGCAGAAAAATACTTCTTTTTATGATATTTTTTTCTGTCTTTTTTGTTGGGCAATTTTCTTTTACTGATATAAATGTTATTGGTGTTAAAGTGGCTACTGCTGGTTGTGTCCCTGGACCTAATGATGCTAATAGTGATGGAGATGATTGTGATCCGAAAGAAAATTTATTTAATTGTAAACGAGACTGTTTACCTGCTGGAATTCCAACAAAAACTCCGGAGGATGCGCTAGATGCAATAATCAAATGGATCTTAGGTTTTGGCTTGGTGCTTTCGGTCATCTTCCTGATTTGGGGTGGTATATATTACATTGGATCTTCTGGAGATTCGCAAAAAACAGAGACAGCTAAAAAGATTATCAAATATGCCATATTGGGAATTATCGTGATCGGCGCATCGTTTGCAATTATTTCTGTGATAAGCACAATGCTTGCTCCATAATCTGATTTGACCAAACCTTTAAATAGTGAAATAATGATATTAATGAAAAAAAATAATCAAAAAATATTTTATGTATTACTGGCATCTCAATTTTTAGTCGCTGTTAGTGTTGCGAATGCTCAATATAGAAAGCCTTCAAGTTTTGGTTTGGCAAATGATATGGATAGTATGGCGGAGAAAATGATCGATTGGCTTCTGGGGTTTGCAACAGTACTTTCAGTTCTTGCTTTGATTTGGGGTGGCGTAAATTATATAGGTTCTTCTGGGGATGCGCAAAAAGCTGATCTCTCCAAAAAAATTATTTATTTCGCTCTGATAGGTTTGGTGGTTACTGGTCTGGCTTTTGCGATGGTGAAAGTTCTAGTAGATGTAATTTTGAAATAATATTTAATAATCAAAAAACTAACTTTTATCCAATTGAAATATAATATTATGAAAATGAAAAATAAGACACATCTCATACTCTTGTCTGTTTTGCTTTTTGTAAGTTATGCTAGTACAGCGCTAGCTAATATAGCATCTGGATGGGCTACTCCAGCGAAGCCAGGCGGAGTCGCGGACGATGTTGATTCTGCATTTATAAATATGACAAATTGGATTTTGGGATTTATATCTATATTGGCTGTGCTCTTTGTTATTTGGGGCGGTGTTATGTATTTAACTTCAGCAGGTGATGAAAACAAGGCAGAAAGCGGAAAAAAAACCATAACATATGCTCTATTGGGTATAGTTATAGCTGGCCTTGCTTATGCAATGATAAAGATTATTGTAGGTACTATATTAATATAATTAAACTATTTTTATAATAAATCAATAAAATTTTGAAAGGAGGTGAAACGAATGAAAAATTTAATAAAAGTTTTTTCAATTTCATATGTTATTGCTTATGCAATGAGTTATAGTCCAGCTGTAGCTGTAACGATTTCAACGTGGGGTACAACAGAAGCTCCTGCCGGTGTGCCAACTGACATTAGGGGCGCTGTAATGAATCTTACTAACTGGATTTTGGGATTTATCTCTATTATTGCAACACTTGTAATTATCTGGGGTGGTGTTCAATATCTTACTGCCGGTGGAAATGATGAGCAGGTTGGCGCAGCAAAGAAGACTATTTCTTACGGAATCATTGGAATTGTAATTGCAGGTCTTGCTTATGCAATGGTTATTGTTGTTTCAACTGTTATTCTACAAGCATAACAACTTAGCTTAACTAACGATATTTAAAAAATAAAAAAGATGGATTTACCATCTTTTTTATTTTGGCAACAAAGAATCAATAATGTTATTCTTTGTTATGTAAATATAGAAAACTAAGACTTCCAAAAAATATGATAAACATCAAATAGATTAAGTGATAATTGAAGGCGATACCAATTGAAAGATTTTTCTCTATTCCAAATGATGTCAAAAAAGATGAAATACCTAGTTCTAAAATTCCAATTCCGGCGATCCCGTTGATCGGCAGACTTGTTGTGACAATTATTATTAAAGAAATTGTAAGTACTTCGAGATAAGTTAAGTCAATTGGATATGCATTTAGAATAAATCCGAAAGCAAAGATTAGGGTTGTAAATATTAAAGCAGATAAAACTAGCGTTTTTCCTATTGTATCTTTGTAAAATTTATAGATTGGTAATAAACTATCAGTATATATAAATATTTTATTAAAAATTTTAGAATCTCTTTTTTTTGATGAGAAATTTTTTAGTCTGGACAGAATGACATCTCCCTTGAAAAGCAATGTGATTATAAACAGTAATAGAGTAAATATTAGTATATATGAAATGCTTTTTAACTGGATAATATTGCCAGATAAAAACAAAACAACAAAAAGCAAGAAGAAAAGTATAACAAGCATATCTATCGTTCTCAGATATAAAAGTAATAAAAAACCTTCTTTTTTGGGAACTTCAGAATATTTTTTTAAGAGGATAGGAAGCGATAGTTCGCCAATTCGAAACGGTAGAATATTTATTACAAGATTATTTGTCAAAACTGTTGCGAACAAGTCTTTTATGCGGATCCTGCTTCGAAGAAGTAATTTTATTCTCAACGTTCTTATCAATGTTAATAAAAAATAAAAAATAAAACTTATTATGACATAGTTATAGTTTATTTTTGTAAATAATAAAAGAATATTCTTGTAATCGGTTTGTCTCAATAAAAAATAACCCAAAGTCAGGGTAATAAGCAGGGAAATTATTATTTTTTTACTGAAGTGTTTTGTCATTATAGTATATTTTATAAAACATATAATTAAATCGCTTGTATTGAAATTTATTTTTTGCAAATTGCCAGAAAGTCTAAACTATTATCAATATCATTTTCTGTTAAGTGATAATCTCTTATGCTAAATTTATTTAAAAAATTAATATTTTTTGTTTTTTTATTTTGATTAATAGTGTATTTTAGTAGTTTTAGGATTAGTGTTTTTAATGATTGGGGAATGAATTTTGCAATATTAAAAAAATCATAAGAAAGTATTCTAGAAATTAATTTTACTCTTTCAATTTCTATTTTCTGTACCTCTTGGTTGCCAAAGACGCCCATTATTTTTATATTAGAAAATGTTCTTTGTAATATTTCATTCAATTCGTTGAAATAATATTCTCTGACATGAAACTCATTAAGAAGTCTTCCTCTTCTTCCTGTTCTAGGTTTTTTATTCGGAGTAGAAATAATAAGTATTCCACCACTTTTTAAAACCCTATAAATTTCTGAGATAAAATTATAATCATCTCGAACATGTTCTATGACATGAAAAGATACAGCTACATCGAAAGAGTTACTATTATGTGGAATTTTTGTACCATTAAATTGTTGAAAGACGCAGTTTTCTGAAGCATATTTATCCGAAGCATGTTTGATTGTATTTTGATCAATATCTATCCCAATAATTCTTTTTACATTTTTAGACAGTAAGCTTGTTCCGTACCCCTCTCCACATCCAATTTCTATGACAAGATTGTCAGCAGTTAATTTTTCTATCGCAGATTGATATTCAAAAGAATGACGCAAAAAAATAAGATATTCTTCTTTCGTTCTGAATTCCCTAGGGATTATTCTCTCTCTTGTTTTTGTCATCATAATTTATTTATTTGCTAATTTCGTAAATTCATTTAAGTATTTTTCAGAAACTGTATTCCAACTATAATTCATAATTATAAATTCTCTTGTTTTTTTGATTGCATTATTCTCCTTTTTACTATTTAATAAATCATTAATAATCCTTGTATATTCATTTTTATCGTAAGGGGTTATTAAAAATCCTTTCTTATAATCCCTAAGTGCATCCTTGATTCCTTCTAGATTTGAAGCGACAACAGATAAACCGCAGGAAGCTGCCTCTAGTGTCACGAGCCCAAATCCTTCAGCATTGCCCTTGACCGGAATATTGGGCATTATAAAAATATTAGATGAATTGTAAATGAATTTTAATGTCGTAGTATCTATTTTTCCAAGGAGCTTGACGTGTTTATTAAGTTTTTTTTCTGCTATAATCTTAGCAATTTTTTCATTCATCACTCCTTCTCCGATTACAAGATAAACAAAGTCTTTTCTTTTTTTCAGAATTTCAGGAATAACATTCTCGACAAACCATTGAACTCCTTTTCTTTTAACTAATCTCCCTACTGAAATTATTATTTTCTTTTCCTCCAATGGAATTTTCAATGTTTTTTCTAATTCAAGTAGAATATTCTTTTTATTCATATTTTCTATATAAAATTCATCTGAAATTCCATTTGTAATTATGGTTATTTTTTCAATGGGTACTTTTCTTTTTATGCACTCGTTCTTTGTATAATTGCTTATGCAGATTATTTTATCAAGTTTCGCAATGCTTTTAAGAACAAAATATTGATAAATTTTATTTGAATACACAATATCTAAAGCATGAGCTGTCATTATAACAGGTTTTTTGCTAAAAATCTTTAATATAAATCCTAGGGGAGCGATTGAACCGTCTGCAATATAAATAATATTAATTTTTTTGGTAAAAAGAATCAAAAATGATTTTAGGAGAAAAAACGGCACTACGATAAATAGCCACTTATTGGAACCGCCCCACTTAATAAGTTCTACCTCTTCTTTTCTCTCTAGTTGTCTATAAAGCTCGTAGGCAACTTTTTCCATTCCTCCTATTGAGGGAGGAAATTTTCTGGAAATATACAAAATTTTCATATGTATTTAGTGTGATAAATATAAATTATAATCAAAGAATCTTCCACATAAAGATGCCTCACAGTTAAAGTTATTCTGCTAGTTGTAATTATTTCTTGAAATAACCATCAGTTTTGTACTTGGACCATTGATATTGTATTTTAATATAATTTTATCAATACTATAAAGTAATTTTCCTATTAAATTATTAAGCACTTTACCGTATTTCCCTGAATTGTCAAATAAGACAATAATGCTTGCAATAAGATACCAAAGCAATAAGCGAGGTGAATGTAAGAATTTACTATTCAATGGTTTTGACATAAAATAAAAGATTGGCTTGATGACTTTTATTTTCATTTCATTTTTTTTAAGCACTTCAATATACCTGCTAAGTGTTCTTAACTTCACATGAAAACTTTCTTGGTAAGAATGTTTCAAGTAGCTATCCATAATTAATATTATACTTTTTTCGTGTGATATTTTTTTTATATTTTGAATAATTTGCTCAAATTTATCTTCATCTAAAACATGAAATAATACATCAAAAACGGTAATAATATCAAATTTTTCTTTTATTGGTAAATCAGGAGATGAAATATCAGCTCTGATGAATTTATACTCAGGATAAGCACTGCTCAGCTCTTTAACACTTTTTTCTGTTATGTCAATTCCTATAAATTCGGATATTTTCTTTTTTTTCCAATAATTCACATAAAATCCACTTCCAACGCCGAGTTCTAGGATTTTTTTATTTTCGCATGATATATTATGTTTTTCTATAGTTTGATCCAGAGTCCTTATTCTTGCTTTATAGAGCCATTTATTATATTGTTCTCCTAGTTTAGCATAGCCAACTCCTTTTAGATTAAAATTTTTTTCTAAGCGTCTTTCCCAAAAATCTTTAGGATTGTATCTTTTTTTGTTCATGACTCAGTCTATTAAAATATTATATCAATTTTTTGAGGTTAAGCTATATTATTTTTGCTATTATTTTTTCTTGAAATTTTTACAAACATTTCTCCGATCAATCCAAGAGAGATGAGTTGAATGCCCACCATAATAAACAAAATTCCTGCAATAAAAAGAGGCAATCTTCCTTGAATATTACCAAAAGTAAGTTTGAGATAGATAATATACATATTAATAACAAATCCTAGAAAAAGAGCAATACTTCCCAGTCCACCAAAGAAATGAGCAGGTCTTTTGAAATATTTAGTCAAAACCATAACTGTCAGCAGGTCTAGAAATCCGTTGAGAAATCGAATTGGTCCATATTTCGACTTTCCGAATTTTCTTTTGCGGTGATGAACTGGAATTTCAGTAATTTTATAACCCTCATTTCCAGCCATCACAGGAATATACCTGTGCATTTGACCGTAGAGATCTAATCCCTTAGCAACTTCACCTTTGTAAGCCTTAAAGCCACAATTAAAGTCGTGTAATTTTATTTTCGAAAGGAGGGAAGTTACGAAATTAAAGAACTTAGAACTGCTATTTTTTACAAAAGAATCTTTGCGATTTTGTTTCCAGCCTGAAACAAGGTCGAAGCCTTCATCGATTTTATCGAGAAAATTGGGGATTTCTTGGGGATCATCTTGCAAGTCGGCGTCCATTGTAAAAATTGTTTCACCTACTGCTTTTTTGAATCCTGCGCTCAAGGCAGATGCTTTGCCAAAGTTAGTTCGAAAATGTATTCCTGAAATGTGAATGTCTTTTGCAGTTAAATTTTCAATAACCTCTTTTGTTTTGTCAGTGCTTCCGTCGTTGACAATGATTATTTCGTAGTTCTTGGTAATGTTTTTCAAAACATCTTTGATTTCGTCACATAAAAATGGAAGATTTTCAGCCTCATTATATGCGGGAATTACAATTGATATTTCTTTATTGTTCATTTTAAAATTATTTTAACTAATTTGATGATCTTAGTAATAAATTACAGTATGTAGTTAGTTATTTTGTAGCTGTTTTTATTAAATTTTGCCATTTCAAGCGATAGTGAAGAATCTCGTTAATACTTAACACTTAATCGTACTGTCATTAGGTGAAACTTCTCATGGAATCATTTATTCTTTCACTAGCTGGTAATGATAGAGTATTTTTCAGTAGATGACTCTTACTTAGAAGATATTAGTTTTTATTACTTATAATAGTAGTTCACTTTGTTTTCTTTGGCAAACTTTAAATTGCCACTTCGAATCCTGGAGAGTGAGAAACGAGCCCGCCGTAGGCAGGTCCGTAAACTTTACAATGTAAAAAATTGAAAATTAGATGACATTTATGCAGCTAATTAACCTCTCAAGCGCTGCTCTCGTTTCGAGATGATAAATCCATTTAGATAAACTCAGGATTGACGGACATCGTTTTCTTAGAGAGGTCTTTTGATTTTTAATCTTAAATAATTCAATTATCAAAAAGATGGTAAGGTTTTAATTTTTTCAACTTCTGAATGATATATAAGCAATCCTTGTGAGATCAAGATAAAAACAATAATCCAATAATAGACTATTTTTTTATCAGCTATTTTATTTTTTTTAATAAAGAGATTGCTAATTTCATAAATTCCAATTCCAGCTACTATTTGGAAGATAATTAAAATTGGAACAAGATAGCGAAAGGAATAAATTTTGCTAAACGCAATTGTGAAAATGAAAAATGAAAAGAAATATATTATCAAAATCAAAAGCTCTTCATTTATTTTCTCTCTTATTCTAATTTTTTTTATTACCAACAAGAGGAATATTATAAGTATTGATATTATAAAAAGATTAAATGATATTAAAAAAGGATCTGTCAGATATGCTTTTGAAATATCTATAAAGTATAAGATATTGTGATTATCGGAGACCATTCTTCTTGCTGTTTCTCCTGAAATTATTTTTTTAATAGATTGAGGGTTTGTGATGATAGTTGGCAGAAACAATATGGAAGTCATAAAGAAAACCAGAATCCAAATCAAATAATCAGAAATTATTTTTTTAAGTGGTTGTAAGATTTTCTTGTCACTATTTTTTGAGAGTAGGCAATTCAAAATATTTCGCTTATAAAATAATAATACAAAAAAACTAAATGGGATCAAAAACAATCCTGATAGCTTTGTGAGAACCGCCCAAGATCCGAAAATTGCTGAAAAAATGAGATATTTACCATTGCCTTTTTGACTTGCATATACCAAGAGACTTAAGATGCTGAGGGTGGAAAAAATACCTAAAAATTTATCGGTTGGCGTTGTAAAATATATATAATAAGGCGTGGTGACAATAAGTAACAAGGAAAATGCTGTTGCCCATTTTGATGTTCCCAGTTTTTGCAAGAGATGATATAAAGAAAAAATAAAGAGAACAATAACTGAAAATATAGGTATGTTTAGTAAAAAACTGATTTGTTTATATGCGTTGTATATTTGTGCATTCTGTGAGTTGTCATTGATTATATTATAGCCGACGCCAGATTCATTAAGAGAGATCATGAAATTGGCAATTAAATTAAAATCATAATTTAGAATTTCCATAAAAGGACCAACTGCCCACATCACCATAATGCCTGGATGATATGATTGAATGAGGTTTGAAAAATCAAGGGCAATGAGATTATCAAAGAAAAATCGAGATCTGTACATCCAGAGAAGTTCGTCAAGATTTGTGAAATTCATAGAATGTTTTATTTTGAAAAAAAATAAAAATAAAATTCCGATAATTATTATCAGAAGAACTAAAAAAAAGTCTTTTAATTTTGCATTTGTTTTCATTTTTTAAACATTGCGATTTTAAATGTTTTGTGTCTATTTGCAAATTCAACCTACCATAGCGTCGTGAACAGTGCTCCGTTGAGAATGAGAAATATAATTTGTAATATAATAGTCATAAAAAATATCGAGACATAAAAAATATTTTTGAATTTTTCGCTAGTGTTGTTTCTTTGAGCTATAATTTCCACAACGCCGTAAAGTCCGATGGCTGCTAGTATGTTTAACATAATCAAAGCTGGAGTCATAAAGCGAGTGTCGCTATTGTCACTTATTGAGATAACCATAATAATAAATAGTATTATGTAAGCGCTTATAATATTTATGTGTTTTGTGGGCAAATCTTTGAAAATATTATTATATTTTTTATTGTGCCTGATAAATAAAAATGATAATAGTGATAAAAAGAATATATGAGAAAGGTATTGAGTTAGTATGGATAAGGATAAGCTGGCATATTTTAGCAAGCCTCCTGTGATTGGATTGTCAATTGCTGGATTATTCGAAATAATGGCATTTGATCTAAAAACAAGATCATAGACCTCATTGGGATTGGTAATGATAGAAGGTAGGAAAATAATGTTTACTAAGGTAAATATAAAAATCCAGGTAAAATAATCCTTGAAGATCATTTTTAATTTTTCTTTGTTAAGGGGCCATCTGTAATAGATGAAAATCGAAAAATAAAATGGCAAGACAAACAGAGCTGATATTTTTGAAAGAACAGCCCAGGCACCAAAGACAGCAGAAAAAATCAAATATTTTTGATTTTCTCTTTTTGGGAGATAGACAAGAATTGTCAGAAAGCTGAGCGTCATAAAAAAATTAAGCATTTTGTCAGAAGGTGTGGTCCAAAATTGCAAATATGTATTTGTGACAATAAACAGTAATGAAAACGAAGCAATAATTCTGCCGAATCCAATTTTTTTCACGAGGTAATAAAAAGCAATAAAAAAAAGCACCAGTAACAGAAATAGTGGTGTATTAAAGGCAAAGCTTATTGTTTCATATGCTTTGTATGTTGCCATGTCGTGATTGTTGATGGCATAGTTGAAATCTAGCCCTTCGACTTCTTTGTCTGCAATTTTGACCATCACATCATTAAAATCAAAATTGAAAAATTTCATCATAAAGCCCGTGAACCAATAGACGGTAATTCCTGGTTGAGCTGATTGGATCAGCCCCGAAAAGTCAAAAGCAAGAATTTTACTCCAAAAAATATCCGATCGATAATGCCAGAGCATTTCATCGAGATTTGGAAAGCTCCAAAAATTATTGATTTTATAAATGGCAGAGACGAGAAAGCCAGAAAAAATTATAAAAAGAACACAAACAAATTCTTCCAGTTTTTTGTAGTGTGATTTAAAATCAGATATTAAATTCATAATACATTCCCTTAGAATGAATTTATTTAACAAATTTGTGTGCAGGCGGTGGGAGTCGAACCCACAATCCGAGGAACATGGTCCTAAACCATGCGCGTATGCCAATTCCGCCACGCCTGCAAAAAACAGCAATATACTAATAATATACTAATTTCTGAAAAAATCAAGCCTGCGTTCGTTTTGAATGAAATTTTTTGTGAATATCTTTGAGGTGTTTGTTCGTGATGTGGGTATAGATTTGAGTTGTGGTTATGCTTGAATGTCCCAGCATTGATTGAACTGATCTGATGTCCGCGCCGTTGGTCAATAGGTCTGTGGCAAAGCTATGCCTGAGGGTGTGAGGTGTGACCTTTTTGACAATGCCAGCTTTTGTAGCGCATAATCTTACGATTCTTTGAACACTTCTGGGAGTCAATCTGAGAGACGAAGCAGTGTCAGCTCTATTTTTTTTGTTTGATTTTTTGAAATGAATAAAAAGAGCTGGATCGACATCCTTTCTTTTTTTGAGATACTCAAGCAGTACTTTTTTGGCAGAATCAGAAATGAAGACGATTCTAATCTTTCCACCTTTTCCTCTAATCGAGAATTCTCCACTTTTCAAATTTATACTGTCTCTGTTTAAGTTGGATAGTTCGGAAACTCGAAGTCCAGTTGAAAACAAAAGTTCTAAAATAGCATTGTTTCGTAAATCTGCAATATTATTCCCTTTTGATGCAGAAATAAGCCTTTTCATTTCATCTAGCTCCAGAAATTCAACCTCTCGGTCTTCAGTTTTTCCCAGCTCAATTTTCTCGCTAGGTAGAGATTGAATGTCTCGTTTGGCAAGATAAGCCAAAAATCCACGAATGGCAATTATATAATAATCTTGAGTCACTTTTTTTAGACCATCTCCTTTTTCATTACAATATCTGTTTAGATAGAGTCGAAACTTTCTAACCAGATTACTTGTAATATTTTCAGGACGACTAATTTCAGACCACTCGAAAAAACGTGACAAATAGTGGTCATAATTTCTGATAGTGAGCGGGGATCGATTTTTTTCAATTTCAAGATACTCTAGATACTCACTTTTTAGCTTAGTTATTTCTTTTATTGACATATTATCGTAGTATGTTAGTATATCTTTGCTCAAAGAAAGATAGACTAGGTGAATTATATTAATATATTTTGCTTAGGTTTTTTGTGTTAATATCACGACCCAATAACTAGATATGATTATATTCTAGGACAAAATTGGTCACTTGTCTATTCTTTGGTTTTGTGCTATTATTTCTATATGAAAAAAGTGTTTTGTATAACGGTTTGTCAATCGATTAATTATCATAAGGGTTGTATAATTTACTGTTATCTGAAATGAAAAATTTACTTAATTAATAATTAAAAAGATGATTAAAAAAGAAAAAAAGAAAAAAATCATGAAGACCTATAGGGCGCATGATGATGATACAGGATCTTCTGAGATTCAAGTAGCAATCCTGACGGAAAGAATCAAAGAACTTACCTCTCATTTGAAAGATAATCACAAGGACAATCATTCCAGAAGAGGTCTTTTACAAATGGTGGCTAAGAGAAAGAAACTGCTCAAGGACATCCAAGGAAGAAGCGAAGAAAGATATGGAAAAATTGTCACATCGTTAAAGTTAAAAGCAGCTAAATCACTCAAAAAAGCTGATGATTCAAAAAAAGAGGATGAAAAATAATAGCAGTAATGCTAGTAATAAAAAAGAAGACATTGATTACAAGAGCTTGAAACACAAAGATCAGAGGATTGGGGTTTTTGTTGACGCTCAAAATATGTATCACAGCGCCAGAAATTTATATCAAGCGCGAGTAAATTTCAAAAATGTGCTAGAGGTGGCGGTTTCAGGGAGAATTTTGATTAGAGCGATAACTTATGTTATCAAAACTGAAAGTGGTGAAGAAAAATCTTTTTTTGAAGCAATGGAAAAACTGGGATTCGAGATCAAGGAAAAGGATTTACAAATTTTTCCAGGTGGCCAGAAAAAAGCTGATTGGGATGTTGGACTTGCAGTTGATACGATCAAACTTGCTGACAAACTTGATGTAGTCGTGATCGTCTCAGGTGACGGAGATTACGAGCCATTAGTTGAATATCTGAAAGTGAATAAAGGATGTCGGGTAGAAACTGTCGCTTTTGGAGAAAGCACCTCGAGTAAGCTGATCGATATTGCAGATGAATTCACCGATTTGAGCAAAGATAAAAAAAGATTCCTAATAAAATAGCTTCTTATGGTCTTAAATTTGTGAATTTTAAAATTTTTTATACCGTGATTCTGAAAGAGTGAAACGATTGAAGAATCCCGTGAGATGTTACATCTGGTATTGATATGCAATATTTCTTTTCAGTAATAATGGAATCATTACTGTCGTATCTTTCTTATAATGACAATATTATTTCAATATTTTGAACAATTCAATAATTTATATTTATTATGTTCGAGAAGTTAAAACAAAAATTAAGAAATAAATTCAAAAAATTAAGAAAAGCTATTTTTTTGGCTTTTGTTTCTTATATTTACGATAAAGTTACAAACAGGAAAGATAAGAAAAAATACATTGAAGATGTGGATTATAAGGTTGAAAAAAAAGATGTTGATAAACTGAAATAGTTTTTTGTCATTTTCTTGTAGGGGAGAATTGCATTCGCCCAAAAAAACAAAAAAAGAATCCCGCAAGAAGTTTCACAAGTTTATAAAATAAAATTTTAGTTGTCGACTGGAGTGAAGCGAGGTACGAACAAGCGGAATGGAGAAATCGCTTTTAATCTCGTATGATTATTAAAAATATAATTTGAAAATCAATTGGAGTTCAGGTTTTAACCTGTAAAATGTATTTACAGACTGAAGTCTGAACTCCAGAAGTATATTTATGGTTTAGAGCTAATAATAACTAATTAATCAATTTACTGATCTATAAACAATTAGATTATAATATTGTTTCAAAAACAATATCGTCTAGAGTTTGCAGGTCAGTAAATTAAAGGAAAACGAAAATGGATGTAAAAACATTTAAAAAAGAAATTGCTGGAAGAGAGCTGATAATTGAGACTGGTAAAATGGCAAATCAAGCCAATGGTTCTGTGACCGTGCAGTACGGAGATACAGTACTTTTGGCAACTGCTACAATGAGTGACAGACAAAGAGAAGGTATTAATTATTTCCCCTTGATGGTTGACTATGAAGAGCGGCTTTATGCAGCTGGAAAGATCAAAGGGAGCAGATTTATGAAAAGAGAAGGAAGACCAACTGACGAAGCGGTTCTTTCGGGAAGAATGACAGACAGAATCCTCAGACCTCTTTTTGATGGTAGAGTACGAAATGATATTCAAGTCGTCATCACGATCTTGTCAGTGGATCAAGAAAATGATCCTGATTTTTGTGCCATTATTGGAGCATCATTGGCCTTGGCAATTTCTGACATACCCTGGAACGGTCCAGTCGGAGTTGTCCGCGTGGCAAAAGTTGATGGTAAAATTGTTGCTAATCCGACATACGAACAAAGAGCTGCAAGTCAGTATGAGATTATTATTGCAGGAAAAGGTGATAAGATAAATATGGTGGAAGCGGGAGGAAAAGAAGCTCCAGAGGCTGAGATCATGGAGGCATTCAAATTTTCATCGCAATATGTCAAAGAATTGACCGATTTTCAAATTGATATCATTTCTCAAATTGGAAAGACAAAAAAGGCAGTGAAGCTGGTCAAAGCTGATGATGAGATCGAGGAAGAGATCAGGCAATTTCTTTCTGCCAAAGTATATGAACTTAATTTTAGCACTCCCAAAGCAGAGCAGAGTATGAAAAGAGAAGAATTTAACAAAGAGTTAAAGGATTTTGTGGTTGGAAAATATGGAGAAGGAATGTTGTCAGTCGCGAAAATTATCGAAGAAGAAGAGACCGACGCCTTAATGCACAAAAGTATTCTCGAAGAAGATAAGAGGCCAGACGGAAGAAAAATGGACGAAGTGAGAGAGATTAGCAGTGAAGTAGGGGTTCTACCGAGAACCCATGGCTCAGGACTGTTCAATCGTGGAGCGACGCAAGCTTTGACTGTTGCCACCTTGGGATCTCCTGGGGATGAGCAAACTCTTGATGGCATGGAGGAAAATGGTACAAAGAGATTTATGCATCATTATACTTTTCCAGCATTTTCAGTTGGGGAAGTTGCGCCTAATAGAGGTCCTGGTCGAAGAGAGATCGGACATGGAGCTTTGGCAGAGAAAGCTCTTTGTTCAATGATTCCCGACAAGGAAAGTTTCCCGTATACAATCAGACTTGTATCTGAAATTCTCTCATCAAATGGATCATCGTCGATGGCTAGTGTTTGCGGAAGTTCACTTTCCTTGATGGATGCTGGCGTGCCAATTGAAAGACCTGTGGCTGGAATCGCCATGGGATTGATTACTGGAGAAAAAGGGCAACATAAAGTGCTGACTGATATTCAAGGTCCGGAGGATCATTATGGTGATATGGATTTCAAGATTGCGGGAACTTCCAAGGGAATTAATGCGATGCAAATGGATGTCAAACTTGAGGGCATTTCGCTTGATATAATTGAAGAAACGATTGTGGCGGCTAGAAAAGCAAGAATGCATATTATTGATATTATGAATAAATCAATTGCTCAAACAAGAGAAGATCTGTCTCCTTATGCACCAAGAATTACAACTCTTCGAATCAATCCAGAAAAAATTAGAGATGTCATTGGTCCTGGCGGAAAAGTTATCAACGAAATTATTGCTGAAACTGACGTAGCGATTGATATTGAAGATGACGGACTCGTTCTGATAACAGCAAAAAATTCCGAAGGTGCGAAGAAAGCAGAAGAATGGATTAAGAATCTTACTAGAGAAATCGTCGCAGGCGAAGTTTTTCAAGGAACCGTTGTTAAGATACTGGACTTCGGGGCATTCGTCGAACTTCTTCCTGGTAAAGATGGGTTAGTTCATATTTCAGAACTTGCCGAAAGTCGGGTTGAGAAAGTTGAAGATGTTGTAAAAGTTGGCGATTCGATCAAGGTCAAAGTCAAGGAAATTGATGCTCAAGGAAGAATTAATTTAACTCATAAGGGAGTATAAGAGGTAGTAAAAGTCCGCTGATCAGATAATCTCAATGTGCCTCCTTTGAAGAAAATCTTCCCGAATGACAGTTTGTTCGTAATGGTTTCAGGGAGTTATTTTGTGTTTTAAAATAATTTATTTATCTTTTTAAAGATAAAAATTTTGCGTTAGATAAGTTAGATAATTATATATAATTTATATAAATTTAATAAAACATCTATGAGTAATGGTTCAACAATAAGAACAATGAAAGATGATCTTAATGACGTGACTAATAATAAAAATCAAAAAACGGAAGAGAAAAAAGTCATACAGGATACAAAAGAAATTAGAAAGGCGAATAGTTTAAATATGCAGCCAGAAAAAAATAATCTTGGCAGTATGAAAAGTGTTAGTTTGGAAAAGCCAACAGAGAATATCTTGCAAAAAAATGACATCGCGAGAGATGAGTCAATTCTTCCTGACGATTCTATTATTAGGGATGATTGCCAGGCAAATAACTTTCAAGATGATCAGCTTGCTAGTCTTATCAAAAAAGCAAAGAGCGATAAAGATAAGGATGCTGAGAATAAAGTTCAAAAAATCGTTGAAAGGGTGTCTCCGACTACAAATTATAATAAGATGGAAATTGAAAGTATGTCTTTGAATGAAAGCAAAAACAGTGAAGATGATGAAAAACATGAATTATTAAAAAAAGTGATTGAAGATCAAAATATCGGAAGTGCGGATATTGGTGGTGGTAATATCGATGATCTAAAAAATTTAATAAGTAAGATCTCAAAGCCTTCGATCCCTTTGAAAAAGAATTCAATCAAAGCTGATCTGAAAAACGAGAAAATATCCGTCAGAGAAAATACTGATGGCGATTTTGCGAAGAAAAGCGATGTAATTTCCGAAAAATCAAAAATTTCTGCAGTCTCGGATGCCAAACGAATTGAGAAGGATGATAAAAAGAGAATAGATGCTGAGTCTATGGATAAGGTAAAAACAGCTAGTGCATTATCTCAAAATAATAATATTGTTTCAGAACCCGCCATCAATAACGCAGGTGGAATCAAGCCAGATATTTCTTTGCCAAGAGCTACCGTAGAAAAAAAGGATGCCACATCCAACATCTTACCTCTGGACGATAAAATTACTTCTGAGCCTATTAGTGCTGATAAAGTACAAAGTATTGCGACTGATTTATCGAAAGAAGATGCAGTCGTTAAAGTTGATAAGCAAAACATTAAAGCAGATGAGGAAGATAATAAGAAATTTCAATGGAGCGATCTAGCAAAAAAGATAAATGGTGATATGAATAAGAATAAGATCGACCGAATAGATGATATAAAAAAAGAGTCTTCTCTGGCTGGCACAACAACCAAAGCAGCGGAAACATTGAAATCTGGGATATTGGACATTAAAAAAGATAATCAAAAAAAAGGTCAAAAAGAAAAGGATGATAAGTTTGACAAGGAGCAGTCTTTGAGCTCTTATAGTGAAAATTATATATCTCCAAACGAAAGATTGATACACGGAAAACAGGAATTCTATAGTTCTGTCTCGAAAGTCATAAGGCACAAAGAAAAAAATGATGATATTAAGGCCTTAAAGGAGGACGAGAGAATTAAAAATGCCCAAAATAATGTTCTTACGAAAGATGAGGAGTACAAAAAATTAAAAAAAGGGATTATACGGAAATATAATATTAAATTAACGACACTGCCATGGAAGAAGATTATACCTGTCGGAGCGTTGTTTATTGTTTTTGTGGGAGTAGCTGCGTTCTTGCTTTTCTCTCGAGAGAAAGTGGAACCTGTCGTTAAGCCGCCAGTTGTTATATCTGGAATTGAGATCGAAAAATTCTCTAATATGACAGAAATAACAATGGATGAACATAGTCTTAAGCTGGGTGATTCGAGCGAGGAGGCAAGTGAAGAGTTCAACGAGAGCGTAAAAGTTGTAAAACTTAGGATTATTTATGACGGGGTTGATAATAATATGTTAATATTGGAGGATGCCTTAAGTACCATTCTAAAAAAAGATAGAAGCTATTTTTATGATGGATTTTTTGAGGCGACAACTGGAAATTATAATATATTTATATTTCAAACCGAAAAAAAGACTATGCGATACGGACTTGCCATTCAAATAAAGGAGGATGGTTTAATGCAAGATATTATGAGACAATGGGAGGCTGATCGCACAAATGATAAAAGAATAATATCAGTTTTTGAAAAATTGTTCATAGATGATGCAAATGGATATTACGGATATACTGAGTTTTCCTCTGTGGGAGTTATGGGAATAGAAATAAATTATGCTCACTTGAAGGGTAATAGGGATACTGCACTAAATTATTTCATTCATGATAATATTTTGATTATCACAACATCTATGGATAGTAACTCAACAATGATCGATCTAGTGACATCAAATTAAGAGAATTGGTTTATAAAATATTTGATTTGTAAAAAATGCTGAAAAAAGAACATCGAAGAAAAATTATCACATTTGTTTTGTTTGCTGTACTGATCGTTGGAATTTTTTATTTTAGATATGATATTGCAAAGAGAGATTATAATGCTGATATATTGATTAAGAATGCAACGATTTTAACCTTGAATGAACATTCAGAAATAATTTATAATGGTTGGATTGTGATTCAAGGGGAGAAAATTATTGAAGTTGGCAAAGGGAAGCATGATTATAAATCAAAAAAAATAGTGGATGCCAAAGGGAAGGTTGTTATGCCAGGATTGGTCAATACGCACGCTCATGTTGCGATGGCTCCTTTCCGTGGGGTTGACGATGGATTAAATTTTTCGCAATGGATTTCAAATATAAATAAATATGAACAAGTTGTCACAGAAGAGGATGTCTATTGGAGTTCACTCTTGGGAGAGGTCGAAATGATCAGGTCTGGAACGACAACGTATAATGATATGTATTTTTATACAGAAAATATCATACAGTCAATTGAAAAAACTGGAATTAGAGCCGTAATTGATGTCCCGTTTGATTTGGAAAATAGTGATCTAAAAATAGAAGAGGATTTTCTGTTAAAGTATGACAGAATTTCTACGGTAACTTTTTCAATTGCGCCAAATCCACTAATTGAGTTTTCTGAAGAGAAGCTTAAAAAAATAAAGAAGATCGTTGATGAAAATAACTTAATTGTGCACTTGCATATAGCAGAAGATTGGAGCGAAAGAAATCGTTTTGTGGAAAGATATAATAGAACGCCAATTGAAATGCTTTCTGATTCAGGACTTTTCAATAGCAAAATTGTTCTTGCTCATTCTGTGAATTTTACAGACGATGAAATTGATTACCTTTCAGAATATAAAGATGTTGGAATATCATTTAATCCGAAAAGTAACTATAAGTTATTGGGATATACAGCGCCGATCAAAAGAATGATAGAAAAAAAGTTGACAATTGGAATTGGAACGGATGGAGTGGGAAGTAGTAATAGTCTTGATATGTTCGATCAGATGAATTTTATCGCTTTTGTCAGCAAGGGGTGTCAAGAAGAAGGAAGTTTTTGTGATGATCAATCGGGCATTGATCCTGAAAAAATAATTCGCATGGCCACGATCGATGGCGCAGAGTCTCTTGGTCTTGAAAATGAAATTGGTTCAATTGAAGAAGGGAAGAAAGCAGATTTAATTTTCGTGGATTTTTCAAGAATTGGTTTGACTCCTTCTTATAATATTTATTCAAGTTTAGTATATAATACAGATGGTAGTGATGTAACAGATTCCATTATCAACGGAAAGATCATCATGGAAAATAAGAAAATATCAAGAGTTGATGAAATTTATATCGTCAAAAAGGTTGGAGATATTTTTGAGAAAATAAAGAACTTGCAATAGTATTAAATAATTATTAATAAAACAAATATGAACAAGAATAAAGTTTTACCAATTGTAGGGTTGTTATTGTTGTTGGGGTCTATAGTAATGGCGTTATATTTTAAAAATGTGGAAAGAAGAATAATTAAAGAAGATAATAATGCTCAGCCAAAGATTGAAGAAAAAGTTGAGATAATCAGTGAAGATGTTGAAACCAAGATAGACCCAGAGAATGATTTAAATGACGAAATGGTTTTAGAAATAGAAGAAATTGAAACATTAGATCAAGATTTGATGGATTTGGAAAATCTGATTAATGATTCAATCTTGAGCGATATTGATTCAGATTTGAGTAATTTCTAATAATTTATTAACAATCAATAATTATGAAAAAAATAATATTTCTATTTATCTCACTTTGTTTTGTATTTAGTTTTAATGTTAATTTTGCTTCAGCCTCGCAAGTGGTTGTCTCTGAAGATGGTTCTCTTTTAAATCGAAATAATAAATTGCAGAGAAGCTATGAAGAATCAAAAAACGATTTTCAAGATTCAGTGCAGAAATATAAAGAGACCAAGAAAAATTTTTCAGATGCAAAGACAAGATTTCAGAACAAAAGAGACGATGTGAGTAGGAGAGAACTAAAGAAGGGGTCTTTTAACTATTTCGACAAAATTGGTGTAGTTATGATAAAATATTTAGAGTCACTTGAAAATAAAATTCAGAATATTAAATTTGTTTCTGAGGATGTAAAAAATGAGATGATTGGAAAAATAAGTGAAAATAGAAGTATAATCGAAAAAGAGATAGAGAAGATCAAGGCTGTTGAAACGATTGAAGATCAAAGAGTATTGGTAAGAGAATTAAAGTCTCAATGGAAAGATATTCGAGCTTCAACAAAAAACATAACAGGTCAAATAATTTCTGCCAAGATCGATGTCTTCATTTCAAAAATGAAAAAAGTCTCAGAGGAATTTCAAGTGAAGGTAGGTGCAATGGAAAACGGAGAAAGGAAAGATCTATTGCAAGCGAAAGTTGAAAAATTTGATGAAAAAATTGAGTTGGCAGAATCTCAAAATCAATTAGCTCAGGGAAAATTTTTAGAAATAAATAACGCTGATCAGAAAAATGATTTATTTAAGGAAGGGCTAAAATTTGTTCGTAGCGCGCATCAATATATCAAAGAAGCTCACAAAGAACTTATAGGTATTGCACAAGAGATCAGAGAAGAAAAAAAGAGCGACGAGGAAGATAATAGTTCTGCAGATGAAGAAACTAGTGCTATAGAGACAGATGACAACTTAAGTGATGAAGATGATAACGAAAGTGAAGAAAGTGACGTTGAAGAAGAGGAAGAAGATGATCTTGAATAAATTCTATTAAAAGTAAAAGACATCTATGTTCATGTAGATGTCTTTTTGTTTGATAGTTATAAATATTTCGACTTTGCAAATCTTATTTTTATGATAGACTTATAAAGTTCCAGAAGGGTGACTGAGTGGTTGCCAGCCCGAGGCTGGTCCCCTCCAGAGGCGGGCTAACGCCGGGGCGGAAAAGTGCCCCACTTAATTTTTTCAATATCGATATAACAATTATGGAAGGGTGACTGAGTGGTTGCCAGCCCGAGGCTGGTCCGCCGGGGCGGAAAAGTGCCCCACTTAATTTTTTCAATATCGATATAACAATTATGGAAGGGTGACTGAGTGGTTGAAAGTGCTGCTCTCGAAAAGCAGTGTCCTAGCAATGGGACCGCGGGTTCGAATCCCGCCCCTTCCGCAAATCAAAAATGCCGTAAAGCATTTTTTATGAAGAAAGGGATTTGAACTGGGAAGGGGTCGGGAAACGGTAGTTTCCCGTGGCGGAAATACTAAAACCGAGGGGTTTTAGAGAATAATTTGTGATTAAATAGGTTATGATGTTCGATTTCCCGCCCCTTCCGCAAATCAAAAAAACGAGGCATCCCCTCGTTTTTTTATGGAAATTATAGAATGATTTGTAATTTACTCTGGCAAATTTTTTCCATCAAGCTCGGTCCAGATGAAATCGAACATAAATTTTACAAGGGAATGTATTGCTTCATTTTTGATTAAAATCGAAGAATAAGGTTTTTGCAAAGAAATGAGGGCGATTTTGTCGTCAAATAGGATCATTCCTGATTTAAAATTTTCAACAGCTGATGTAAATCGAATTTCGCGAAAATCGGTATCTTCTTCGCGATAGAATTTTTTATTTTGTTTATGGTAATCGGTGATGATATAAGCCATCGTTCCTCCAATCTGGCGTCTTTTTTTTGTTACATCAGTTAGAATCCTTGATAATCCAAGATGCTTATAGATTGATCCAGGAAAAATAACAAACATATCTTTTCGACTTTTTACCAAAACATCGACAATATTCCAAATACCTTCAATACCTTGAAAATGGAGTATTTCTTCCTTAGGATCCGCTGTTTTGTTTTTCAGGATTCTTTCAAGTTGCGGTAAGAATTCTTTGATTCGCTGTTCTTCTTTTTCAATTTCCTTTTTCTTTGTTTCGGCAATTTTGAGTAACTTGGAAGGTTTCTGGGCAAAAAAGATTTTTTTATTTTTTTGGATTATTTCTCCGACCAAACCTATTTGTTTCAGTCTTTCCAGGACTAGATAGGTCGTCGTTCGCTTGATACCAGTTTCGTTTGCGATGCTTTGCGCAGAAACGGAGCCCAGCTTGAGAATGGCAAGGTATATTTTGATTTCTTTTTCTTTGAGACCAATTTGTTTAAGGCTTTTAAGCATATGTTTATTAATAAATTGTTTTTAAAAAATGACAACAAAAGTTATGTACGTTAATTGCTTACATTAGCCACGATACAGAGTATGCAATTTAAATATATATTATCATATCTAAGCAGTATAGACAAGTAATACTTTTTTATATAAGCTTAATAAGCAAAATGATCTTTTACAATTGAATTGAGAAAGAGGATGTGAAGGGAAATGGAAAAAGATGAGATAGTCGAAGCTGAGTTAAAGTTTGAAAAATTGAAACAAAGAATGAAATCTAAATTAGAGAGATAGCAATAAACAAATAGGGAGAGATAAAGATGGTTGAAAATAAAACAGAAATAAATTCCGAAAGAGCGGAGAAATGGATCGATGCGATAACGAAAATCATAAGTTATTCTTTGATAGAATCTGACGAAGAATCTGACGAAGAATCTGACGAAGAATCTGACGAAGATAGTTTCAGAGATTTTATAATAGAAATAAGAGAAGGAAATCTAGAAGAAGCATTTATGTTGCTACCTTTGATTGTTTATCGTACTTGCGATAATGAGGAGCTTGTTGAAATATATTCGCGTGTATTTATCGATGTGCTAAGAGAAAGTGAAACAGCTGAAGGAGTTATTGATGATGTAGCAGAGGCAATAGAGAGGGAAATTTATTCAGGAGAGTTCTACCCAGAGCAAGCTCAGGCATGGTTTTTTTTGCAGTGTCTAAAAGGTATGTCGCTTGAATCTGTAAGAAAAGACAAGGTAATAGAACGATATAGAAAAGCATTACCACATCACATCAAGATAGAAGATATTGAAAAGGATGCTGACGATGAAGTATAATATTAAGAAATAAATTAACATAAAAGCTTATTTAAATAATTTAAATAAGCTTTATTTTTTTGCATTAAATTATGAAATCCATTTGATTCTATTTCGGCAAATTCTTTCCTCTGAGTTCTCGCCAGAGGGAGTCGAACATAAACTTGAAGACACTAAAAAATTCTTGGTTGTCGATAATCAAACCGTAATATGGTTTTTTGAGGAAAAGGAGAGCGACTTTGTTGCCATAAAGAAAAATTGCGGTGTCGAGGTCTTTGAGCTCGGGTAAAAATCTATATTCTCTAATATCTGTCTCCTCAAGGCGCCATAGTCTAACTTCTTCCTTGTGATGATCGGCAATTACATAGCCCTTGTTGCCAATCTCTCTTCTTTTTTGTATGATTTTTTTCATCATCACTTTCTTTCCATAAATGTCAAAAAACTTTCCTGGCACGACCATCCACGATGTTTCTCCCGATTCAATCATATCTCCGAGAATTTTCCACATGTTTTCCTTGCCTTCGTAATATCGGACCAAAGGCATAGTAGAATTCTTTTTTCCGAGAGCTTCGAATTGGGGCAGTTGAGAAATGATCTCATCTTCTTGCTCGTTGATGGTTTGTTTTTCAAGCTCGATTAATTTGAGAAGTTTTTCAGGATTTTGAGCAATGACGGTTTGCTTTCCCTTATCTTCACTCAAGGAAATGAGTCCTTTTTCCTTGAGATTTTCGATAATAGCATAGGCATTCGATCTTTTTATTTTCGCCTTTTGTGCAATGGAACTAATTGGCGCACTACCCATTTTCAAAATTGCCAGATAGATATCCGCCTCTTTTTTGGAAAAATTTAGTTGTTGGAGAATTTGTTGCATATTGTATAAATTAATTTTCTGCAATTCCCCCCGATAAGGGGGTTTGAATGTAGATTATGAGGTAAATTAAAAAGAATTATTAATTAAATCTTATTGTAGGCTTAATGATGCTTTAAGCCCACCCCAACACTCCCTTATCGGGGAGGGAGTTAATAAATCCTATTTTGGCAGATTATTTCCATCTAATTCTTTCCAAAGCGATTGAAACATAAATTTCATCACAGTCACAAGCTCTGTATTTTCGATCATTAATCCACTCAGAGGTTCTTTGAAAAAGATCAAAGATACTTTGTCACCATAGATATAAATTGTTGAATCAATTTTGATGTTTTCAGGAGCAAAGCGAATTTCACGCGCATCGGTCTCATTTATTCTCCACAATTTTTCCATTATGGGATGGTGGTCGGTGATAAGAAAGCCTTTTGTTTTTGTTTCAGATCGTTTTTCAATTACTTCTTTCATCATGCGGTCGATTCCAAAGACATCATAAATTTTTCCT
This sequence comes from Candidatus Parcubacteria bacterium, assembly GCA_023140775.1. Taxonomy (GTDB): domain Bacteria; phylum Patescibacteriota; class Minisyncoccia; order JAHIHE01; family JAGLIN01; genus JAGLLA01. The sequence continues at coordinate 29,052 of JAGLLA010000009.1, forward strand.
GGTACGATAATCCAAGCTGTTTCTTTTGAAGCGATGAGGTCATTGACGATATTAAAAACTCCCTCTTTTTCTTCAAAATATTGAACAGTAGGTGCTTTTATATTTTTTTGAAATAGTTTTTGCAGTTCAGGTAGTGATTTTTGAATTAATTTCTTCTTCTTCGCGATTTTCTTTTTTTTCTGATTAATAAGATCAAGAAGTTGATCAGGATGTTCACAAACAAAAACTTGCTTGTTATCCCTTTTTTCAAGGGAAATTAGCCCCATTTCGCATAATTTTTCCAAAATAACATAAGTTGTTGGTCTTTTGATTCTCGCCTGTTTAGCAAGCTTGCTGATTGAACCGCTTTGCAATTTCAAAGCCGAGAGATAAATATCAATCTCTTTTTCAGAAAAATTTAGTTTTTGTAATATTTCTCGCATAAAGTTAAATTTAGTCTCGTAATATATTTGGCCTTCTCGATTTCCTCTGAGTTCCCCCTGATAAGGGGGTTGGGGGGTTGTGAAAGTGGGGCTTATTACCACCAGGCTGAAAAAATCGACGGTTCCATAGTCCCGAAGGGCTGTGGAACTGAAATGCAAAACAAGGTAAATAAATTATATAAATATCTTCTGAATAATCGTCATTTTGGAGTACTGACATGCATCAGCATAAACTCCTCGATTGAATCTTTTTCAGTCACTTATATCTCCATTATACTCTAAAAATCATAGATTGTCAACAAGAGTTGACAACAAAACAATATAAAAAAAGGCGTCAAATAAGCAATAATAACAAATATTATGTAATAAAAAAAACATAAACTGGTATAACGATTGACAGAAATAGAAATTTATGATATAGTACTATGTTGACGATGAGAAATGAATATGCAAATCGCCAACCTTTGAAAAAATTTCAGAGTTGTACATTGAAAATAAGATATCCAAAAAACTTCAGGGCTGCGAATTGTTTGAGAAAACTCTTGATCATTTCGTAGTCTTCAAGAAAATTTCTCCAGAACTAAAAATGCTCTCAAGGCAAAGATTTTGAGAGCGAGGTGAAAAAATGATTATAATGAATAATGATACAATAACAGTTACTTTTTCAGAAGATATATTCACTAAAGTAATCATTATACTGTCTCTTTTATTGATCGTGGCATGCAATTATTTGGTCATGTATGGCATCTTCCCAATAATATCATTTATTATGGCAGTAATAATATTTTTTGTTTTAGTTAGGTTTCTAATTTGGCTTAGCCATCAATGAAGCTCATGACAGGTGTTCTGATTTGCTTATAAAATAATCAAATCAGACCCTGTTTTTTTATTTGGAAAATTTAAGTACGCTAGTCTATGAATAAATATTGTATCATTGAAAGATACAAGGATGTGTAAAGATGTATTTAGACTTGCAAATTATTTAAATGCATGTTATAAATTTTAGTGATCACAGGTTTTATGGTAGAGTTTTTCATTGAGACTATATCGCAAGAACAGTGATTAAATTTATAAATACAGGACTAAAAGGAGGAAGTTCTTTGACAACTAAACCAGATATAGAGAAAAAATTCTTAGTCGACCCCAGCAAGCTTCCTGCAGATTTTGCAGAGTATCTACATTGTAATATAAGGTATGTTTATCTCACGCGACCAGAAGATTCTATTCAGGTAAGATTGCGCGCACAAATTCATAGAAATAAGGCGCTGTTCCTTTTGGCAACAAAAATTGGATCTGGGATAAAAAGAACGAAAACAGAATGCTTAATAAACAGTGAGGCATTTTATAAATTTTACAGAGATAATCAAAATATTTCTCTTGTAAAAGAAAGATTTATGATTGAATATCAGGGTGTTATGATCGAAGTGGATATTTATGATTACATGCCTGATAAGCCATTTTCAGAAATGAAAATTACTGCTAAAATAGAACTTGGAAGTGAAGATCAGCTCAATGATATGAACTTGCCAAGTTGGATTAAAAGAGAAGTAACAAACGATATTAGATATAGTAATATTCGTATTGCAGAATTTGGATTCCCTACGGAAGAAGTTGAAACATAAGAACTGGAGGTATAGAATATAATTAAGAGCAATATATTTGAGATTCAAAAAAGAAACTCAAATTGAGCTCTGTTTTTTTATATATAATTGTCATCCTAAGTGAAGTCGAGGTCTTGGATCCGCCTTGGGTGGGGATACTTCTTGATTAAATAGGTAATAAATAATTCCGTGAAATAAAGAGGGATTTCTGTCAAAGGCGAATACATCGGAATTGTGATTGTTTTCTAATTCATTGATAAAAACTTTGTCATTCTGAATTTAATTCAGAATCTTTATTTTTGTACATTAAAACAAGTTAATAAATCACTAACTAAACTATTTATTAAAGTATAATTATATTCTATTTATACAATAGCACTATGAATATAGTATAAATTGAAGCCTAATTTAACAGAGATTCTGAATAAATTTCAGGATGACAGAATTAAAGTGTATTTTGTTGGTAAATTGACAGATATTTGGAGGAATGACAAATGAATAATATCTAATCCTCTGTGATGATCTCTGTTGTTTCAAATTTTGTCTTAAACAATCTTTTTTGAATTGAATTCCTGAAAACAATAAACTCTTCAATTTTCAAGATCCAGCTCAAGATGCAGTACAGGACAAGTCCAACAATTCCAGCAATGAATCCTTGCAGGAAGATGCCAACTCCAGTTGAGGTATTGAGAAATGGTTCGACAAAATATAAAGTTTGATATGACAAGTAACCAGAGGCAAGCGCAGCTCCTGAAATTTTTAGGAGTGGTTTATAGATTCGATTATGACAGATAAAGTTTGTTTTTTTGTTGATAAAATAATAAAGCAAGAGGGCATTAATGATAGCGGAAATTGAAAAGGCTCCAATCAGTCCGATCAGTCCATATTGAGCAGATAGATAAAAGGCGAGAGCCACATTTACGATGACACTGAAAAGCGAGGTTAGAAATGGAGTTTTGGCATCATGCAGAGCCCAAAAAGCTCGAGAAAACAAAGGAATAACTCCTTGCGCAAAAAGGCTGATTGAAAAAATAGCGACAGCATCAAGAAGCATGGTTGTTTCGTTCCAACCAATTTCTCCAGTTCCAAAGATTGTACGCACAATTTGAGCGCGTAAAATTAGAAGTAAGACGCTAACAGGAATAATAAAAAATAGAATCTGTTTAGTGGTAGTGGTGAGATTTCTAGCGAATTCTTTTTTGTTTTCACTGAGAGCCGAAAGTGTTGGAAATGAGGCCACAGCAAAAGATATTGCAAAAAGTCCCAATGGAAAACTTTGCAAGTTGTTGGCAAAGTTGAAAGCGCTTAAACTTCCTTCTTGTAGAGTTGAAGCGATGATGGTAATCACAATTAAATTCAGTTGAACTGTGATGAGAGTTAAGGTTCGCGGAATCATCATTTTGATTATTTTTCTGGCACCACTGTCTTTGAAGTCTAAGATAAATTGATAGCTAAATCCGAGTTTTTTGACAATTGGAACTTGGACTGCAAAATGAAAAAATGATCCCAAGACAACTCCCCAGGCCAGTCCATGAATTCCCCAAATTGGCGCAAAATAAAGAGCTCCAATGATAATCCCAATGTTGTACATGATAGGGGAGAGAGAATAGACAAAGAATCTGTGATACGATTGAAGAATTCCTCCAGTAATACTGCTTAAAAGGAGAAAAACAGGACTGAGAAACATAATACGTGTCAATTCGATGGTCAGGTCTTTTTTCTCAGGCGAAAAGCCAGGGGTTAGAAGAGAGACGATTGTTGGCGAAAATATAATTCCCAAAAGACACAAAAAAAGCAATGTGACCATCACCAAATTCAAGACAGCATTAGCGGTTTTGAAAGCTTCCTTTTCCTTTTTTTGTGAGACTAGTTTGGCAAAGACTGGTATAAATCCCGCAGAAATTGCGCCAAGTACAACAATGTTGAAAATCAGATCTGGAACTCGAAATGAGGCAAAATAGATATCAAGTTCATTTCCAAGTCCGAATGTTCCTGCTAAGATTCGATCTCGGTATAAACCGAGAAATTTACTGGCAAGCGAGGCAATTGCCAATATAAGGGCAGCAGATGTAATTGAGCTTATTTTTCCGTTTATCAGTCTTTTTATCATTGAGGAGTTTTGTTAGTTGTTACATATCTATTCTATCGTATATTATGAAAATAGACAAAGAATCGAAATAAATTTTATTTTCCAACATTAAATTGCTGATTTATTTACATTATTTCTGGAATTGAGCTATTTTAATATAGATCCAGAAATGATATAATGAGATTAACTTTAAACTGTATTTAATCATAAATATCATATGAAATTTATAAAAAAAACGACTTGGAAGGAAGTATTTCAAAATTGGAAAATTGCTGAAGCTGATAATCCACAGTGGATCCATTGTGCGACAAAGATCAAGGGGTGGTCTGATTGGGAATCTTGGAGAAAACATACTGCCACGCAATTAAATTTGCAAAATAGAAATTGGAAAATTTATGAATTTGATGATCCGATTAATGAAATTCCGCAAATGTTAATCGGACCCTTTTCGGGTTGGCAATCTCGAGTTTTGAAAAAAAATCTTTCTTCTTTTTTTGATTTGATTAGCACGCCAAAAGAATATAAGAATTTTAAAAATAATAATAAAATAATTTCAATATTAAAAAACCAATCATTTGGTGCAGATTTGATTGGTATTTTTCGCGAAGATATGAATCGAATTGTTTGCATCGAAGGACATCACAGAGCAATCGCACTTGCAATCGCCAAAAAAGAGGGGATGAAATTAAAGTTTGAGAAGCCAGTTCGAATTGCATTTGCAAAATTACCAAAAGACGAAGTTTTCTTAATTGATAAAACATTGAAAAGAGGGTCTTCAAAAAAATAAAGATGAACATTTATCTTTGTTTTGCCAATTTAGCTAAAAATTTTTGAAAAAATATATTGAATTGATAAAACATCTCGATATTTATATCGGCTTGAGTTATCAAAATGATTATTTTTAAATAACTTGTTGGCTTGCTATAAGGTGATTTATTAGAAAAAATTTGTGTCCCCGGCAGGTATCCGTAAGCCTCCTCCCGAGGCGGACACAGCGTCGCATGAAGGGGAACCTACTTTTAATGCTGAAGGCCTTATTATTAGATAATGTTTTGTGTCCTCGGCAGGAATCGAACCTACATCTAGAGCTTAGGAGGCTCTTGTTCTATCCGTTGAACTACGAGGACAAGATATGTGCTACTATATAAATATAACAGGATTTTAGCTGTAGTCAATTGTTTATTTGGGAGAATTTTCAATATGGTATATTTATAACTCAGGCTTTGCATTTACAGTCTTTTATTATATGTTAGACTATATTCATGAAGATTCCACAGGAGATACAATCAATTCTCGAAAAGATCCAAAAAGAAGGCTTTGAAGCTTATATTGTCGGCGGAAGCGTGCGAGATTTTTTGCTTGAAAAAAAACCAAAAGATTGGGATATCACCACTAATGCAAAACCTGAGGAAATTCAAAAGATCTTTACAAAAAGTTTTTATAACAATACTTTTGGAACTGTCACAGTAATAAACAAAGATGCAGATGATAAAAGTTTGAAGAATATTGAAATCACAACTTATAGAATTGATACAGGATACAGCGATCGGAGGCATCCAGATGAAGTTAAATTCACTCCAAATCTGAAAGAAGATTTGGCTCGCCGCGATTTTACGATCAACGCTATGGCTTTACAAGTTAAAAATGAAAAGCAAAAAGCTAAAAGTAGTGAAATGTTAAAAGTGAAAAATTATGAAATTGTTGATTTATTTGGTGGGCAGGAAGATTTGAAAAAAAAGTTGATCAAGGCGGTGGGCGAGGCGGAAAAAAGATTTTCAGAGGATGCTCTCAGAATGCTTCGAGCAGTTCGATTTTCAGCTCAACTTGGCTTTGAGATCGAAAAGAAAACTTTTCAGGCTATGCAGAAAAATAGTGAATTATTGAAATTTGTATCGCAGGAAAGAATTCGTGATGAATTTCAAAGAATAATTCTCTCAGACAGAGCTTATGAAGGAGTTGAACTTCTACGCACTTCAGGACTTCTGAGTTATATTATTCCTGAACTTGAACAGGGGATTGGAGTGGCACAAAACAAACATCATATTTATACAATATATGAACATTGCGCGCTTTCTTTGAGGTATTGTCCCAGTAAAAAACTAGAGGTTCGTCTGGCATCTCTTTTTCATGATATCGCCAAACCTCAGACAAAGGCAGGAACAGGTCCTGACAGTACATTTTACAATCACGATTATGTCGGCGCTAAATTTGCCAGAAAAATTTTATCGCGTCTTAAGTTTTCAAACAAGGTTGTCGACAAAGTTGCTCTGCTCGTCAAAAATCATATGTTCTACTATAATGTTGATGAAGTTTCAGAGGCTGGAATAAGAAGATTGATCAAAAGAGTTGGAAAAGATAATTTGAAAGATCTGATGGATTTGCGAATTGCTGATCGACTAGGTAGCGGTGTGCCAAAAGCAAAGCCATACAAACTTCGTCATCTGGAATATTTGATCGAAAAAGTAAGCAGAGATCCAATTTCTGCCAAGATGCTCATGATCAACGGACAGGACATCATGAAAATTCTCAAGGCAAAGCCTGGACCAAAAATCGGAGCTATTCTCAAAGTTCTTCTTTCAGAAATAATCGAAAATCCTAAAAACAATACAAAAGAATATCTGGATAAAAGAACAAAAGAACTATACGAACTTTCACCCGAGGAGATAAGAAATAGTGAAAAGATCATTGAGGAAAAAAAAGAAGAAGAGGATATGGAAGATAAAAAGAAATTTTGGGTGAAATAAATTTAAATTACAAAAAAGGACTAGTATTGAGATAGTCTTTTTTTGTTTGTTAAAATAAATTATATTAAGATTTTCATCAAGACGCGAGTTTCTCAATTTGAGCAATGTTTTCAAGCAATTTAGCATGATCTTTTTCGATCTCAGCAAGTCCAGAAAAGATATCTTTGACTCTTTGTTCAGTTGCTTTATGGAATGAATCTAGATAAAATTTTGTAGCCTCCCTTTCAATTTTAGTAGCCATTTCGATATTTTCACGATCTAGTCGGAAACAAATATTTTCCATGCTAGAATTTGGTCTTTGAATTTTTAAGGCCCTTGAAATCAACAAAACATGCTCTGTTTCAACTCTCAAGAAACCTTTGAATGTTGCTTGAATTTTTACATTATGCGTGTGAGATATTGAACATTTATAAAAACGCACACTCTCTTGTTCTAATTTGAGAGCTTTTATTAGATTCTTTCTTGATCTCTCTGAAAAAATTTCTTTATGATTTGATTGCTTCCAATCTTTGGCAAGTATTATATGATGATCATGCGCACCACAAAATGGACAAGTAGATGATTTGTGTTCGGCAAAAATAATCTCCTCGCAAAGTATACATTTGAAAACATTTAAATGATATGTTTCTAACATTTCTATTTTTGAAAATAATAATATATGAATGATAGTCATAGAATGGCCTTTTTGTCCTTCGAGAAAAAGGTATAAATACGATCTAAGGTCGAGTAGAATTTCTATTTATCAAAACTAAAAGCAGAAGGGCAGTCTTTTTTTAGTATGCAAGCGCTACATTTTGGATTGCGAGCACTACAAATTGCGCGACCGTGAGAGATCAAAAGGTTAGACAGTCTTCTCCATTCATTTTGAGCGGTATGATCCATTAGATCTCTTTCTATTTTATCGGGGTTTGAATTTTGAGACAAACTAAGTCTTTGTGAAAGTCGTCGAACATGAGTATCGACTGCAATGCCTTCGTTTTTTCCAAAAGCTTCTGAAAGGATGACATTCGCAGTTTTTCTGGCTACTCCCGGAAGAAGGATTAACTTTTCCATCTTATCTGGTATTCGAGAATGAAACTTCTCAACGATCATTTTTGAAGCGGCAATGATATTTTTTGATTTATTTCTGAAAAAACCAGTAGTCCTGATGCTTTTTTCAAATTCACCGGGGCTGACTTTTGCATAATCACTAACTTTTTTATATTTTTTGAATAGATCTTTTGTGACCTCGTTTACTCTTTTGTCGGTACATTGCGCAGAAAGAATCGTGGCCACGAGAAGCTGATGATTTGTCTTATAATGCAATGCTGTTTTGGGATTCTTGTATTTAGTGTTTAAAAGGTTTATGATTTTTTTTATTCTTTTTTTATTTTCTGACATATATTTAATTTATTGTTTATTAAATTGCCATGTTGATTTGATAAAAAATTCTTGTTTGTGTTGAATGAAAATGTGATGGTGGACTCACCAGGAATTGAACCAAGAACTCGGCAATACAATTGCCGTGTAATGCCATTTTACTATGAGCCCGAAATTTCTGTGTCATTTCATAAATTCGCCGGCTGGCGACGAAGATCGATCTACAAGCCTTACTGATTGCACTTTTAACACTTTTAGATTTCTTAAATATTTTAGTCTGTCGTATGGCAACATAGATATTATTTTTATATAGAAGTTATACAACTAATGACATAAAATAAGGAGTTATATATGCCTCAATTAGAGCCGCGAAGAATAAAAGGGGAATGAGGACAAATATATAAAATCTTAAAGCCTTGGTGAATTCCACAAGAAGATCCCCTTTTTTCCCAAATAATTTCCAAACTGTAATCTTTCCAATTTTTAGGCTTACTGCGGTAGCTAAAACGAGAACAGGAATTTCAATGATACCGTGAGGAGCAATACCAAGAATAAAAAATTCCCATGAGATCATACTAGACGAAACTTGAGCAAAAATACCGAGAACAAATCCATTTACAAGTATAAAGAACAATGCAAAAAGTCCTGCAAAAAGTCCCAAGGGTAATAAGAGAAGTATCTTACTTGCATTATTCTCAAAGATAAACAAGAATATTCGATATGACGTCGTATTTTCTTCAATTGGAAAATAGGATTCAATATTTCTCAAAAATTTTGCTATCTCCTCAGGATTATTTTGAGCGAATACAAATCCAAAAACAATTGAAATCAAGAAAAGATAAGCAGAAAATACAATATAAGGCTTGATGCCGATTATATATTTTCTAATTTCTTTGATGTTCATAGGCAAGATTAATTATACTTATATTATATCACAAAATTATAATTATGCTATTAAAATAAAAACCCAAGTTTGACTTGGGAGAAATGCTTAATAATGTTTTTCATATTATCAAACACTAAATTTCCAACCTACGAACAAAATTCCGTGGCTAATAATAATGCTAATAATACTTTGCTGATTGTTTGAGTTCATATTTAAATGTTGATTATTACGAATAAAAGGAGGAATAAATTTATTAATGTTATTTTTTATGCTCTATCAGTTTAGGATGTTTTAATAAACATATTTTAAATAACCTTTCAGTCAATTCTTGAAATGTCATTGTTGCCCTCCTCTTGTTGTTTATATTATTTTAATATAATTTGTGTATATAAATATTTTATATACACAAGCTATTTTAAAATAAACTTGTTTGAATAAATGGAGAAGGAGAAGCTATATTTTTTGCGTTGTTTCGCATTGAGCTTCTCACTTCAAGGAGAAAAATACTAAACCCATAAAATCAACCTCTGCTACTATTATGACTTGCCTCAGAGTTAAGCACGCTCGACGCATTGATTACGTATTGCTCATCTGGATCTTTAAAATATGGTATTTTTCTAGCTCCTTCGATTTCACTACACATAGTTTATCTCCTCTGTCTCTTTTCGTGTCTAATTTAAGAGACAATTCATGTTTACAAATATTTATAAACACAAATCGTCCTTTAAACTATTTCATTATCAATGATCGTGAAGCAGATAGTGTTGCAAGAAGAGTATGAGTGATTTATATTATCACTTTTCTATTATCGAATCATACTCTCTTACAACTAGCCGTGGCTGACGACTTTATAGGACAGTGTCTAGCTTTATGATCTTTGACGGGATTGATATTGTCTTGATTACAGAAAATAGTTGAATCAAGACAATATCGCCAAACACCTTGAGTCCTACTGAAAATCATTTATATAACTTTATATAATAAACTTTCGGTAAGACTAAAATATTTATAATCAATAATCAATTTTTTATAACAAAAAACCCACTTTCGTAGGTTACTTTTAGTTTCGTTTGTTTTCTTTCTCTTTTAACTAAACCAAAAGCAACTTACTAATTAGTAGGTTTTTTTTCGCAATAATCACGGCACTAGTTGTCTGGAGTGAGGTATTTCCATTGGATTGTGAATTTGATGTTGTCATATGTTTTTTTAACTGGTTGCATTATAGCACGCATTGAAATGTTGTCAAATAATTAATTGTGGATAGATGACGGATACCAAATTAATTTATTATTTACTGTGAATTGTTGAATTAGAAGTGATGATTTTTAAATGTTAAGCATTCATTTATGGCGACCATCACCGTAAATAATTTGCGTTAAGTTTTTTCTTGATAGTTAAATTTGTTTTTTGAAAAATTAGAGGGCATGGATAATTATCCTTAGACACAAACTCCAGTGCGTTTTTGCTGCCCCCTAAATACGCGACGTTCTTCACCTTCACTTTCACTTTCATCCCTATCCTTACCTTTCTTTTTATTTCTTTTTTTCTCTTTCTCGCTTGGCATAATTTCACACACTCCCTTTTATTTTTGTTTCATTTGTTTATTGCATTTGAGCAATCAGTAATTTTTAAATTATTTTTAAAAACAATTGATTGATAAAATGTCGTCTAAAAAACCTACCGCCTTAGTGATTTGCTTTTAATCTGGTTTGTTTCCTAAACAAAATTAAAAGTAAATTACTTAGCTAGTAGGTCTAGTTTCACAATCACAAAAGATCCAGCTGTCTGGGATTTAATTGCTTGTGTCGATTGTGGATTTAATTTATTCATATGAATTTTCAAATTATATCTAGATAATAGCATCATTCAAAGTTACTGTCAATGTTCCTAGAAATGTCAATTTCGCGCTTTTAAGCTAGCTTCTCGTGATAAGAAATGGTTGGGATAATAAAAAGCTCCACTTGGACTAGTGGAGCTCTAAGCGATAAGAATTAACGTGTTGGAAGTGAGAACTTATTTTTTCTTTTTTTTCTTTTCAACAATCTCTCTCACTTTTTCAATAATTTCTCCAACGGTGAAATGAGCTTTAATTATATAATCTTCTGCTCCTAGGGCAAATCCTTTTTCAATTTCGCTTGTTTGACCTAGGTTAGTAAGCATTATGACAGGAATTGATGCCTTTTCTGGAATTTCTTTGATTTTTTTCAACACTTCAAATCCATCCATTTTAGGCATAATAATGTCAAGTAATATTATTTCAGGGTCTTCTTCTTTGATCTTGGCAAGCGCTTCAACACCATCACAGGCCGAGCTAACATCAAATCCTTCTTTTTTAAATTTAGTTTCACATATGTCTCTTAAAAAATCATCATCTTCTGCAAGAATAACTTTCAGTCCACCCTTTTTATTCTCGTCAACTGAAATTTCTTCTTCCTCCTCTTCAATTTCCGTCTTGTCATTCTTTTCAATTACAGGCTCCCTTTTAGCTATTTTCTGAGTATTGTTGAAAAAATTAGAAACTTTTTCTAAAACTTCTGTGGGATCAAAATCTGCTTTAATTAAATAATCAACTATATCAAATTTTTTGATCCTTTCAATTTCTACTGGTTCTCCCGAATTGGAGATAATGATCACCGGAATAGATGAAAACTTATCATTCGCTCTCAGGTCATGCAGAACCTCAAATCCGTCTTTTATCGGCATTACTATGTCTAGTAAGATTAAATCCGGCATAAAACCGTCTTTTATAAGATTTATTCCTTCTTCACCGTTATTGGCAACTAAAATTTCGTATCCGTTTGCTTCTAATTTCTTTTTCAAGAGACTCTGAAGAATTTCCTCGTCCTCCATAATTATAATTTTTTTTGTCATAATCAAAAGTTAGTATTTTATGGTTTAATTATTATTTAAAATTGCTTTTCAATTTTTGCGAGAACTTCGTCTGGATCAAAATCAGTTTTGATGAGATAATCTTTTATTCCCATGTTCATAGCTCGTTCAATTTCAACGGGCTGTCCAGAATTTGATATAATTATTACAGGAATTTTGTCTAAACTTAAATCACTTGTTTGATTCATTTTTTCCATGACCTCAAACCCATCAAGTACCGGCATAATAATATCAAGTAGTATTAGATCTGGCTTTTCTTTTTCGATCAAACGAAATCCATCCTCACCATTTGTGGCCGTACAAACATCGTATCCTTTGCTCATTAATTTCTTTTTGATCAAACTTAATAGAATTTCTTCATCTTCGATAACAAGTATTCTTTTTTTCATATTTTTTGCTAAAAAATTTATTTCCTATGAAAAATATCTAATTTGCTTTATTTTAAATTAATTATAACATATATTCTTGTTTTCGAATACTTTTTACAATTAAAATTGGTTTATACTACTTTTACTTTGGTTGTCGGTAATTTGAAATAAAAAGATGTATCTTTCCCTTCTTGTGAAGTGAACCATATCGTGCCATTGTGAGATTCTATTATATTTTTATTGATGAATAAACCAAGTCCAGATCCCACAGTCTCAGTTTTAACCGCATTTGCAGCTCTGAAAAATTTATTGAACATTCTTTCCTGTGCTTCTTTTGGTATGCCAATTCCTTGATTGGTAACCCTGAATTCAAGCTCCTTTTTTTTCTTGTCGTGACTTAAATTCACATTTATATCAGTTTTTGGAAAACAGTAGTTCAATGCATTCTCAATCAAATTTTGAATAACTAATTTAATTTTTTCTTTGTCGATTTGAACCTTGGGCAGGGACGCGTCTTCCTTGAAGATAATTCTGACCTCTTTCTTTTTACATCTTAGGCTTTCTTCTTCTATGACTGCATTAACCAAATCTTCAATTTGCGTTGGCTCTAATTTTGAAATATATCTACCCTCTTCGATTCTGGAAAGGTTTAAGAGATCGTTCACCAATTCGATCATTCTTTCATTTGAGACATTGGCTTTTTTGAGATAGGTCAATTGTTTTTCTTCTAAATCGCCAAAATCGCCGTCAATTAGTGCTGTGAGAGTCCATTTGATCGCTGACAGGGGGGTTCGCAGTTGATGCGCGGCTATTGAAACGAATTCTGTTTTAAGCGCTTGTACCTTTTTTTCTCGGGAGATGTCATGTAAAATAATGAATTTACCAATTTGCTTGTCATTGATCAAGATTGGAGAAACTGACACTTCAATAAATTCATCCTTGTCACCTATTTTCAACTCCTCTCTGAAGACATTTTTAATTTCCGATCCAACGATATCTAAAACTGACTTAAAAGATTTGATCTTAATTAAATCGCTAACATTCTTTTTTCGGTAAGTACTCTCTTCTATTTTGCCTAAATTCAAAAATTTTATCGCCATCTCGTTAACCGCAGTTAAAACATTTTTATTGTTAAAAATCAGAATACCGTCAGACATATTTTTAATAATGGCAATAGTTTTTTCTTTTTCTGCCTGAGAAATATTTTTTTCAATTCGATAATCATCAAGAATATTCAGAAGAGCTTTTTGTGAATCTTCTAATTTTCTCGTTCTCACTCTGACTTCCTGATCTAAGCCATCGATCATTTCTCTTAGCTGTCTGGTCTTTGCGTTTAATCTGATCTCTAAGATATCTTTTGTGTCTTCAAGTTTTCCGTTGCTTTTTTCAAGTTGATTTATTTTTTCATCAAGAGCTTCATTGATTTTTCTCAATTCTAGGTCACGCTTAAATAAGAGCTTAGAAATTTTTTCTGTCTCTGCTCTGTGTTTTTTTTCAATATCTGCCAATTGTTTTTTGGAAAATATTTTCTCATTTATTTGATCTTTTTTATGCGTTGGCATTCCATTTAAATAAAAACATAGATCTGTCGCGTCGAGTAACAAATTCTAATCTAAATTAGTAATTCTTAAAATATATTCTAACAATAAATACGATTTACCTTAAAATTCATTTGAAGTTTTGCTAATTAGTGTTCTCGCTGTGAGGTTGTGCTCATAATCAAAACAGGTTAACGAAGCAATCTTTTTCAAAAATCGATATCGATCGCAAGATTGCTTCATCTCCCTACCATGCATCTCAGAAAAGTGAGATGTTCGTGTTTGAGAACTGAAAAAAATTATGTTTACTCTCCAATAACCGTAATAACTGCTGTTTCGTTGTGAAATCTACAAATTATATCATTTTTACCGTTAATTGGGGCTATCTCTCCGTAGGTATAAAAACCAATCACTGGAATATCTTTCCCTAGCACTTCTTTAATGGCATCAATTTCATCTTTGGCATGTCTGCTAAATAATTTTTGTCTGGCAATGCAATTAAAAACAATTACTCCTGCAGGTTTTTTACCATTCAGATTTTCAAGCGCGTTTTTTGCTGCCTCTTTTGCCGCAGCGATGGCCTCATCTTTACTGCCGATCATTAGTCTTACTTCAGACCCTTCTGGAACTTCAGCCGCACAAGTAATCGCTCCATTATCGTCAGCGCTTATCGGAGCTCTGAGTAACAATTCGTCATTGTCAGCAGTTGTCATTCCTAGCGGATATGTTAAGGCCATCTTTGCCAGAGCTTCATTTTTCAAACTCTTAGCTTCTTCTTCTCCGAAATAGTCTTCGTAGATCGAAAGAGCCGGCTTACCATCAATTTCTTCAATAATTGCCCCTTGAGACTTGGTGACTTTCATTGGATTTCCAATTGGAACCCAACCGTGACGCACTCCAACCGTCATAATGTTGTCACCATAAAACCCAGCTCCAACTATAGAAGATGGTAGAACCTTGTCGTTGAGATACACAAAAGTTTCTTTGAAAGAAAAATCGTCTCCTGCTGCTCCGCCTACAATGAGAGTATCTTTGCCTAAAACTGAATTTACACCACGAACAGCGTCTGCTCCATTGCCAGTCAGAACATCGATTAACATAATGACAGAGTCTATCGAAGCTCCTTCGGTTTGCTCGACTAATTTATTCGCCATTTTGATGCCAGCTTCTTTTGGATTAGGCTTTATGCTTTCTCCTTCGGCAACTACACAATTCATCGAATCGCTTTCAATGGCCATAATGGCGACACTTTTGCTAAGAGGTCCTGATCCAATGATCTCACCAGAAGAACTGCATCCAATGAGGGGAATGTCACCACTAACTTCCCTAATGGCAGAAAGCATTTCTTGCTGGTCATATCCAGACGAAGAAAAGACGATTAGGAGTTTTGGATTTTTAAGTCCTTCGATTGCCTGCAAGCAGGCGTCTTTGCCAGCTTGACTTGGATCAAGATTACTGCTTGAACCAACCTTTGTTTTTGTTGTCATGTGTTTTCTTAATTAATAAAATAAATTCTTTTTTTTATTGTATTTTATTCTAATATTTATAATTCAATATTATCATCAGTAGCATTACCGTTTTCACCTAAATTCTTTTTTTGATTATCATCAATATAAGACGCATTATTTTTCTTCAAATCTTTGATCTGTTCTTTGAGTTTAATCATGACTAGTTCCCTACCTACTGCCAATTCATTGAATTTTTCAAGCTCCTTAATTTTTTCCTTGATTTCCTTGGTCCTTTTTTCTACTTTATTTTCAAGATCTGCTGCCAAAATCTCTAATTTTTTTGTTCTGGCCTTTACTTTGATCTCAAGGACATCTCTCACTTCTTCCAGATTATCAAGCATTGTATTGATGATTTTGGCTGTTTTTCCTATTTCATTATTTGAATGAATTAAAATCCTTTTTTTATAATCACCCCTAGCTATTTCTATAGCATCATCAGTCAGCCTTTTTATCGGCTCAGAAATAGTATTTGATAATAAATATCCGATGCTGATTACCAGAAGCATAAAACTTAACATAAAAGCTAAAGCTAGAAAATTTAAGTTATCTTCGATGTCTTTTTGCCTCTCTGTTTGAATGGTGTTTATTTGTGCCTGAATTGATGATATATCGTCTTCGATCTTCTCAAGCTTTTTAATTTTCTCAAACTCATTTATCTTATTGTATTCATTGTGAATAAGACGATTAGACAGATCATGGATATACGACTCATAAAGACTCATTTCATTGATAAGTACTTTATTATCTTCAGCAATAAAATCTTCTAGTAAATTATGTACGACAGCGTCCCATTCTTGCAAGTGCTTTTCATCTTTGTACTGAAATAGAGCTTCCTTGCTGTAATACATCATCAAGGCATATTTTTCTCGTGTTTGAAGATCTTCTGAATTATTGATGAATTCTTTAATGGCATATCTCTTTTTTTTCTCCTGTGAAAGAATATCATTCAATTCTTTGTTGTCTATGATATTCTGATCGTGCAGCTTGATCGTCTCGGAACTGATTTTCAGAAATTCAATACTTTTCTTTTTAACCAAAGAGATTATCTCTGAATTATTTTTGGTCATTGATTCATACAACGAAATCGCCTCAATTATTTTTCTATTTTCACTTTCAAAATCTATGTCTGGAGAAGAATTAAGATCGTTTGAAAATAAATATGTTCTTACTTCTAGGTCAATCTCTTTTTGATTGATGATAATTTGGTGAATAATATGAGAAGCATGATTTAGGGCTGA